>NZ_BAAGSF010000005.1:0-464900 GCF_054782575.1 Pedococcus soli | reverse complement strand
AGAGACGAGGTAATTGGCATCGATTTTTGACACGCTGTTGAGTTCTCAAGGATCGGACGCACACCATCAGTTCGCCGTGTGGCGAAGCCTCTGGGGCAACCTCTCAATCGTATGCTTTCCTGCGTCGTTTCCCCAAATCCGCTTCGCGGCGGGAAAACCGTGGTGGAAAGCCCCACGTCCTTCTCTGTTCGGCGCAACGAATCGCGCCGGAGTCGAACTGTACTGCATGTGGGGTTCAGCCCCGGGACCGGCCTTCTTCGCGGTGGTGACCGCGGTGGTGTCCGTTCCTCCCTGTCGGGCTGACGTCGAGAACATTAGACGGATCCCGCCGCAGAAGACAAATCCGCAGGTCAGCGCCCTGCAGGTCTCCCACGGCGGGATCCGGGGCGCTCAGGCTCCGCGTCGTCCCGCGGCCAGGGACTTGCGACCTCGGCGCAACAGGGCCACCTCGCCGTGCAGGAAGTCGTCCTCCCCCAGGACCTGCTCGGGGTCGGAGAGCTTGACGTTGTTCAGCGAGGCTCCCCCGTCCCCGATGACCCGGCGAGCCGCGTTGCGGGAGTCGACCAGCCCGACGGCGACGAGGGCATCGGTCACCGACATGCCGACGGAGACCTCACCCCCCGGCAGCTCCCCGGTGGCGTCGCGCAGGGTGCGAGCGTCCAGCCCTGTCAGGTCGCCCTTCCCGAACAGCGCCTCCGATGCCGCCTGCACCGCTGCCGTGGCTGCGGCTCCGTGGACGAGCGTGGTGACGTCAGCGGCCAGCGCCTTCTGGCACTCCCGCAGGAACGGCTTCTCCGCCAGCGACTGCTCGAGGCGCGCGATCTCATCGGGCCCTCGGTCGGTGAAGACCTTGAGCAGCTTGACCACCGAGGCGTCCTCGACGTTGATCCAGTACTGGTAGAAGGCCCACGGGCTGGTCATCTCGCTGTTGAGCCAGATGGCGTTGCCCTCGCTCTTGCCGAACTTGGTCCCCGCGGCATCGGTGATCAGGGGCGTGGTCAGCAGGTGCACCGACTTCCCCTCCACCCGGTGGATGAGGTCGGACCCGGCGGTGAGGTTGCCCCACTGGTCCTGGCCGCCGGTCTGAAGCGTGCAGCCGAAGTCCCGGTAGAGCTGGAGGTAGTCCAGCCCCTGGAGGATCTGGTAGCTGAACTCGGTGTACGAGATCCCCTCGTCGCTGTTCAGCCGTGCCGCGACGGCGTCCTTCTTGATCATCTGGTTGACCCTGAAGTGCTTGCCGATGTCGCGCAGGAAGTCCAGTGCGGACAGCGGGGCCGTCCAGTCGAGGTTGTTGACCATCACCGCCGCGTTGTCCCCCTCGAAGTCGAGGAAGGGACGGACCTGCTCCTGGATGCCGGCGACCCACTCGGCCGTCTGCTCCTTGGTCTTGAGGATCCGCTCGGACGACGGTCGTGGGTCGCCGATCAGTCCCGTCGAACCCCCCACGAGACAGATGATCCGGTGCCCGGCCCGTTGCAGGTGTCGCATGACGATCAGCTGCACGAGGTTGCCGAAGTGCAGCGACGGAGCCGTCGGGTCGAAACCGCAATACGCCGTGATCGGCCCGTCGGCGAGTGCCTGGCGCAGCGCGGACTCGTCGGTGGTCTGCGCCACCAGTCCTCGCCACTGCAGCTCGTCGAAGATGTCGCTCACGATGTGGGTTCTCCTTGTCCGGTGGGTCGTGCCGCGGAACCGCAGGCACGAGCACAGCCTGCCCTATGACCCGGTATGGCGTGCACGGGACGTGGTTGGTCGATTCGGTGCCGGTCGGTACACCGAGACGCTCGGTTCGTCCGCGAGCCAGAACCGCCACGGGTGCGCGTCGCCGTCGCCCCCGGCTCCGGCCACCCCGACCCGTGGCCCCGTCCGTACGAGCGCTGGGTCGGTGGGGGTGCCGGGCGCACGGAGGACCACTCCCGTCCCGGCGGCACAGGCATCGAGGCCCGTCTGGGCACCGTCGAGGGCCAGCGTCGTCGCGAGCCGCGCCGGTCCGCGGGCCCAGTCGCGACGGCGGATCCCGTGCCGTCGCAGCGCGGCCACGTCCTCCCCCTCCACCACCTCGCCGGCCCGCAGCAGCACGGCACTCGCCGCGCCGTCGTCGCCGCACACGATGTTGGCGCACCAGTGCATCCCGTACGTGAAGTAGACGTAGAGGTGGCCCGCCGGCCCGAACATCACGGCCGTCCGCGGGGTGGGACCCCGGAAGGCGTGCGACCCGGGGTCGGATTCCCCGGCATACGCCTCCACCTCGGTGAGCCGCACCGTCACGCCGGCATGGCTGATCGTGGCGCCGAGCAGGGCCGGGGCGACGGTGAGGACGTCACGCGCGAAGAATGACCGTGAGAGGCGGCGCCCGAGCCGGACGGGACTCAGTCCTTGCGCCGACGGATCTTGTTGCCCAGCCACACCACGGGATCGTAGTGACGGTCGACGACACGCTCCTTGAGCGGGATGAGCGCGTTGTCGGTGATCTTGATGTGTTCGGGGCAGACCTCGGTGCAGCACTTGGTGATGTTGCAGTAGCCGAGG
The DNA here is from genome assembly GCF_054782575.1 of Pedococcus soli. Classification (NCBI taxonomy): domain Bacteria; kingdom Bacillati; phylum Actinomycetota; class Actinomycetes; order Micrococcales; family Intrasporangiaceae; genus Pedococcus; species Pedococcus soli. Next base: position 462,371 of record NZ_BAAGSF010000005.1, on the reverse strand, counting down.
CCGTGCTCCTCGCGTGCCGCCGGCCGCCGGTCGGCACTGTCGAGCGGGTGCATGTCGAGCTCGGCGACCCGCATGAGGAACCGCGGCCCGGCGAAGGCCTGCTTGTTGTCCTCGTGGTCGCGCACCACGTGGCAGACGTCCTGGCACAGGAAGCACTCGATGCACTTGCGGAACTCCTGGCTGCGCTCCACATCGACCTGCTGCATGCGGTACTCCCCCGGCTGCAGACCCTCGGGTGGCGAGAACGCCTGGACCTCGCGCGCCTTCTGGTAGTTGAACGAGACGTCGGTGACGAGGTCGCGCTGCACAGGGAAGGTCCGCAGCGGCGTCACCGTGATGGTCTGGTCCTCCTCGAAGGTGCTCATCCGGGTCATGCACAGCAGTCGCGGGCGGCCGTTGATCTCGGCGCTGCACGATCCGCACTTGCCGGCCTTGCAGTTCCACCGGACGGCCAGGTCCGGGGTCTGCGTCGCCTGGAGGCGGTGGATGATGTCGAGGACGACCTCGCCCTCGTTGACCTCGACGGTGTAGTCCTGCAGGTCGCCACCATCGGCGTCCCCGCGCCAGACCCTGAACTTCGCGTCGTAGCTCATGCCCCGCTCCCGTCGTCGGGCCCCTGCGCTGCCCCCGGCTGTGATGCCGGCGGTCCGTCGCGGCGGGCCAGCTCCGCGTCGGTGAGGTACTTGGCCAGCTCGCTGCGTTCGAACAGCTCGAGCAGGTCCTGGCGGATCTCTGGCACCGGCTGGTGCTTCAGGGCCACGTCCCCCGCGTCGTCCAGCGTGCAGATGAGGTTGACCCCTCGCCACTGGGGGTCCATCTTCGGGAAGTCCTCGCGGGTGTGACCGCCGCGGGACTCGGTGCGCTCGAGCGCGGCCAGGGCGACGCAGCGGCACACCGCCAGCATGTTGCGCAGGTCCAGGGCGAGGTGCCACCCGGGGTTGAAGGGACGTTTCCCCTGCACCCCGACGCTCTTCACCCGCTCGTCCATCTCGTCGAGCATCCCGAGCGCCTCGCGGACCTCACCCTCGCGCCGGATGATGCCGACCAGGTCGTTCATCTTCTGCTGCATCTCGCTGTGCAGGGTGTAGGGGTTCTCCGAAGCCTCCCGGAAGGGCGCCAGCGCCGTCTGCACCGATGCCCGGACGTCCGCCTCGCTCACCGTGGGGCGGGAATCCCCCAGAGCCGCAACGTATTCCGACGCTCCAGCTCCCGCCCGCCGACCGAACACGAGGAGGTCGGACAGGCTGTTGCCACCGAGCCGGTTCGAGCCGTGCATGCCGCCCGCCACCTCGCCGGCGGCGTACAGACCGGGCACGGCCGTGGCCGCCGTGTCGGCGTCGACCTCGACGCCACCCATGACGTAGTGGCAGGTCGGCCCGACCTCCATCGGCTCTGCCGTGATGTCGACGTCGGCGAGCTCCTTGAACTGGTGGTGCATCGACGGGAGCCTGCGGGTGATCTCCTCCGCGGGGAGCCGGGTCGACACGTCGAGGAACACCCCGCCGTGCGGCGATCCCCGCCCCTCCTTCACCTCGCTGTTGATCGCGCGCGCGACCTCGTCGCGCGGCAGCAGCTCGGGTGGCCGCTTGTTGTTCTCCGGGTCCTTGTACCAGCGGTCCGCCTCCTCCTCCGTGTCGGCGTACTGCCCACGGAAGACGTCGGGGACGTAGTCGAACATGAAGCGCTTGCCCTCGGAGTTGCGCAGCACTCCCCCGTCGCCGCGCACCGACTCGGTGACGAGGATTCCCTTGACGGACGGGGGCCAGACCATGCCTGTCGGGTGGAACTGGATGAACTCCATGTTGACCAGGGCCGCACCGGCGCGCAGGGCCAGGGCGTGTCCGTCGCCGGTGTACTCCCACGAGTTGCTGGTGACCTTGAACGACTTCCCGATGCCACCGGTCGCCAGGATGATCGCCGGTGCCGAGAACACCACGAAGCTGCCCGTCTCCCGCCAGTAGCCGAAGGCCCCCGAGACGGCCCCCGACGCGTCCTTGAGGACGTCCGTGACGGTGAGCTCGGCGAACACCCGCAACCGTGACTCGTAGTCGCCGGTCTCGCGGTGGTCGTCCTGCTGGAGGCTGACGATCTTCTGCTGGAGGGTGCGGATCAGCTCCAGGCCGGTGCGGTCGCCGACGTGGGCGAGGCGCGGGTACTCGTGGCCGCCGAAGTTGCGCTGGCTGATCCGGCCGTCGGGCGTGCGGTCGAACAGCGCGCCATACGTCTCCAGCTCCCACACGCGCTGGGGGGCCTCCTTCGCGTGCAGCTCGGCCATCCGCGGGTTGTTGAGGAACTTGCCGCCCCGCAGGGTGTCGCGGAAGTGGACCTGCCAGCTGTCCTTCTCGTTCGCGTTGCCCATCGAGGCCGCGATGCCACCCTCGGCCATGACGGTGTGCGCCTTGCCGAAGAGGCTCTTGCAGATGACCGCGACCCGCAGGCCCTGCTCCCGCGCCTCGATCGCCGCACGCAGGCCGGCACCACCGGCACCGATGACGATGACGTCGTAGTCGTGCCGTTCGAGGGGTTCGACGTCGGTCACGCAGGCTCCTAGTTGATGAGGCGCAGGTCGGAGAGGGTCCCCGAGGAGACCAGGGCGATGTAGGCGTCGGTGACGACGAGGCTGCCGAGCGTCACCCAGGCGAACGTCATGTGGCGGGCGTTGAGCTTGCCCACGAGCCCCCAGGCCTTGTAGCGCAACGGGTGCTTGCTGAAGTGGTTGAGCCGGCCGCCGACGATGTTGCGGCACGAGTGGCAGCCGAGCGTGTAGCACCAGAGCAGCACCACGTTGGCGAGCAGGATCAACGTGCCCAGGCCCAGCCCGAAGCCGCCGTCCTTGCCCCGGAAGGCGTGCAGCACGTCATACGTGTTGATCAGGCTGATGAGCACGGCAGCGTAGAAGAAGTAGCGGTGCAGGTTCTGCATGATGAGGGGGAAGCGGGTCTCGCCCGAGTAGGAGCGGTGCGCCTCGGGCACGGCGCACGCCGGCGGGCTCATCCAGAACGAGCGGTAGTAGGCCTTGCGGTAGTAGTAGCAGGTCAACCGGAACAGCAGCAGGAACGGCAGCGTCAGGGCGGCGAACGGGATGAGCGCCGGCCACGGGCCGAACGGCGTGCCGAAGTGGGTCGAGCCCGGCACGCAGGAGGTCGACAGGCACGGGGAGTAGAACGGGGTGAGGTAGCCGTAGTCGGCGACGAAGTAGTCCTTCTGCAGGCTCGCCCGCACCAGGCCGTAGAGCAGCCACGCGGTGAAGCAGACGAACGTGACGAGCGGCTGGAGCCACCACCGGTCCTCGCGCAGCGTGCGCGCGGCCACGCGGGCCCGACCGGGAGCGTGGACGCCTCCGCCGAAGGGGGCGTTCGACACGTCAGTGGCCCCGGGACGGGCCGACGCCCTCGTCCTCGGCGTCCGACCACAGCGCGGGGTCGTACTCCTCGTCGGTGATGAAGACGATCTCGCCGGGTCCACCGGCACGGTCCTGCGACCCCACCCCGGCGCCGCGGGCCAGCAGGTCGACGTCGTCGGCCAGCCGAACCACGTCGTCGCGCAGTCGTTGGACGTCGAGGGTGTTGCCGAGCTCCTTGGAGAGCGCGGTCACCGCCCGTCGCAGTCCGGCCACGTGACCCGCAGCCGCAGTGAGGTCGTCGCTGACACCCATGGCACCGTCCTTGTCGCGAAGGTCGAGGCGGGTCGCCTGTGACCCACGTCACCGAACCTAGCGCGAAGGGCGCCCGAAATCGTGGGACTGCGCCGAACGTGTTTCGTCCTCGTGCGTGACCCGGCTCGCGGACGGCCGTGGAGCGCCCCGAGCGGGGTGGGGCGTCAGCGCACCGTGATGGGGGTGCCGGCCCACGTGCGGGCCGCGGCGGCCTGCTGCTGGACGCGGGTCAGCTGCTCGGCGACCCGTACGGGCGCCGTGCCGCCCTTGGCGCTGCGCGAGGCCAGGGACCCCTCGACGCTCAGGACGTCCCGGACGCCGGGGGTGAGGTGCGGCGAGATAGCTGCGAGGTCGGCGTCGGTGAGGTCCCACAGCTCGATCCCGCGCCCCTCGCACACGCGCACGCAGGCACCGGCCACCTCGTGGGCGATCCGGAAGGCCACCCCCTCCCGCACGAGCCACTCCGCGATGTCGGTGGCCAGCGAGAAGCCCTGCGGCGCAAGGGAGGCCAGTCGTTCGGTGTTGAACTTCATCGTCTCCACCATGCCGCTGAACGCAGGCAGGAGGACCTCGAGCGTGTCGACCGCGTCGAACACCGGCTCCTTGTCCTCCTGCAGGTCGCGGTTGTAGGCCAGCGGCAGCGCCTTGAGGGTGGTCATCAACCCGGCGAGGTCGCCGACCAGCCGACCGGCCTTGCCCCGGGCCAGCTCGGCCACGTCGGGGTTCTTCTTCTGCGGCATGATGCTCGACCCCGTCGAGTAGGCGTCGTCCAGCGCCACGAAGGAGAACTCCTTGGTCGCCCAGAGGACGACCTCCTCGGCCAGCCGCGAGATGTCCACCGCGGTCATCGCTGCGACGAACGCCATCTCGGCGACGAAGTCCCGCGACGCGGTGCCGTCGATGGAGTTCTCGACCGCGGACGTGAACCCGAGGTCGGCCGCCACCGCCTCCGGATCGAGACCGAGCGACGAACCGGCCAGGGCCCCGGAGCCGTACGGCGACACCGCCGCCCGCACGTCCCAGTCCTGCAGCCGCTGGACGTCGCGCAGCAGCGCCCAGGCGTGCGCGAGGAGGTGGTGGGCGAGCAGGACGGGCTGGGCGTGCTGGAGGTGGGTCCGGCCGGGCATGGCGACCTCGGGATGGCGGGACGCCTGAGAGACGAGGGCGTCGACGACGTCGAGGACCAGCGCCGCGACCGAGCGCGCGTGGTCGCGCAGGTACATGCGGAACAGCGTGGCGACCTGGTCGTTGCGCGAACGGCCGGCGCGCAGGCGCCCACCCACGTCCGCTCCGGCGCGCTCGATGAGCCCGCGCTCGAGGGCGGTGTGCACGTCCTCGTCGTCCTCGGCGGGTGCGAACGCCCCGGACTCGACGTCGGCGGCCAGCTGGGCCAGCCCGGCGAGCATCGCCTCGAGGGTGGCGTCGTCAAGCAGGCCGGCGGTGTGCAGCACCCGGGCGTGGGCGCGGGAGCCGGCGAGGTCGTACGGCGCGAGGCGCCAGTCGAAGTGGGTCGACTTGCTCAGTGCCGCCAGGGCGTCGGCGGGACCACCGGCGAAGCGACCACCCCAGAGGCTGACCTTGCCGGTCTGCGGCTGGTCGGGCGCGTCGGTGGGGGTCGGGCTGTCGGGGCTCACAGGTGCTCCTGGGTAGGGCGTGCGGTCGGGTCTGCGGTCGGGTCTGCGGTGCGGTCTGCGGTCGGGTCCGCGGTGGGGTGCGGTCGTGCTCGGGGCACGGCCGGGCCCACGTCAGTCGGTCGTGCCGGCGAGGGCCAGCAGGTCGCCCGCCGTACGGCGGCTGGCGGCCGGGCCGGTCGTGATGATCATGATGGTGTCGTCGCCCGCGATGGTGCCGAGGACCCCTGCCAGGTTCGCGTGGTCGATGGCGGAGGCGAGGAAGTTCGCCGCTCCGGGCGGGGTCCGCAGCACGACGAGGTTGTGGGACGGCTCGGCGGTGACGAGCAGCTCCTCGCACACCCGCCGGAGCCGAGCGGTGAGGGCCGTCCCGTCAGCGGCGGGGCGGGCGGTGCGGTCCCCGCCCTCCCCCGGCACGGCATACACGAGGGAGCGGCCGGCGCGGACCTTGACGGCGCCGATCTCGAGGAGGTCCCGGGAGAGCGTGGCCTGGGTGACCTCGATGCCGTCCTGGGCCAGCAGCGTGAGGAGGTCGCCCTGCGAACGCACCTCGTGCCGTCCGAGCAGCTCGACGATCCGGCGCTGGCGCCCGGTGCGGGTCGCGGCGATCGTCATGCGTCCTCCAGGAGGAAGGACAGCAGCGCCTTCTGGGCGTGCAGCCGGTTCTCCGCCTCGTCCCAGACGAGCGACTGCGGGCCGTCGATGACGGCAGCCTCGACCTCGTACCCACGGTAGGCCGGGAGGCAGTGCAGGAAGACGGCATCCGCGGCCGCCCCGCCCATGAGCGACTCGGTCACCGCGAACGGCACGAACGGGCTCTGCGCTCCCTGGCGGTCGCCCTTCTCCTCCTCCATGCCCATCGACACCCAGGTATCGGTGACGACGACGTCGGCCCCAGCGACGGCCTCCGACGCCTCGCCGGTGACGACGACCGAGCCACCCTGCTCGGCCGCGATCTCCTGTGCGCGAGCGAGGATCGCGGCGTCGGGCTGGTGGCTCGCGGGCGTGCCGATGCGCACGTGCATGCCCGCCAGGGCGCAGCCGAGGAGGTAGGAGTGCGCCATGTTGTTCGCCCCGTCACCGACGTAGGCGAAGGACAGGCCGCGCAGGGATCCCTTGTGCTCCAGCACGGTCAGGAGGTCCGCGAGGATCTGGCACGGGTGGAACTCGTCGGTGAGGGCGTTGACCACGGGCACCCCGGCGTACCGCGCCATCTCCTCGATCCGCTCCTGGCCGTGCGTCCGCCAGACGATGGCGGCCGACTGCGGACCGAGGATGCGCGCGACGTCGGCGATGGACTCGCGGGTGCCGATCTGGGCGAGGTTCCCGTCGACGACCATGGGATGGCCGCCGAGGCCGCTGATCGCCCCCGCGAACGACACCTGGGTGCGGAGCGTCGGCTTGTCGAAGACGACGGAGACGATGCGCGGCCCCGCCAGCGGGGTGCGGGAGTATGGCGCGGCCTTGAGCTCCAGCGCCCGCTGCAGGACCAGCGCCTGCTCGTCGGCGGTGAGGTCGTCGTCACGCAGGAAGTGGCGGGTCATCGGGCGTCCTTCGTGGTGGCGGCCGGCGCGGCGGCACGGGTGGCGTCGAGGGCTGCGTCAAGCAGACCGGGGAGGGCTGCCACGAACAGGTCCAGCTGGTCGGTGGTCACGACGAGCGGGGGTGCGAGCCGAAGCGCGTCGGGGGCCACCGGGTTGACGATGAACCCTGCGTCCCGGGCGGCGGCCGCGACGTGCGCCGCCACGGGTTCGGCCAGGGTGATCGCCCGGAGCAGACCCTTCCCCCGCACCCCGGTGACGAGCGGATGCTGCAGTGCTGCAACGGCGTCCGCGAGGTGCTGGCCCGCTGCCGTCGTGTGCGCGAGCAGGCCCTGCTCCTCGATCGTGTCGATGACGGCGAGCCCGGCAGCCGCGGCCAGCGGGTTCCCGCCGAACGTCGACCCGTGCTGCCCCACCGTGAGGAGGCCGGACACGTCGGACCCGAAGGTCACCAGGGCGCCGATCGGCACCCCGCCGCCGAGCCCCTTGGCCAGCGTGATCGCGTCCGGGACGATCCCGGCCTGCTGGAACGCGAACCACGTGCCCGTCCGCCCGATGCCGGTCTGGATCTCGTCGACGACGAGCAGGGCACCGTGCTCGGTGGTGAGCTCGCGGGCGAGCCGAAGGTAGGTCGCGTCCGCCTCGATGACGCCCGCCTCGCCCTGGACCGCTTCGAGGACCAGTGCCCCCGTGTCGGGTCCGACGGCCGCGCGCAGGGCTGCCTCGTCGCCGTACGGCACGTGGCTGATGCCGGGCATGAGCGGGGCGAACGGCTCGCGGTAGACGGCCTTGTGGGTCAGGGCGAGGGCGCCGGTGGTGCGCCCGTGGAAGGCGCCCTCCGCGGCCACGATGCCGCTGCGGCCGGTGCGCCGGCTGAGCTTGATGGCCGCCTCGATCGCCTCGGCGCCGGAGTTCGCGAAGAAGACCGCGGACCCTGCCGGGGCGTCGGCGATGCCGAGGATCCGCTCCGCCAGCGCGATCTGGCCGGGCGAGGTGAACAGGTTGGAGACATGGATCGCCTCACCGGCCTGCTTGCTGATCGCCGCGACCAGCGCCGGGTGGCCGTGGCCCAGGGAGTTGACCGCGATGCCGCCGACGAGGTCGAGGTAGCGCTTGCCGTCGACGTCCCAGACCCAGCAGCCGTCGCCGTGGGAGAGGACCAGGGGCGGACGCCCGAAGACGCCCAGGACGGCGTGCTCGTACCGGTCGAGCAGCTCGTCGTTGCGGGTGGCCATCAGGCGTCGCCTTCCGTCGTGGCGGTGGAGGTTCCGGCGGAGGCAGCCGCCGGCGCCGCGGAGTCGGGGACGACCATGGTGCCGATCCCCTCGGAGGTGAACACCTCGAGCAGCAACGAGTGCGGCTGGCGTCCGTCGATGACGTGGGCCTGCGGGACCCCGTTGTCGACGGCGCGGACGCAGGCCTCGAGCTTGGGGATCATGCCGGCGTCGACACGACCGAGGAGCTCACGGGCTCCGCTGACCGACAGCGACGACAGGAGGGAGTCGTGGTCCGGCCAGTCGGCGTACACCCCCTCGACATCGGTGAGCATGACGAGCTTGTGGGCGCCGAGGGCGACCGCCAGCGCAGCGGCAGCGGTGTCGGCGTTGATGTTGAGGACCTGGCCCTCGACGTCGAGGTCCGGCGCCACTGTCGAGACCACCGGGATCCGCCCGGCGTCGAGGATGTCCTGCACCGCGCCGGGGTTCACCGTGACGACGTCGCCGACGAGCCCGAGGTCGACCTCCTCGCCGTCGACCTCCGTGCCTCGGCGACGGGCGCCGAACAGGCCTGCGTCCTCGCCCGAGAGACCGACGGCCACGGGGCCGTGCTGGTTGAGCAGGCCGACCAGCTCACGGCCCACCTGCCCCGTGAGCACCATGCGGACGACGTCCATCACCTCGGGGGTCGTGACGCGCAGGCCACCGCGGAACTCGCTCTCGAGGCCGAGGCGCCCGAGCATCTGGGCGATCTGCGGGCCGCCGCCGTGGACGACCACAGGACGCAGGCCGGCGTAGCGCAGGAACGCGACGTCCTGGGCGAACGCCGCCTTGAGCTCGTCGTCGACCATGGCGTTGCCGCCGTACTTGACGACGACCAGCGACCCGCGGAAACGCTCGAGCCACGGCAGGGCCTCGACGAGCGTCTGGGCCTTGCCCCGCGCCACGCGCAGGGCGGCCTTCCCGATGTGGCCGCGGACCGTGCTCGTGGTCGTGGCCCCGTTCGGTGTCGGGGCGGTGGTGGCCGGGGCGGTGGTGGCCGGGCTGGTGGTGTCGGTCATGGGGTCTGGGCTGCCTTCAGCTCGAGTAGGCCGAGTTCTCGTGGACGTAGTCGTGGGTGAGGTCGTTGGTCCACACCGTCGCCGTCGCGTCGCCGGCGTGGAGGTCGACGAGGACGTGCACCTCGCGTGCCGTGAGGTCGACCAGGGAGCGGTCCTCCCCCACCCCGCCGGCCCGGCACACCTGGACAGAGTTCATCGCGACGTCGAGCTGGTGGGGGTCGAAGGCCGCCCGGGTCGTGCCGACGGCTGCCAGCACCCGCCCCCAGTTGGGGTCGTTGCCGAAGACGGCGCACTTGAAGAGGTTGTTGCGAGCGATCGAGCGGGCCACCTCGAGCGCGTCCGCCTCGCTCGCGGCCGCCCGCACCTCGATGGCGATGTCGTGGTGGGCACCCTCGGCATCGGCGATGAGCTGCCGGGCCAGGCCGGCGCAGACCTCCGTGACCGCGGCCGTGAGCTCGTCGGCGCCGGGGGTGACGCCCGACGCACCGGACGCGAGCAGCACCACGGTGTCGTTGGTCGACTGGCAGCCGTCGGAGTCGATCCGGTCGAACGTCGCAGCGGTCGCCGCCCGCAGCACCGCGTCCAGCTCCCCGCCGGTGACGACGGCGTCCGTGGTCACGACGACCAGCATCGTGGCCAGGGCCGGGGCGAGCATGCCCGCGCCCTTGGCCATCCCGCCGACGCTCCACCCGTCCCGCTGCGCGATGGCCTGCTTGTGCACGGTGTCCGTGGTCTTGATGGCCACGGCCGCATCCTCGCCGCCGTCGGCGTGCAGGGCGGCCGCGGCGGCGTCCACGCCCCCGAGCACCTTGTCCATCGGGAGGAGCTCACCGATGAGCCCGGTCGAGCAGACGACCACGTCCCCCGCCGAGACACCCAGGACGTCGGCGACCTTCTCCGCGGTGGCATGCGTGTCGGCGAAGCCCTGGGCCCCGGTGCAGGCGTTCGCCCCGCCCGAGTTGAGGACGACGGCATCGACGCGACCGTCGGTGAGGACCTGTCGCGACCACGTCACCGGGGCGGCCTCCACCCGGTTGCTCGTGAAGACGGCAGCGGCGTGGTGGTCGGGCCCGTCGTTGACGACGAGCGCCAGGTCCGGTGCACCCGTGCTCTTCAGCCCGGCGGCGACGCCGGCAGCGCGGAACCCGGCTGGGGTGGTGGTGCTCACGAGAGGCCTCCGGAGAGCTTGGCCGGCGCGACGGTGTGCCCACCGCGGCGCCAGGTGTCCATCGCGTCGTCGGCACGGTCGCTGTCCACGAGGATCCAGTCGGTGTCGTAGGTCGAGAGCGCGAGGATGCTGATCTTCTTGCGTGCCAGGGGTTCCAGCAGGCCGGCGAGGACGCCGACCATGGTGAAGTCGAGGGGCCCGGCGATCTCGAACGCCGTGAGCGGTCCTTCCTTCTGGACCCCGTCGGGGAGCGTGTCGAACGCCGAGACGATCGAGGTCTCGCTGTCGGTGTACGTGATCGACGCCAACGGGCCGGTCCGCCAGTCCCACGACGGCTCCTCGCCGGCGGGCAGCCGGACGAACGCGACGGCCTGGTCGTGGCGCATGAGGTGCAGGGGCAGGCTCACGGTGCCACCCCCGCTGCGGGGAGGCCGGTCGTCTCCGGGAGGCCGAGGGCGAGGTTCAGGCACTGGACCGCTGCGCCGGCCGTCCCCTTGGTGAGGTTGTCGATCGCCGCGACGACGACCACGCGGCCGACGCGCTCGTCGACGACGACCTGCAGGTGGACGCTGTTGCTCCCGAGGACGCTGCCCGTCGACGGCCAGGACCCCTGGGGCAGCACGTGCACGAACGGCTCCGCGGCATACGCCTCCTCCCACACGGACCGGACGCTCGAGGGGTCGACGCCCTCGGCGAGCGGCGCCGTGCACGTCGCGAGGATCCCGCGGGGCATCGGAGCCAGCGTGGGCGTGAACGAGACGGTGACGGGTTCACCCGCGGCGCGGGTGAGGTTCTGCTCGATCTCCGGGGTGTGGCGGTGCGTGCCGCCGACCCCGTATGGCGACATGGCACCCATGACCTCGGCGCCCAGCAGGTGGGGCTTGAGGGACTTCCCGGCGCCGGAGGTGCCCGACGCGGCGACCACGACGACGTCCTGCGGGGCGAGGACGCCGCCCGCGTAGCCCGGCGCGAGGGCCAGGGACACCGCCGTCGGGTAGCACCCGGGCACGGCGACGTGCCGCTCCCCCGCGAGGACTGCGCGCTGCTGCTCGCCGTGACCCACCGGCAGCTCGGGGAGGCCGTACGCCCAGGCGCCGGCGTACGGGGTGTCGTAGAACGCCTCCCAGGCCGCGGAGCTCGCCAGCCGGAAGTCGGCGCCACAGTCGATGACGACGACGTCGTCCGCGAGCTGGGATGCCAGGGCACCGGAGTGCCCGTGCGGAAGGGCGAGCAGGACGACGTCGTGGCCGGCGAGCGTCTCGGGCGTGGTCTCCTCGATCACGCGGCCGGCGAGCGGCGTGAGGTGCGGGTGGACGGCGCCGAGCAGCTGCCCGGCGCTCGAGGCGGCCGTGACCGCGCCGATCTCCACGTCGGGGTGCGCCAGCAGGAGCCGGAGGATCTCTCCCCCGGCGTAGCCACTGGCTCCGGCGACTGCCACGCGCTGCATGTGCATGAACATACACCCCAATGAGAGTTCATGCAGTCACGTGCTTGTTGTCCGGACACCCTCCGTGCGGGGCGCCGTGCCGGGTCTCAACCCAGCGGGTCGTCGTCCCCCCATGGCACGAGCGTGATCGTGCGGTCCGCGGCATCCAGCCCGCCCGCGGCCCGGTCGCGCAGCGACGCCGGGGTGTCCACCCCGGCCCGGACCATGCGGCCCGACCACACGTCGTGCTCCCCGGCCGCGAGGGCAAGGGCCAGGGCGGTGACCTCGCCCGGGTCGGTCCACTCGGTCCGGCTCACGTGCGCCACCATCGCCTCGGTCATGTCGGTGCGCACGACCCCGGGGGCCAGGTCGAAGGCGAAGACGCCGTGGTCACGCCCGGCGAGGTCCGTGGAACCGGTCAGCCTGGCCAGGGCCGTCTTGCTGGCGTTGTAGGCCGACGCCACGGCGCCCGGACGCACCCCGGCACCGCTGTTGACGTTGATCACCCGGCCAGAGCCTGCGGCCACCATGTGCGGCAGGACGGCGTGGGTCACGAGGAACGGCCCGCGGACGTTGACCTCCATGGTGCGCCACCACTCCTCGGGGTCCGCCTCGTGGATCGGCACCTCGGTGTCGATGACGCCGGCGTTGTTGACGAGCACGTCGATCCGGCCGTGACGGCCCAGCACCTCGCCCACCCACCGCTCGACGGCCACCCGGTCCGTCACGTCCGCGACGGCGCTGGAGCCCCGCTCCACGGCATACCCGGCCTGCTCGAAGGCGTCGGCGAGGTGTCGGCCGATCCCCCGGGACGCGCCGGTGACGACGACGACCGGGGCGCTCGACATCGCGGCCACGGTCACCGCTGCACCGCGCCGGTGCGCTCCGTGGCTGCAGCGACGGCGGCATCGCGCAGGGCGCTGACCTCGTCGGTGGTCAGGGTGCGCTCGGCGGCCCGGAAGGTGAGCCGGTAGGCCAGGGACTTGTGACCGTCGCCCACCTGCTCGCCCCGGTAGATGTCGAACAGCTGCACGGACTCGAGCCGGTCGCCGGCGCCCGACCGCAGCGCCGCCTCGACGTGAGCCGCAGGCACGTCCTCCGCGACGACCAGCGCCACGTCGGTGTGGGCCGGCGGGTAGGTCGACAGCTCGGTCGCCTGCAGCGGGACCCCGGTGGCGGCCACGAGCACGTCCACGTCGAGCTCGGCGGCCACGGTGCGCGCCGGGAGGTCGAGGGCGGAGGTGACCTTCGGGTGCAGCTCGCCGGCGTACCCGACGACCGTGCCGTCCTGGAGCGTGATGCCTGCCACCCGGCCGGGGTGCCAGGGCGCACGCTCGGTGGCGGTGACGACCAGGTCGAGGCCGAGGGCCGTCCCCAGGGACAGCGCCCAGGCGACCGCGTCGGAGGCATCCACCTTGCGGCCGGGGCCCCACGGGCCGCCCCGCTCGACGTCGCCGGCGGCCGCCATGGCGACGTGCCGTGGCTGGTCCGGCACGGCAGCGCGGATCCGTGCCAGCGTCTCGTCGTCCGGCTTGACCTCGATGCCGGGGACGGGCGCCTTCGACGGCTCGTCACGACCGATGGTCACCAGTCCGAGCTCGTAGACCGCGACATCGCGCTGACCGCGGGCGACGTTGCGCCGCAACGCCTCCAGCAACGTGTCGAGCACCGAGGTGCGCAGCAGCGGCAGCTCGTCGGACAGCGGGTTGACGAGCGACTCGGCGCGGCGCCGGACGTCCTGGGGCGCGTAGCCCAGGGCGTCGAAGAGGCCAGGAGCCACGAACGGGTAGGTCAGCACCTCCACGAGCCCCTGCTGCGCGAGCGTGTTCGCCACGACCCGGCGAACCCGTTGGCCGTGGGTCAGTCCGTGCCCGGCCCTGGGGGTCGGCAGGACGGACGGGATCTGGTCGTACCCGCGGACGCGCGCGACCTCCTCCACCAGGTCCGGCCCGTCGGTCAGGTCGGGGCGCCAGGTCGGGGGCAGCACCGAGACGACGACACCACCCTCGGCGACGCCCTCGTCGGTGACGTCGCAGCCGATGGCACGCAGCGTGCCGACGACCTCGTCCTGGGGGTAGTCGAGCCCGACGTAGCGGGTGGGCAGCGTCGTGTCGAAGGTGATGGGGCCGCGCGACGAGCGCTGGTCCACGTCCGTGACACCGGGGTCCGCCGTGCCACCACCGTGGGTGACGAGCAGGTCGACGGCGAGCTGGGCGGCGGCAGCGGCCACCGCCGGGTCGACCCCGCGCTCGAACCGCTTGGACGCCTCGGTGGTGAGCTTGTGCCGTCGCGAGGACCGGGCCACCGAGATCGGGTCGAAGTGCGCTGCCTCGATGAGCACGTCGGTCGTCGCGGCCGTCACCTCGGACGACTCGCCACCCATGACGCCGGCGATCGCCAGCGGTCGGTCGTCGCCGTCGACGATGAGCAGGTCCTGGGGGTCCAGCGCCCGGGCGACGTCGTCCAGCGTGGTGAGCTTCTCGCCCGGCCGGGCCCGGCGCGTGCCGACGCCACCGGACAGGGTCGACAGGTCGAAGGCGTGCAACGGCTGGCCGAGCAGCATCATCACGTAGTTGGTGACGTCGACAGCCAGCGAGATGGGCCGCATGCCGAGCTGGGTGAGGCGCTTGCTCATCCACTGCGGCGTGGCGGCCGTGGTGTCGACACCGCGCACGATGCGCGCGACGTACCGGTCGCACCCGGGGACGCCGTCGATCGGCGACCCGTCGGTGACGTTCACGGCATACCCGTCGTCGTTGGCTGCTGCGACGTCGAGGTGGGCCGGGTCACGGAACACACCACCGGTCGACAGGGCGTACTCGCGGGCGATGCCCCGCAGCGAGAAGCAGTAGCCGCGGTCCGGGGTGACGTTGACCTCGACGACCTCGTCGGCCAGCCCGAGCAGCTCGATGGCGTCGTCACCGGGCGTGAGCGCGGCGGCGGCTTCGGCGCCCAGGAGGGTCGACAGGACGATGATGCCGTCGTGGTCGTCGCCGAGCCCGAGCTCGCGGGCCGAGCAGATCATGCCGTTGGAGACGTGGCCGTAGGTCTTGCGCGCCGAGATCTCGAAACCGCCGGGCAGCACCCCACCCGGGAGGACGCAGACCACGAGGTCGCCGGGACCGAAGTTGTGCGCCCCGCAGACGATCTCCTGGGCCTTGCCCTCGGTCACCCGCTGGCCGTGCTCCCCGACGTCGACGGTGCACCAGTTGATCGTCTTGCCGTTCTTCTGCGGCTCGGGCTCGACGGTCAGGACGCGGCCGACGACGATGGGGCCCTTGATGTCGCCACCGCTCAGCCCCTCCTCCTCGAGCCCCACGCGGACGAGGGCGGCGGCGATGTCGGCACCGGTGGCGTCGGCGGGCACGTCGGCCAGCTCACGAAGCCAGGACACGGGCGCGTGCATCAGATCTCCATTCCGAACTGGCGGGAGAAACGGACGTCTCCCTCGACGATGTCGTGCATGTCCCCCACGCCGTGGCGCAGCATCAGCGACCGCTCGATGCCGAGGCCGAAGGCGAACCCGGAGTAGCGCTCGGGGTCGACGCCGGCGGCCCGCAGCACCCGCTGGTTGACCATGCCGCAGCCACCGAGCTCGATCCAGCCGGTGCCGCCACACGTGCGGCAGGACGGGTCCTGGCCGCCGCAGACCCAGCACTGGCAGTCGATCTCGGCGCTGGGCTCGGTGAAGGGGAAGTAGTTGGGGCGCAGCCGCGTGACGATGCCGTCACCGAACAGTCGCTGGACGAACGCGTCGAGCGCGCCCTTGAGGTGGGCCATCGTGATGCCCTCGTCGACGACCAGGCCCTCGAACTGGTGGAACACCGGCGTGTGGGTCGCGTCGAGGTCGTCGGTGCGGAACACCTTGCCCGGGCAGAGGACGTAGATGGGCGGCTCGCGATCGAGCATCGTGCGGATCTGCACTGGCGAGGTGTGCGTGCGCAGCACCAGGCCGCTGCCGGCCGGCGCGACGAAGAACGTGTCGGCCTCACCACGGGCGGGGTGGTCCGGCGACAGGTTGAGGGCGTCGAAGTTCAGCCACTCGGACTCGACCTCGGGACCCTCGGCGATCTCCCAGCCCATGGCCACGAAGATGTCCTCGATCCGCTCGGACACGAGGCTGATCGGGTGGCGGGCCCCCAGCGGGCGCCGCGGCGCGCGAACCGTGAGGTCCATGGTCTCCTCGACGAGGATCCGCTCGTCGCGCTCGGCCTCGAGCTCGGCCTGCCGGGCCGTGAGCGCCTGTCCGACACGACCACGCGCCTGCCCGACGCGCTTTCCGGCCTCGGCCTTGGCGCTCGGCGGCAGGGCACCGATCTCACGGTTCGCCAGCGCCAGAGGGCTCTTCTCCCCCTGGTGCGCGAGGCGGGCCGCCTTGAGCGCGTCGAGCGAGTCGGCTGCGGCGATCGCTGCCACGGCGTCGGCGACGGCCTGGTCGATCACCGCAGGATCGAGCGCTGCGACCTCGACCGGGTCGTACTGCTTGTTGGGTCCTGACATGCCACTTCCTCTGTCGGCGCAGCCTCGGGGGCTCTCCACCCGTGGGCGCGCACGGCTCGGCGCCCGGGTCGGGCCCACCGAGTCTAGGGGCGCACGACGGCGTCCCCGGTGTTGGGTTGGGGGCTGGGTTGCGCCTTCGGTGGCGGCGAGCAGGCGCGGGGCGGAGCGGGGGCTCGGTGGTGGCCACCCCGCATACGGGTATGGCGCCGAGCCGGCGCGCGCGGGACGGGACCGTCCGCGGTGGGTGCCCTCAGCGCAGCCGTGCGACCGCGTCCGAAGGCGCGGTAAATCGCTCGGCGAGACGGGTCATGGCACCAGCCTGACCCAGGACCGCGTGGCCACGCAACCAGGTTCCGTGGGCGGCTGACGCGCTCACGCGAGGTAGTCCGGCGGCTCCGACGGCAGGCTCAGGCGGAACTGCGCCCCACCGCCGGGGGCCGACTCCACCTGCACCTGGCCACCGTGCGCCTCGACCAGGCCCTTGACGACGTAGAGGCCCAGGCCGGTGCTCCCCCGGCTCGCGCCGTGCCAGAACCGGCTGAAGACGATGTCCCGGTGGTCGTCGGGGATGCCCTTGCCCTGGTCGCTCACCACGAGGTCGATCCCCTGGTGGTGGTGGCCCTTGGACTCGAGCAGCTCCTGGGCGTCCCCGCAGGCCTTGCTCGCCGCGAGGGTGACGACACCCTCGCCGTGGCGGAACGCGTTCTCGATGAGGTTGGACAGGATCTGGTCGAGCCGGTCGGGGTCCGCCCACACCTCGGGCAGGTCGTCCTGGACCTCGATCGCGAACCGCTCGCGGTCCTGCCCGGAGGCCACCGCGCGCTCGACGTGCCGCCCGTAGACCGCGGCGACGTCGACGGGCTGGGGGCGGATCTGCAGGCGGCCCGCGTCGATGCGCGAGATGTCGAGCAGCTCGGTGATGAGCCGGGTGACCCGGTCGGCGTCTGCCTCGATCGTCTCGATCATGAGGCGCTTCTGGTCGTCGGTGAAGCGGTCCCAGCGACGCAGCAGCGTCGACGAGAAGCCCTTGACGGACGTCAGCGGGGAACGCAGCTCGTGGGCGACGGTCGAGATGAGGGCGGCGTGGTCGGCCTCGAGGCGGCGGCGGGCCTCGGCGTCGCGGACCATGACGATGACCCGGTTGACCGGCTGGTTGCGCCCCGGCCGCAGGTACTTCGCGGTGACGAGGACCTCGCGGCCACCCTCGAGCATGAGGAACTTCTCGCGGTGGCCCGTGCGGATGTTGAGCCCGCGCCACGGGTCCGTGACGTCCCACCAGTCGGTGCCGTCGCTGTCGCGCAGCGTGAGCGCCTCACGGATGTCGCGGCCGACGAGGTCGCGGGCACGCATGCCGAGGACCTTCGCCGCGCGGCGGTTGAGGAAGCTGATCCTCGCGTCCGCCTCGGCGGCGATGAGGCCGTCGGGGAGGACCTCGCTGGCCATGGCGGCCCGCTCGGCGTCGAGGATGGCTCCGGGCCGGTAGTCCATGCGGGGAACCCTAGCCCCTCTGTGCCGCTGCGGAGGCGTAGACACAGACGGTGGCGGCCATGGCCAGGTTGAGCGACTCGGCCGCTCCGTAGATCGGGACGCGCACGACCTCGTCGCACTGCGCCCGGACCTCCTCCTCCAGTCCCCACGCCTCGTTGCCCATAACCCAGGCGTGCGACGGGACGAGGTCGACGTCCGGGAGCAGCACCGTGCCGGCGCCGTCGGCGGCCAGGACACGGATCCCGGCGTCCCGGAGTCGGGTGATCGTCGCGTCGACGCGCAACCCCGTGACGACCGGGAGGTGGAAGAGCGAGCCCGCCGTGGAACGCACGACCTTCGGGGAGAGGACGTCGACCGAGGCGTCGCTCACGAGGACTGCGTCGGCCCCGGCGGCATCCGCTCCCCGGATCACGGTGCCGGCGTTCCCGGGGTCGCGGACGTTGGTCAGCAGGACCAGCAGCCGCGGCGACCCCGCGAGGACGTCGTCGAGGGTCGCCACCGGGGTACGGCAGACCGCCGCGAGCCCCTGCGGGGTCGGGGTCTCGCTCATCGCGGCGAGCACCTCGTCGGTGACCTCGTGGACGTACAGGCCGGCAGCGGAGGCCGCCGTCACCACCTCGACGTACCGCACCGCGGCGTCGGGGGTGAGGTACAGGTCGACGACCAGCTCCGGGTGGTGGCGGACCACCTCGCGGACGGACTGCGGCCCCTCGACGAGGAACCGGCCGGTCCGGTCACGCACCGAGCGCCGGGACAGTGCCCTGACCGACTTGACCCGGTCCGACCTGGTGTTGGTCAGAAGGGTGTTCGGCTGGGGCATGTCCCGGCGCTCGGGTGGAGTGCTGTGACGCGCTGGATCAGGCGTTCGCGGTCTCGGCCACGGCCGGGACGTTCGCGCGCGAGATCTCGACGAGGGCGGCGAAGGCAGCCTCGTCGTTGACGGCCAGCTCGGCCAGCATGCGACGGTCGACCTCGATCTCAGCAGCCTTGAGGCCCTGGATGAAGCGGTTGTACGTCATGCCGTTGGCGCGGGCGCCGGCGTTGATGCGCTGGATCCACAGGCGACGGAAGTCGCCCTTCTTGGCCCGACGGTCACGGTAGGCGTAACCGAGGCTGTGGGTGACCTGCTCCTTGGCCTTGCGGTAGAGGCGCGAACGCTGTCCGCGGTAACCGCTGGCGCGCTCGAGGACGACCCGGCGCTTCTTCTGGGCGTTGACTGCCCGCTTCACGCGTGCCACGTGAGTTCTCCTTGCTGTCTAACTGCTTGCGAGGCTGCTTGTCGAGCCCGGCCAAACAATGGGGTTGGGTGGGGCTCGGCTCAGCGGCCGAGGAGCTTCTTGACCTTCTTGGAGTCCGGCTTGGACACCTCGACGTCGTTCGCGATCGAGCGCGTGAAGCGCGAGGACTTGTGCTCGAGGAGGTGGCGACCGCCAGCCTGCTCGCGCATGACCTTGCCCGTGCCGGTGATCCGGAAGCGCTTCTTCGCACCGGAGTGCGTCTTCATCTTCGGCATGAGGCCGATCTCCTTGCTGTTGGTGTAACCGTGTCGTTCGTGCGGGTGGTGCAGGGGTGGAACCGGGCTCAGGTGGCCGGCTCGGTGGTCTCTGCCTCGGGGGCGGTGGGCTCGGCGGCCGTCTCGGTGGAGACGTCCTGGGCCTGGTCCGCGTCGGAGGCCGGGGCGGCGGTGCGCGCGCGGCGCTGCTCGGCCATCGCCTCGGACTTCTTCTTCGTCGGACCGAGCACCATGATCATGTTGCGGCCGTCCTGCTTGGGGGCCGACTCGACCGTGCCCAGCTCGATGACGTCCTCGGCGAGGCGCTGCAGGAGGCGGAAGCCCAGCTCGGGGCGCGACTGCTCGCGTCCGCGGAACATGATCGTCACCTTGACCTTGTCGCCGCCCTTGAGGAAGCGCTCGACGTGGCCCTTCTTGGTGCCGTAGTCGTGCGGGTCGATCTTCGGGCGGAGCTTGATCTCCTTGATGACCGTGTTGACCTGGTTCTTACGCGCTTCGCGCGCCTTCAGTGCCGCTTCGTACTTGAACTTGCCGAAGTCCATGAGCTTGGCGACTGGAGGCTTGGCCATCGGGGCCACCTCGACGAGGTCGAGGTCAGCCTCGGCGGCGAGCCGCAGCGCGTCCTCGACGCGCACGATGCCGACCTGTTCTCCGTTGGGGCCAACCAACCGCACTTCCGGCACCCGGATGCGGTCGTTGATGCGAGGCTCGCTGATGGTGGTGCTCCTTCGGTCAGGGAATCGTCCGACCGCACCCAACGAGAAGAGGCTCCCCGCCGCTGTCGCGCGAGAAGCCTCACCAGTTCCGTCACGGGTGCCCCGAGTACCGTGTGCGGTGCGGGCTGACGCCCGCGGCACACGCCTCGGTGGACCCGGGAACCCGGCGACCGAAGTGGTCGACGCGGGTGGAAGCAGGTGCTGCTTCTCTTGCACACCGCGCCCACCTGTGTGGCCACCCGAAGGCGACCCCGTGAGTGGTCACGGCCGGTCGATCTGCAAGGCTACCAGCGTGAGCACGGAATCTCCCAATCCCCACCCGACCACCTCCCGCTACGACGAGACCACCCCTGCCGACGACGGGCAGCTCGCGCAGCAGACCCGTGACATCTCCGAGGTGCCGGCCGTCGAGGTCATCACCACCGCGGCGATCCACCTGATGAGCGCTGCCGCGGTGAAGTGCGGGCTCGCGGAGGGCCCCGACGCCGCCGACCACCTCGACCTCGACGAGGCCCGTCGCCTCATCAACGCCCTGGCCGGCCTCATCGCGGCCTCGGCCCCCGACCTCGGCAGCCAGCACGCCGCTCCCCTGCGCGACGGCCTGAAGTCCCTGCAGCTCGCGTTCCGCGAGGCCTCCGTCATCCCCGACGCGCCGGGTCAGGGTCCCGGGGAGAAGCTCACCGGCTCCGTCGTCTGACCTCGCCGGAGCGGCGCCGAGCCGCCAGGCCGGACCGGTATGGCGCGGGCGCTCAGACGGTGGCTGCGGCGCGGGCGCGCTCGGCGGACTGCTTCGCCCGCCCGGCCCGGTGGCGGCGGGCGCGGCCGGAGGTGGCGACAGCACCCACGAGCGCGATGACCAACCCTGCCGCCGCGACGACGAGGAACCCCGCACCCCACCCGACGTGGTCGATGGCGACACCGGCCAGGGGCGCGCCCATGGCCCCTCCGGCCGTCATGAACGACCCGTGCCAGCCCATCGCCTCCCCGCGGGCGTCCGCGGGGACCACGCGGCTCGCCTGGTCGACGGTCGCGGTGATGGTGGGCGCGCAGAACAGCCCCGCCACGAACCCGAGGACGGCCAGCGACGGCGCCCCGGACGCGAGCGCCATGGGTGCGGTCACCAGGGCCAGCCCCCCGAGCAGCCAGAAGGCCGAGATGGACCGGCGCAGCCCGCCGTAGACGAGCCCGCCGACGAGCGACCCGAGGCCCCAGACCGCCAGCACCCAGCCGATCGACCCGGGCGACTGGAAGTCACGCAAGGCCGCGACGAAGGCGATGTCGGAGCCCCCGAGCACGAGGGTGGCCGCACTGGCGCCCAGGCAGATGGCGATGAACTGTGGCCGCAGCCACGACGAGCGCGGCACGGAGGCCGCCGCGGCGACGGCCACGCCCTGGTCGTCGACCTCGCGCGGTGCGTCCTCACGGATGACCGGGTTGGCCACCCACAGCAGGATGCCCGCGGCGACGCCGAGCATCTGGATGGCGAAGAGGACCCACGTGGTCGGCCAGACCGTCGCGGCCCAGACCCCGAGTGCGGGGCCGACCATGAAGGACAGCTCCACGGCCACCGAGTCGAGCGAGATGGCCGTGCGGCGGTCGTCCTCGGGGACGGCGACGATGATCGCCTGCCGGATGATGGAGAACGCGGGGATGACGAAGAGTCCGGCGACCGAGGCCAGCACCAGCAGCGGCCAGTACGACACGAACGGCGCGATCGACCAGCAGACCGCGGCCACGACGATCGACGGCACGACCACCCGGCGCAGGCCCATCCGGTCGAGCAGCCGCCCACGCCACGGGCCGCTCACGGCGATGGCGACGGTGGCAGCGGCCGAGACCAGGCCGGCCGCGGCGTAGGGGCGGTCGAGGGCGGACACGACGTGGAGGGTGAGGACGATGCCTCCGGCGAACACCGGCATGCGCACGAGGAAGCCCAGCACGAGCGCCCGGCGGAGGGCGGAGCTGGCGAGGACGCGGCGGTAGCGGTGGAGCACTCCCCCACTGTCGCAGTCGGGACCGACACCAGCCAAATGGGTTTCGCTCCTGACACCCGGGACCGGGCTCGAAGGTGTCGACGCGGCTCGTCGAGGCGCCCTACCGGCCGGACAACGGCTCCTCCCGCAGCACGTCCACCCGGTCGCGTGAGTAGGCCGAGGTGGTAGCACGAGCCGCCCGTCCGAGGCGCTCGCGAAGAGCTGCGTCGCCCATCCCCCTGTCCAGCGCCCCGGCCAGCGCCGCGACGTCCCCCGGTGGGACGAGCAACCCGTCGACCCCGTCCGTGACCAGCTCACCCCCACGGCGCGGCCGGGCTCCCTCGGATGCGGACCCCGCCCGGATCGGCGAGGGTGGAGGCAGGCTCCGCGCCATACCCGAACCTGACCGACCTGACCGCAACGAACGATCCCGAGGAGCACCATGACCACCCAGAACACCGGCGAGTCCATCCAGACCGCACCCTCTGACGAGGCCCGGCTCGGCTCCCACACCGACAACGGCGCACCGGCCCCCAGCGACCGCAACTCCCTGACCCTCGGCGCCGACGGCCCGATCCTGCTGCACGACGTGCACTTCCTGAACCAGATGGCACACTTCAACCGCGAGCGCGTGCCGGAGCGCAACGTGCACGCCAAGGGCTCGGGAGCGTTCGGCACGTTCGAGACCACCGAGGACGTCTCGCGGTACACCAAGGCCGCGCTTTTCCAGCAGGGCTCCACGGTCGAGATGCTCGCGCGCTTCTCGACGGTGGCCGGTGAGCAGGGCTCCCCCGACACGTGGCGCGACCCCCGTGGGTTCGCGCTGAAGTTCTACACGCCCGAAGGCAACTACGACCTCGTCGGCAACAACACCCCGGTGTTCTTCATCCGCGACACCATGAAGTTCCCGCACTTCATCCGCAGCCAGAAGCGCCTCGGCGGCTCGGGCCTGCGCGACAACCACATGCAGTGGGACTTCTGGAGCCTCAACCCGGAGTCGGCGCACCAGGTCACGTACCTCATGGGTGACCGCGGCATCCCGAAGACGTTCCGGCACATGAACGGCTACGGGTCGCACACGTTCCTGTGGATCAACGAGGCCGGTGAGAAGCACTGGGTCAAGTACCACTTCCACAGCAACCAGGGCGTCGAGGGACTGACCGGCGAGGAGGCCACCCGCATCGCCGGGCAGGACGCCGACCACCACCGCCGCGACCTCTGGGACTCCATCGAGGCCGGTGACTTCCCCAGCTGGACGCTCTCGATCCAGGCGATGCCCTACGAGGACGCGAAGACCTACCGGTTCAACCCGTTCGACCTGACCAAGGTGTGGCCGCACAGCGACTACCCGCTGATCAAGGTCGGCACGATGACCCTGAACAAGAACCCGGACAACTTCTTCGCCCAGATCGAGCAGGCGGCGTTCGAGCCGTCGGCCGTCGTGCCCGGCATCGGCTTCTCCCCCGACAAGATGCTGCTCGGTCGGGCCTTCGCCTACTCCGACACCCACCGCTACCGGATCGGCGCCAACTACCTGCAGCTGCCCGTCAACCGTCCCCGCGTGGAGAACCTCAACACCTACACGCAGGACGGTGCGATGGCGTTCGAGCACCGCGGTGACGCCCCGGTCTACGCCCCCAACAGCCAGGGCCGCGGCTACGCCGACCAGGTCGGCGAGGTCGAGGACGGCTGGGAGGCCGACGGCGCCATGGTGCGCCAGGCCTACACGCTGCGCGCCGAGGACGACGACTTCGGTCAGGCCGGCACGCTGGTCCGCGAGGTCTGGGACGACGCGCAGCGCGAGTCGTTCGTCGAGACCGTGGCCGGTCACCTGCTCGGTGGCGTGAAGTCGCCGGTGCTCGAGAAGGCGTTCGACTACTGGAAGAACGTCGACGCCGACACGGGCAAGCAGATCGAGGAGCTCGTCCGCGCCGGTCTGGGTGGCGACAACCCCGGCGGCATGGCCGACGACGCCAAGGTCGTCCAGGACCCGATCGTGGAGACGAACACGCAGGCGTCCAGCTAGTCCCACGACACCGTGTGCCGCGTGCCCCCGGAACCACCCGGGGCACGCGGCATACCGTGGTCGTCGTGACGATCTTCCACCTCGCCGAACCCGCCCACTGGGCCGCTGCCCAGCTCTCGGGCAGCTACACGCAGTCGACACGCGGACGCACGATGGAGCAGGAGGGGTTCATCCACTGCTCGTCCGCGGAGCAGTGGCTCGTGGTGCGCCGCAACTTCTACGCCGACGTGCCAGAACCCTTGCTGCTGTTGGAGATCGACGTCGACGCGCTCGCCGAGCCGCCGGTCGTCGAGGTCGGGAACCCGGCGACGGGCGAGACCTTCCCGCACCTGTATGCCGCGCTGCCGACGGCCGCGGTCGTGCACGTGACCGAGCTCGCACCCCCGCACGGCGAGGACGTCGACCCGCGGCCGCTCAGCTGATCGAGAAGGCCAGCCCGTCGATGCGGGCGCGGATCTCGCCGTCCGTCGCCAGCCGCTCCCCCACGGCCGTGGCGATCTCCTGGACCCGCTGAGCCGGGAGGCCGGGCACGAGCGTGAGGGCGACGCGCAGAACGCCCTCACCCGGCGTCCCGCCGGTGAGGGCGTGGCCGACCACGTCGGGCTGCTCGTGCAGGGCGTCCGCCACGGCGGCCGCCACCTGGGGGTCCTCGTGCGCCGGGAGCCACTCGCGCTGCTGGGCCAGCGCCCAGACCATGCTCGGGCGCAGGGCGAGCGGCTGCTCGCCCGCGACGTCGACCACGATGACGTCGCACCGTTCGCTCACGGCGGCCTGCGCTGCGCGGGCGGCGGTCACGGGCACGGGGCGCGCCTGCGGGTCCCAGGCGGAGATCGCGTCCATCGAGGTGAAGACGGGCAGGGCCCGGGCACCGTCCGGCGCGACCAGCGTCACGGCGGCCATGTCCGTCTGCTTCTCGACCAGGTGCTCGCCGCTGTCGTCGACCGAGACCGGCTCGGCGACGATGGGGACGAGGAGCCGGGCGCCGGCCACCGCGGCCATCAGGGCGCGTTCGTCGGACGGGTCGGCGAGCGCGGCCGCGAGGGCCGGGTCGGCGGCGCCGGTGTCACCGTCGAACCCCGTTCCCGTCAGCTCACGACCGCCGAAGGGAATGCCCGCGGAGTCGTGCGAGGGCGTCGACCCGCTCACGGTCGTCCCGCCACGTCGAGCGCGTCGGGCAGCGTGAACGCCCCGCGGTAGAGCGCGGACCCCACGATGGCACCCTCGACGCCGTCGGCGACCAGGCCACGGATGGCCTCGATGTCGGCGAGCGTCGAGACTCCGCCCGAGGCGACGACCGGGCGGTCGGTGCGCGCGCAGACGTCCCGCAGCAGCTCGAGGTTCGGCCCCTTGAGCATGCCGTCCTTGTTGACGTCCGTGACGACGTAGCGCGCGCAGCCCTCGCGGTCGAGCCGCTCGAGCGTCTCCCAGAGGTCGCCACCTTCCTGCGTCCAGCCGCGTGCGGCCAACGTGGTGCCCCGGACGTCGAGGCCGACCGCGATCCGGTCACCGTGCTCGGCGATCGCGGCGGCGGTCCACTCCGGGTCCTCCAGCGCCGCCGTCCCGAGGTTGACCCGGCGGCAGCCGGTGGCCAGGGCCGCCTCGAGGGAGGCGGCGTCGCGGATGCCGCCGCTCATCTCCACCTTGATGTCGAGGCGCCCGACGATGTCAGCGAGCAGGTCGCGGTTCGAGCCACGCCCGAAGGCCGCGTCGAGGTCGACGAGGTGCAGCCACTCGGCACCCTGCTCCTGCCACGCGAGCGCCGCCTCCCACGGGTCGCCGAACTGGCCACCGGTGCCGGCCACCCCCTGCACGAGCTGGACGGCCTGGCCGTCGGCGACGTCGACGGCGGGCAGGAGTTCGAGGCGTGGCGTGGTCATGCGATGTCCTTCACGTGTCGTGCGGCGGTCGGTGGGGTGCGTCAGTGGTGTCGGTCGGTGGTGACTGTTCTGCCTGAGGGACAGGGTGTTCCGACAGGGTGGGGGACACCTCAGAGGGTGCGGACCCAGTTCTCGAGGAGCGCCAGCCCGGCGTCCCCGGACTTCTCGGGGTGGAACTGCGTCGCCGACAGGGGGCCGTTCTCGACGGCCGCGACGAAGCGGCCACCGTGGTCGGCCCAGGTGACCTTGGGCGCCACCGCGGCGAACGCGCCGGTGGGGGGCTCCAGGACCCAGTCCTGCACGGCATACGAGTGGACGAAGTAGAAGCGCTCGGACTCGACGCCCGAGAACAGCCGTGAGTCGCCCGGCGCCTCGACCCCGCTCCAACCCATGTGCGGCACGACCTCGGCGCGGAGCCGGGCGACGGTGCCGGGCCACTCCCCGAGGCCCTCCTGGGGCGTGCCGGTGGGTTCGTCGGAACCGTCGAACAGGACCTGCATCCCCACGCAGACCCCGAGGACGGGCCGCCCCCCGGCCAGGCGGGTCTCGATGACGAGCGGCCCGTCGGCGGCACGCAGGCCGGCCATGCACGCGTGGAAGTTGCCGACACCGGGGACGAACAGCCCGTCGGACTCCAGGGCCAGGCGACGGTCACCCGTCAGCGTCACCTGCGCGCCGACGTGCTCGAGGGCACGCACCGCGGAGCGGACGTTGCCACTGCCGTAGTCGAACACCACCACGTGTGCCATCAGCTCTCCTCCAGTTCGGCGCGGTGCTGCGCCTGCTCTGCCATGCGGGACTCGAAGCGCGCCACCGCCTGCGCGGTGGGTGCGACGACCTGTCCGCGGGGGTGGTCGGACGGTGCCAGCAGGTCGCCGCCGGGCAGGGACAGGACCTCGAGCACCCGCCGCAGGTACCGCAAAGCGTCGCCGGAGCCGTCCTTGAGGACCGCGTGGACCGCGGAAGGGCTGGTCCGGCTGTGCGCGGCCGCCACCAGCTCGGGCGGACGGGCCGGGTCGAGTCCCGGCGTGCGCAGCGGGCCGTTCTCGGGTTCCCACACCAGCCACCGGTGGCCGGCGCGGAACCCCTTGGGCTGCAGGCTGACCACCGCGCGGTGGTCGATGACGAACACCCCGATGGACGGCCGCAGCCGCAGGGGCACGGGCCGTCCCGCAAGCACCGTGACCGCGTCGTCGTACGGGGCCCGGGCGCGCGAGGAGCGCTCGGCCGGCAGCAGCGCCGTCCACTCCCCCAACGGCACGACGTCGCAGGCGACGAGCCCCCTGCGGACCCAGCCGGACACGGGGCCGGGCTTGGCCCGCACCAGGAGCAGTCCGCGCGAGTCCCGCGCGGGCTGCCACGGGACGCTCACGTGGAGAGGCTGCCCTTCGCGCTGGGGACGCCGACCACCCGCGGGTCGCGGGCCACCGCGGCCCGCAGCGCGCGGGCGACCGCCTTGAACTGCGCCTCGACGACGTGGTGGGGGTCGCGTCCGGACAGGACCCGGACGTGCAGGGCGATGCCGGCGCGGTAGGCGAAGGACTCCCAGACGTGACGGGTCAGGGAGCCGACGTAGTTGCCGCCGATGAGGACGTAGGCCTGGCCTTCCGGCTCACCGGTGTGGACGACGTAGGGACGGCCTGCGACGTCGACGACGGCCTGCACCAGCGCCTCGTCGAGGGGCACGGTGGCGTCACCGAACCGGGAGATCCCGCTCTTGTCGCCGAGCGCCTCCCGCAGCGCGTCGCCGAGCACGATCGCGACGTCCTCGACGGTGTGGTGCGCGTCGACGTCGACGTCGCCCGTCGCCTTGATGCGCAGGTCGATCAGCGAGTGCTTGGCCAACGAGGTGAGCATGTGGTCGTAGAACCGCACACCGGTCGACACGTCGGCGACGCCCGTGCCGTCGAGGTCCAGCTCGAGCTCGACGCTCGACTCGGACGTCGAGCGGCTCAGCGAGACCCTGCGGTCACCTGCGGTCACGACGGGCTCCTGTCCGTGGCTGTTGCAGCGATCTCGGCCACGGCGGCCAGGAACGCGTCCGTCTCGGCCGGGGTCCCGGCCGTCACACGAAGATAGTGGGGAATGCCGACGTCGCGGACCAGCACCCCGCGGTCCAGCAGCGCGCGCCACGTCGCGGCAGCGTCGACGAGTCCGCCGAAGAGCACGAAGTTGGCGTCGCTGGCGACCGGGTCGTAGCCGAGGGCGGCCAGCTCGGCGACCATCCGATCGCGCTGCTCCTTGATGACCTCGACGGTCCCGAGCATCTGGTCGGCGTGCGCGAGAGCCGCCAGCGCGATGGCCTGCGTCGGCGCCGACAGGTGGTACGGGAGACGCACCAGCCGCAGCGCGTCCACGAGAGCCGGGTCGGCGGCGAGGTAGCCGAGCCGTCCCCCCGCGAACGCGAACGCCTTGCTCATGGTGCGCGTCACGACGAGCCTCGGTCGTCCCTCGAGGAGGGTCAGGGCGCTCGGGGTGCCGGGGCGGGCGAACTCGGCGTAGGCCTCGTCCACCACCACCACGGCCCGCTCCGCCGCGGCATACACGGCCTCGACGACGTCGAGCGGCAACGCGGTGCCGGTGGGGTTGTTCGGTGAGCAGAGGAAGACCACGTGCGGCTGGTGCGCCCGCACCTGCTCCACCGCCGACGCCACGGTGAGGTCGAACGGTGCGTCGGTCCCCTGCCCTCGCAGCCCGTCGACCCACGTCGTGCCCACGCCGGTGCTGATGAGCGGGTGCATGGAGTAGGCGGGGGTGAAGCCCAGGGCCGTCCGGTCCGGGCCGCCGAAGGCCAGCACGAGGTGCTGGAGGACCTCGTTGGAGCCGTTGCCGGCCCACAGCTGAGCCGGCTCCAGCGCCACCCCCGTGGTGGAGGACAGGTATGCCGCGAGGGCGGTCCGCAGGTCCGTGAACTCCCGGTCGGGGTACCGGTTGAGGTCCGGTGCCACGGCGGCCACGCGGGCGGTGATGTCGGCCACGACGTCGGGCGGCACCGGGTAGGAGCTCTCGTTGGTGTTGAGGCGCACGGGCACGTCGAGCTGGGGCGCGCCGTAGGGGCTCGCGCCACGCAGGTCGGGGCGCAGCAGCTCCTCGAGGGGGGTCAGGTCGCTCACGACGTCCGCCCCGCTCAGGATGCGTCGAAGCGGGCCGTGACCGCCTCGCCGTGGGCGGGCAGGTCCTCGGCCTGGGAGAGCGTCACGACGTGGTGCGCGACCTCCTCGAGGGCGGACCGGCTGTAGTCGACGACGTGGATGCCACGCAGGAAGGACTGCACGGACAGGCCGCTGCTGTGGCAGGCGCACCCGCCGGTGGGCAGCACGTGGTTGGACCCGGCGATGTAGTCGCCCAGGCTCACGGGTGAGTACGGGCCGACGAAGACCGCGCCGGCGTTGCGCACCCGGGCGGCGACCGAGGACGCGTCCCGCGTCTGGATCTCCAGGTGCTCCGCGGCGTAGGCGTTGACGACGTCCAGGCCTCGCTCGAGGTCGTCCACGAGGACGACGCCGGACTGCGGGCCGGTGAGGGCGGTGCGCACGCGCTCCGCGTGCTTGGTCGCCGGGACTCGGCGCTCCACGGCCGCGGCGACCGCAGCGGCGAGCTCCGGGCTGTCGGTCACGAGGACCGATGCGGCGTTCGGGTCGTGCTCGGCCTGGCTGATGAGGTCGGCCGCGACGTGCACCGGGTCGGCGCAGTCGTCGGCGAGGACGGCGATCTCGGTGGTCCCGGCCTCCGAGTCGATGCCGATCAGGCCCTTGAGCAGGCGCTTGGCGGCCGTGACGTAGACGTTGCCGGGGCCGGTGACGAGGTTGACGGGCTCGGCCACGACGGCCTCCTCGCCCTCCCCGTCGGTGAACCCGTAGGCGAACGCGGCGACCGCCTGGGCACCACCCACGGCATACACCTCGTCGACGCCCAGCAGCGCGCAGGCGGCGAGGACGGTCGGGTGGGGGTAACCGGCGAACACACCCGTGTTCTCGCGCTGGGGCGGGCTGGCGACGGCCAGCGAGCCGACCTCGGCGATCTGTGCGGGGACGACGTTCATCACGACGCTGGAGGGGTAGACCGCACGGCCACCGGGCACGTAGAGGCCGACGCGGTCGACGGGGACCCAGCGCTCGCTGACGGTGCCACCCTCGGCGACCGTGGTCGTCGTGGTGGTGCGGCGCTGGTCCTCGTGGACGATGCGCGCCCTGCGGATCGACTCCTCGAGCGCGGTCCGCACGTCCGGGGCCAGGGTGTCGAGGGCCGCGGCGATGACGTCGGCGGGCACGCGCAGGCTCGTGGGGCGGACCCCGTCGAACCGTTCGCCGAGGTCGTAGAGGGCCTCGGCGCCGCGGTGCCGCACGTCCTCGCACAGCGGCCGGACGGTCTCGACCGCCGCCGCGACGTCGAACTCGGCGCGGGGCAGGAGGTGGCGCAGCTCGCGGACACCGAGCACGCGTCCGCGCAGGTCGATCGTGGACATCATGGGGCCAAGTCTAGGCGGGGCCGTTCGCGGCTCCTGTGGCGGTCTCAGCCCCCGGAGCCCTGGCGTGGCATGAGCGGGTCCGTCGGGACCTCGGGGCCCACCCGCGGGTCCGGGCCCAGCCCGCCCGCACCCGGGCGGCTCGTGGAGCCGTCGGGGTCCACCTGCCCGTCAGCGCTGCGGGCGTCGTGGCGGAAGGTCGCCTCGATGCTGTCGGCCACCTCGTCGCGGGGCCACCGGGCAGCCAGCAGTACGAGCACGCCGAGGGTGATCACCGCGCAGATACCGACCGCGGCCGCGGCCGAGGTGTGCTCGGAGATCCACCCCGCCGCGAGGAAGCAGACGCCCGTCACGCCGACGGACATGGCCCCCGCGAGACCGAACACGCGGCCCCTCATC
This sequence comes from Pedococcus soli, assembly GCF_054782575.1. Taxonomy (NCBI): domain Bacteria; kingdom Bacillati; phylum Actinomycetota; class Actinomycetes; order Micrococcales; family Intrasporangiaceae; genus Pedococcus; species Pedococcus soli. The sequence continues at coordinate 431,715 of NZ_BAAGSF010000005.1, read as the reverse complement.
GTGGGTGGGACCAGCAGGGTGAAGGCCGACTGGAGCGGCAGCATGTAGCACTGGAGGGCGCCCGAGAGGAACCACGCCACCCACACCACGGGCAGCGGCGGCTCGAAGATCGTCGCGAGCAACGGCAGCGGCATGAGCACCGCGAGGCGCATGACGAGCCGGAACTGGCGCTCGGCGGGGAGCCTGGCGATGAGCAGCACACCGACGACTGCACCGAGGATGGGCGCGGCCATGAGCAGGCCGCCCCACGAGGACGAGCCGCTGTGCTGGGTGCCGTACGGCAGGGCGACGGCCTCGGGCGCGGCGATGGCCAGGGCGCTGGCGAGCGAGAGCAGCAGCAGCATGGTCAGGACGCGGCTGGAACGGATCTGCTGCCAGCCGTGGGCCAGGTCGCCGGCCAGGCTGTAGAGCGGGGTCTCCGTGGTCTCGGCCAGCGACCTCGGCGGAGTGATCCACATGAGCAGGGCGGCACCGAGCACGAAGGTGGCCAGGTCGAGCAGGAGGGCCTGGGTGTCCCCGATGACCCCGACGATGACACCACCGATGGCCAGGCCGATGGCTTGGTTGATCTGGGTGGCGAGGGTGTTCAGCCCGAACGCGCGGGCGTAGAGCCGGCGGTCGGGGAAGATGTCGGTGAGCAGCACCTGGCCGGCCGTGATGGCCGGACCGCCGACGAACTCGAGCACGAACACGATCGACAGCACGAGCGCGAGCGACTCGGTCGTCGACACGGTCGCGATCAGGGCCAGGACGAGCAGCGCGCGCAGGAGGTGCGTGCCGACCATGACGGTCCGTGCGGGCCAGCGGTCGCACAGGGGCGACAGCAGTGCCCTGCCGAGGATGCTCGGCACCAGGGACACGGCGAACGTGGCCGCCGTGGCGAGGGCCGAACCGGTCCAGGCGAACACGACCGAGGCGATCGTGATGCGGGCGATGTAGTCGCCCCACGTCGACAGCGTGGCGGCCATGAAGACGGGCAGGAACACCGGGGCGCGAAGCACCTCGGTGTACGAGGGCACCACAACGGCACCGTCCCTGCCCCTGACCATGCGCCGACCGTACCTCGCTACCGCGAACCGTAAAAGTCGAACTCGGTCACCGTCCGGGCGTGTCGGGCCGCCCGGCGGTACCTGCCCGCGAGGTCTGCTCCGGAGCCCGGATCGCCACCGAGGATGCGGCTCACGCCGTCGGCGACCCGCAGGTCGGAGGGCACGCTGTCGACGGGCCGGCCGCGGTAGAGCACCGCGGCGTTGCGCAGCCGGGAGGCCAGGGTCCAGGACTCCCGCAGGGCCTCGGCGTGCTCGGCGCTGATGAGTCCGGCGCCCTCGGCCGCCTCGAGCGCAGGCAGCGTGCTCGTGGTCCGCAGGCCCGGCACGTCGTGGGCGTGCTGCATCTGGAGCAGCTGGATCGTCCACTCGACGTCGGTCAGGCCACCGCGCCCGAGCTTGAAATGGCTCTTGGGGTCGGCCCCGCGGGGCAGCCGCTCGGCCTCCATGCGCGCCTTGAGGCGGCGGATCTCCCGGACCTGATCGGGGGTGAGCCCGGCGTCCGGCCAGCGCAGGGGGTCGATCAGCTCGACGAACCTCTCCCCCAGCCCGACGTCGCCGGCGATGGGGGTCGCGCGCAGCAGCGCCTGCGACTCCCAGGTGAGCGACCAGCGCGAGTAGTAGGCGCGGTAGCTCTCCAGGCTCCGCACGAGTGGTCCGTTCTTGCCCTCGGGGCGCAGGTCGGCGTCGAGCCCCAGCCCGGTGTCGGGTCCGGCACCGCCGAGCAGGCGGCGCAGCTCCTGCACCGTGGCGAGGGCCTGGTCCTGGGCGGCGGCCTCGGAGGCGCCGTCGACGGGCTCGTGGACGAACAGCACGTCGGCGTCGGAGCCGTACCCCACTTCGCCGCCCCCGAGTCGTCCCATGCCGACGACGAGCAGCCGGGTGGCGGGCGGGCCGTGCTGCTCCGCCACGACGCGGACGGCCACGGACAGCGCTGCCTCGAGGAGCGCGGCCACGAGGTCCGTCAGCGCGGTGCCGACCTCGCGCAGGTCCAGCTGCCCCGTCAGGTCGGCGACGGCGATTCGGAAGAGCTCCTGGCGGCGCAGGCTCCGCGCTGCGCGGACGGCCCGGTCCGGGTCCTCCTGACGACCTGCAGCGGCGGTCATCCGCTTGACCAGGTCGGCGCGCGGCAGGGGCGTGAGCCCCCCGGTCTCGCCGAGGATCGCGACGGACTCGGGGGCACCGACGAGGAGGTCGGCGGCATACCGGCTGCGCCCGAGGACGTGCGCCAGGCGCTCGGCGGCCGTGCCCTCGTCGCGCAGGAGGCGCAGGTACCAGTGGGTCGAGCCGAGCTCCTCGCTCACCTTCCGGAAGGCCAGGAGCCCCCCGTCGGGGTCGGCCTCGTCGGCGAACCACGCCAGCATCACCGGCAGGAGGGTGCGCTGGATGGCCGCACGGCGGCTCACGCCTGAGGTGAGTGCCTCGAGGTGGCGGATGGCACCGGCGGGGTCACGGAAGCCGAGCGCCGCGAGCCGCTCGCGGGCGGCCTCCGGACCGAGGCGGGCCTCGGAGCTGCTCAGCTTGGCGACGGCAGCCAGCAGGGGCCGGTAGAAGAGGCGCTCGTGGATGCGGCGGACCTCGCGCGCCTGCTGCTGCCACTGCGTGACGACCGCCTTGGCGGGGTCCGAGCGGTGTCCCAGCGCCCGGCCGAGGCGGCGCAGGTCCGCCTCCCCCGTCGGCATGAGGTGCGTCCGCCGGAGCCGGAACAGCTGGATGCGGTGCTCGAGGGTGCGCAGCAGGCGGTAGGCGTCGTCGAGCGTGGCGGCGTCCTCGCGCCCGACGTACCCACCCCGCGCGAGCGCGTCCAGGGCCTCGAGGGTCGTGCCGGAGCGCAGCGAGTCGTCGGAGCGGCCGTGGACGAGCTGGAGCAGCTGCACGCTGAACTCGACGTCACGCAGCCCGCCGGGACCGAGCTTGAGCTGGCGGTCCGCCTCAGCGGCGGGGACGTGCTGCTCCACGCGGCGCCGCATCGACTGGACGTCCTCGACGAAGTTCTCGCGGGACGCCGCCTGCCACACCATGGGGCGGACGGCGTCGAGGTAGGCCTCCCCGAGCGCGCGGTCGCCGGCCACCGGACGCGCCTTGAGCAGGGCCTGGAACTCCCAGGTCTTCGCCCAGCGCTCGTAGTAGGCGCGGTGGCTCTCGATGGTCCGCACCAGGGGCCCGTTCTTGCCCTCGGGGCGCAGCGCCGCGTCGACTGGCCACAGGGTGCCCTCGCCGGTCGAGGTGGAGCAGGCGCGCATGAGGTGGGTGGCCAGCGAGGTCGCGGCACCGATGGCGCGCGCCTCCTCGACGCCCTCGCGCGGCTCGGCCACGAAGATGACGTCGACGTCGCTGACGTAGTTGAGCTCGCGCCCACCGGTCTTCCCCATGCCGATCACGGTGAAGTCGCACAGGTCGGCGTCCTCCCCGACGTGCTGACGGGCGATCTCCAGGGCGGCCTCGAGGGCAGCCTCCGCGAGGTCGGCGAGCGCTGCCGCCGCCTCCGGCAGGGCTGCAGGCGGGTCGTCCGTCGTGAGGTCCAGGGCCGCGATCCCGAGCAGCTGCCGTCGATAGCCGATCCGCAGCGCGTCGTATGCCGTGCGGTCACCGGGGTCCCGGACCGCGTCCACGAGGTCGTGGACGCGCTGCGCGGGGGTGCGGGGTGCGGCCTCGGTGACGCTGCGCCAGTGCTCGGGGTGCGCGACCAGGTGGTCGGCGAGCGCGGTCGAGGCACCGAGCACGGCGAACAGCCGGTCGCGGGCCGGGCCGGAGTGGCGCAGGGCCGCGACGAGGCCGCTGACCTCCACACCCGTCCCGGACTCGGCGTCGCGTCGCTTCGGCTCGCCGGCACGCAGCGACTCCATCAGGCGCACCAGGCTGAGCAGCGCCAGGTCGGGGTCGGCGACCGCGGACAGGGCGTCCGGCAGGCCGTCGTTGAAGAGGTCGTCGAACGGGTCGACGAGTCCCGCGAGCGCCCGGTCGGCCAGGAGCTGCTCGGCGCGCGGCGGGTCGGCGAAGCCGAGCCGAGCCAGGGTCGCGGTCTGGGAGACCGCCCGGCCGGCCATCACGACCACGCGCCGCGTGACCGGAGGGGACCGGCCTGCCGCCGGCCGCGCCGTGGCGGACGCGGTCCCGGCGCGATACCGGTCCTCACAGTCCGGGCAGGTAGCGCTCGAGCTCGAACCGGGTGATCTCGCCGCGGTAGTCGTCCCACTCGGCGCGCTTGTTGCGCAGGAAGAAGTCGAACACGTGCTCGCCGAGGGTGTCGGCGACGAGGTCGCTCTTCTCCATCACCCGGATGGCCTCGTGCAGGGACGTCGGCAGCGGCTCGATGCCCATCGCCTGGCGCTCGGCCGACGTCAGGCCCCACACGTCGTCCTCGGTCTCGGGCGGCAGCTCGTAGTCCTCCTCGATCCCCTTGAGGCCCGCGGACAGCATGAGCGCGAACGCCAGGTAGGGGTTGCACGCCGCGTCCAGGGTGCGCACCTCGACCCGGCTGCTCTGTCCCTTGGTCGGCTTGTACATCGGGACACGGACCATCGCGGACCGGTTGTTGTGGCCCCAGGTCAGGTGGGCCGGCGCCTCGCCGCCACCCCAGAGGCGCTTGTAGGAGTTCACCCACTGGTTGGTCACGGCCGTGATCTCGGCGCCGTGGCGCAGCAGGCCGGCGATGAACTGGCGGCCCACCTTGCTCAGCTGGTAGGGCGCCCCGGCCTCGTAGAAGGCGTTGCTGTCGCCGTCGAAGAGGGACATGTGGGTGTGCATGCCGGAGCCGGGGTGGTCGGCGAACGGCTTGGGCATGAAGGAGGCGAAGATGCCCTGCTCGAGCGCGACCTCCTTGATCACCGTCCGGAACGTCATGATGTTGTCGGCGGTGGAGAGGGCGTCGGCGTAGCGCAGGTCGATCTCGTTCTGCCCCGGCCCGCCCTCGTGGTGGCTGAACTCCACCGAGATGCCCATCGACTCGAGCATCGTGATCGCGGCGCGGCGGAAGTCGTGCCCGGTGCCGTGCGGGACGTGGTCGAAGTACCCGGCCTGGTCGACCGGTTCCGGGCTGTCACCGGGTGTGAAGCCCTGCTTGAGGAGGTAGAACTCGATCTCGGGGTGCGTGTAGAACGTGAACCCGAGGTCGGACGCCTTCCCCAGCGCGCGCTGCAGGACGTGGCGGGGGTCGGCGAAGCTGGGCGATCCGTCGGGGAGGGTGATGTCGCAGAACATCCGGGCCGTGCCAGGGTTCTCACCGCGCCACGGGAGCACCTGGAACGTCGCCGGGTCCGGCTTGGCCAGCATGTCGGCCTCGTAGACGCGCGCGAAGCCCTCGATCGCCGAGCCGTCGAACCCGATGCCCTCGGCGAACGCGCCCTCCAGCTCGGCCGGCGCGACGGCCACCGACTTCAGGGTCCCGAGCACGTCGGTGAACCACAACCGCACGAAGCGGATGTCCCGCTCCTCGATGGTGCGAAGGACGAACTCCTGCTGACGATCCATGGGGGTGATCCTGCCCTAGAAGGGTGACGCGGGGGGTGCCGCACCACCGTGGTGTTCAGCTGGCGAGAACCGACTGCGCAGCGTTGTGGCCCGGTATGCCGCTGACGCCGCCACCGCGGCGAGCGCCGGCGCCCGCGATGCGCACCCTGGGGTGCCGGGTCTCGACGCCCCACGTGCCGACCTCGCTCGCCTGCTCGGCCCAGGGCCACTGCAGGGAGCGGTGGAAGATGTTGCCGCCCGGCAGCCCCAGGTCCGCCTCGAGCTCGACCGGGGTGCGGGCCTCCAGGCAGAACGCCCCGTCACCGTCCCGGAGCAGCACGTCCTGGATGGGCTCGGCCAGCACCGAGTTCAACGACTCCAGGATGCGGGCCAGGGCGAGGTCCTTGGCGGCGTCGTGCTCCTCCGCACTGCCCCGGAAGAGGCGGGCAGGCAGGTGCAGGCCGAACAGCGTCAGCGTCTGGGCGTCGGTGGCGGCGAGCTCGGCACCGAGGATCGAACGGTCGGAGAGGCTGTGGCAGTAGATCTCGCACGGCGGCAGGTCGGGCACGCGCCCGGCCGCCGCCGCGGCATACGAGTCCTGGAGCTGGGTGTAGCCCTCGTTGATGTGGAAGGTCCCGGCGAACGCCCCGGTCGGGTCCACGGAGGAGTCGCGCAGGCGGGGCAGCCGTGAGAGCAGCATGTTGACCTTGAGCTGGGCCCCTTCGGGTTCGGCCTCCGTCTCGACGGGGTCTGCCCCCGCGGCCTCGAGCAGTCGGTTGAGCACCACCGGTGCGCAGGCCGCGTGGATGGTCGAGGCCGTCGCGGAGCCGCCGTCCCAGCGGACCTCCCCTTCGGGGTCGAGGGCGAGCACCCTTGTCCCCGTGCGGATCTCGGCACCGGCGGCGACGGCAGCGCGCGCGAGGCCGTCGGTGACGGCGCCCATCCCCCCGACCGGGACGTCCCAGTCGCCCGTGCCGCCACCGATCAGGTGGTAGAGGAAGCAGACGTTCTGCCGCAGGTCGTCACCGCGCAGGTCGGCGAAGGTGCCGATGAGCGCGTCGGTGGCCACGATCCCGCGCACGGTGTCGTCGGTGAACGTCGCCTCGAGCACCTCGCCGAGCGGACGGCGCACCAACGCCTGCCAGAGCTCGTCGTCGCCCACGAGGGCGGCGAGGTCGTCCTCGGTCCGCAGGGGTTCGAGGACCGTCGGGAAGACCTTCTCCGCGAGGCGCTGCACGCGACCGTAGAAGTCGTCCCAGGCGGTGTGCTCGCCGGCACCACCCGTGAGCGCGGCGAAGCCCGAGGCGGTCGCGCCCGGGTCGCCGTGGTCGACCAGCAGACCGCGGGCGGGGTCGGCCGGCACAGGGGTGAAGGAGGAGTACCGGCGACGGATCAGCCGGACGTCGAGGTCGAGGTCGGTCATCACCTGCTTGGGCAGGAGCGAGACGAGGTAGGAGTACCGCGAGAGGCGGGCGTCCACGCCGGGGAAGGCCTGGGCAGACACGGCCGCGCCCCCCACGTGGTCGGCAGCCTCGAGCACGAGGACCTTTCGGCCGGCTCGGGCGAGGTAGGCGGCGGCGGTGAGCCCGTTGTGGCCGGCACCGATGACGACGTCGTCGTAGTTCACGGCGCCGAGCCTACGGGCTGTCGAGCAGGCGGAGTCCGGCACCCGGTCCGCCCGGCCGCCCCTGCGTCAGGGCCTACGGTGGGACGGTGAGCCGCCCCTCGGGTCGACGCGACGAGACCACGCCGCCGGACGGCGACGCCCTGAGGGCCGCAGTGCGCCCGCGCGCCGGGCTGCCGGGACGCCGTCCGTCACGACGACCCCTGGAGGTCGACGGCGTGGATGCCTCGTTGCAGCCCCTCATCGACCGTGCCGTCACGGACCTGGCGGACCGGGTGGGGGTCCCACCGGACGAGGTGGTGGTGGAGGTTGCGGCATCGGTGACCTGGTCGGACAGCTCGTGCGGGTGCCCCCAGCCCGACCGGTCGTATGCCCAGGGGCCGGTCGACGGGGCGTACGTCCGCCTCCGCGCGGGCGGACGCGTCTTCCACTTTCACGGCGGCGGAGGTCGCCCCATCTTCCTCTGCGACGGCTGAGCGGTCGCCCCCGTACCCTCCGTCCGCCGCAGGTCGGGGTCGACCGCACCGTGGTCACGCAAGAAAGTGCAGCGGCGGGGGATGTGCTCGAACTCCTTCCGGGCATACATTCCGGCACGGGGCACGTGTGACCGTCCCGACGGCCCTTCGCGAGACCCCGCCACCTGTTGGCCGTGTCCGGTGGTGAGCCGGACGGGAGGAGTGTTGTCGTGAGGCGCATCATTGCAATGGCAGGGGCCGCGGCTGCGGCGCTGTGCATGGCCACGACACCGAGCTGGGCGGCGACCGCGTCGCCCACGTCGGCGTCCCCGGCAAAGAGCTCGGTCGTACCGAGTGTCACCAAGAGCGCGACGGGCAGCTACATCGTCGTCATGAAGGCAGACCCGCTCGTGCGTTCGATGAAGGTCAAGGACCTGGGCACCCCCCGGGGACGGGAACGCAAGGCCGCTCTGCGGGCGACCCACGACGCGGTGCTCAAGCGCGCCGGTGTCTCCACCACCCAGAGGACCACCGACTACAGCAACGCCGTCAACGGGTTCGCCGTGCGCACCAGCCTTCGCAGCGCCGAGAAGATCGCCCGCGACCCCGGCGTGGCGCTGGTCCTGCCGGACGAGCTGCGACAGCCCACGGCGGTCGCCAGCGACTCGCGGGGCCACGACGACGGGCGGGGCCTGTCCGTCAACGGCCTCAACAGGTTCCTCGGCCTGACCGGCAAGGGTGACGCCTATGCCCGGGGGATCACCGGCAAGGGCGTCCTCGTCGGGGTCATCGACACCGGCATCTGGCCCGAGCACCCCAGCTTCGCCGCCAGGCCGGGACTTCCCGCCGCACCGGTGTTCGACACCGCCGAGCGTTCCGCCTGCGCCTTCGGCAACACAGCCTGGAACCCCAACGACAAGCCCTTCGCCTGCAACAACAAGCTCGTCGGAGCCCGCGAGTTCCTCGACACCTACAAGGCCAACCAGGGTCTCGAGGCGCACGAGTTCGACTCTGCCCGTGACAACGAGGGCCACGGCACCCACACGGCATCGACCGCCGCCGGCAACGGCAACGTCCGCGCCAGCATCTTCGGCGTCGGCAAGGGCGTCGTCTCGGGCATCGCCCCCGACGCCCAGGTGATCGCCTACAAGGCGCTCGGAGACCTCGGTGGCTTCACCTCCGACCTCGCGGACGCGATCGACCAGGCCGTCGCCGACGGCGTGGACGTCATCAACTACTCGATCGGTGGCGGCGCACAGACCGTCAGCGCCGACACCATCGCCTTCCTCTTCGCGGCGGACGCCGACGTCTTCACCGCGGTGTCGGCCGGCAACTCCGGACCCGGTGCTGCGACGATCGGTGGTCCCGCAGACGTGCCGTGGGTGACCGGCGTCGGAGCCACGACCTACCCGACCTTCTACAAGGGGGTCGTCAAGCTCGGCAACGGACGCAGCTACGTGGGCGGATCGGTGACCAGGGGAACGGCCAGGGCCGAGTTCGTCGACGGTGCCCGCGCCGGATCTGCCGGCTCCGACCTCTGCCTCGCCGGCACCCTCGACCCCGCCAAGGTGACCGGCAAGATCGTGCTCTGCGGTCGCGGCACCAACGGTCGGATCGAGAAGAGCTTCGAGGTCCAGCGCGCCGGCGGCATCGGCATGGTGCTCTACAACCAGAACGACGTGGACAACATCTTCACGGACAACTTCTTCGTCCCGACGGTGATGGTGGACAACTCCCCGGGCACCGCGATCCGCGCCTGGGTGAACTCGACTGCGCACCCGGTCGGCAGCCTCGTCAACGGTGGCATCAGCAAGGCTCCGTTCCCGACCCCGACGGTCGCGAGCTTCTCCAGCCGTGGCGAGAACCCCACGTCGGGCGACATCATCAAGCCCGACATCAGCGCGCCGGGTGTCCAGATCATGGCCGGCAACACGCCGTTCCCGTCGCCCGGCACCCAGCCGGCCGGTGAGCTCTTCCAGGCCATCGCCGGGACCTCGATGTCCGGGCCGGTCGTCGCGGGCTCCTACGCCCTGCTCAAGCAGGCGCACCCGGACTGGTCGGCCGCCGCCGCCAAGTCGGCCCTGATGACGACCGCCGACACCCGCGTCCGCGACAACGACCGCAGGACCCAGGCCGGGCCGTTCGCCATGGGCGCCGGTCTGGCCGTGGTCGGTGAGCCGGGCGAGAAGGGATCCGCGTTCCGACCGGGACTGGTCTACGACGCCGGGTTCCTGGACTACCTCGGCTTCCTGTGCGCCGAGGGACCGGAGGCGTTCAGCAATCCGGATGCCACCTGTGCCAGCCTCCGGGCGGCAGGTGTCCCGACGGTGGCGTCCGACCTCAACTACGCCTCCATCGGCGCAGAGGCCGTCCCCGGGGCGACCACGGTCACCCGGACGGTCACCAACGTGTCCGGCAAGAAGGCCACGTTCACGGCCCGGTCGAGCGCCCCGCCCGGGTACTCGGTCAAGGTCACGCCGTCGACCCTGCGGCTCGCACCCGACGAGTCGGCGACGTTCACCGTCACCCTCACCAACGGGGGGCAGGCTCCGTCGGGCGAGTGGCGGTTCGGTTCGCTCACCTGGGTAGGCAGCGGGTATGCCGTGCGCAGCGCCATCGCGGTCAAGGGCGTGGACATCGCGACGCCGGCCACCGTCTCGGGCACGGGCACGTCAGGCACGGCATCGATCCCCGTGCAGTTCGGGCGGGCCGGCGCGTACACGGCCACCCCGCACGGACTGGTGCCTGCGACGGACACCAACGGGACCATCGACCAGGATCCCGACCAGACGTACCCGAGTGCCGACGACGGCTCGGGCGTCGACCAGATCCCCTTCACCGTGAGCGGCGTCAACCTCGCCCGGTGGTCACTGGTGCTCCCCGGCGCCACCGACCTCGACCTCTACCTGCGTGGTCCTGACGGCAGCATCGTCGCCCAGAGCACCAACGGTGGGACCAACGAGGAGATCACCCTGGAGAACCCGGCTGACGGCACCTACACGATGGTGGTCCACGGCTGGGCCGTCGGGACGCCGGGCACGGCGTACGACCTGCGCAGCTGGCTGGTTCCTGACGCCACCGGCGGCAGCCTCCAGGTGACCTCGGGCAGTCCCGTGACCGCAACGGTCGGTGGCAGCACCACCGTCGGTCTGGCCTGGTCCGGCCTCACCGCCGGGACCGACTACCTGGGCACGGTCAGCCACGCCATCGGCGGAGTGGGGGTGGCCACGACCGTGGTGTCCGTGACGGGATGACCTGACCGGGCCACCTGGCGGTGGCCGACAGCACCAGCAAGCGAGGCCCCGGGATCAATCGATCCCGGGGCCTCACTGGAGCTGACGATCAGGTCAGAGCACTCAGCGGTCGAAGCGGACCTTGAGCAGCATGTCCTGCGCGTTGTTCGTCGTCTTGGCCACCGTGATCTTGGTGCCCGAGCCGGCGACCTGGACCGAGTTCTGCGGGTTGTCCGCAGTCCAGTACTTCTTCTTGTCGAGGTCGTAGAACGTCGGGATCGCCTTGCTCGACTTGACCGTGGTCGGCACACCGTTCATGTGGAAGGTGACCGCGTCGGTCTTCTCCTGCCCGAAGGTGGCGTCGAACGGCTGACGACGGTTGCCGAGCAGGGTGCCGTTCGGGAACTTGACCGGCAGGTAGCGCGCGTCCACCGGGAGCACCTGGCCGTGGCCGGGGTGCACGCTGGTGTTGTTGTCGCCGTACTGGCCGTCGACGTACGTCACGAGCAGGCCGTTCTGGTACGGGAAGCGCTCCACCCAGTCGGGACGGGTGTTGGACCAGCCGAAGTTGTACGGGCCGGTCTTGAGGGTCTTGTCGTACCCGTTGTAGACGCGGTTCTCGGCGAGGTAGTAGTGCTGCACGACCTCGGAGGTCGAGCCACCCGTGCGCTTGAACCCGTTGGCGGTCCAACCGTTGTCACCGTTCTCGACGGTGTCCGTGAGGACGTTCGCACCGTCAGCGGTGACGGCGATGTCGTCGAGGAACGGGCCCTCGTAGTGCAGGCCACCGTCGGTGGCGTAGCGGAACCGGAAGGTGATGTTCTGGCCCGCGTACTTCGACAGGTCCCAGGTCTTCTGGGCCCACGGCGTCAGACCAGCGTTGCCGGCCGGGCCGTCGACGAGTCCGCCGACCTGCTCCCACGAGCCGCCACCGTTGGTCGACACCTCGGCGTAGAGGGCGTCGTAGTCCTGCTCGATGTTGTACTGCAGCCAGGCCGAGATCGACGCGGACTTCTTGCCGGTCAGGTCGATGGTGCGGGCCAACGTGGAGTTGAGGCCGTCAGCCGAACCGCCCCACCACTCGAACGAACCGCTGTGCGGCTTGTTGTAGGTCGTGGTGACAGTCTTGTCCGGCAGGTTGACGAGCAGGGCCTGCGGCAGCTTGGCGTCGTCGCGGTCGGCCGGGCCGATCTTCACGTCGCGGTCGAAGCCGTGGTTGACCTGCTGGTAGTCCAGCCAGCCGAGCTGCAGCTTCTCCCAGGCGCCCATGTTGCCGGGCGTGGTGCCGATCGAGTCGGTGCCCTTGTTGAGCCACGAACCACCGGACATCAGCGTCCAGAAGCCGGTGCCGTTGTCGCCACCCGCGGTGTCGTACAGGTCCGGCAGACCGAGGTCGTGACCGAACTCGTGCGCGAACACACCGAGGCCACCGTTCTCCGGCTCGGTCGTGTAGTCACCGATCCACATGCCCGAGTTGCCGAGCGGCACACCGCCGAGCAGGTTTCCGGCGGGGCCGGTCTTGCCCTGGTTGTTCGAGTAGGCGTACCAGCGGTGCGACCAGATGGCGTCCTCGCCCTGGGCGCCGCCACCGGCTTCCTCGCCCTCACCGGCGTGGATGGCCTGGAAATGGTCGATGTAGCCGTCGGGCTCGTTGAAGTTGCCGTCGCCGTCGTAGTCGTAGCGGTCGATCTTGTCGAACTGCGACAGGTAGGACTTGATCTGGGCGTCGGTCTTGCCCTGGGCCTTCTGGTCGTTGTACCAAGCGGTCGCGGTGTCGGCGATGAACGGCCAGTAACCCGCGGCGTCGCTCTGCTTGTTGCTGCCGTAGGCGGCCTCGTTGTAGGGCACGGAGACCCAGTTGGAGACGTCACCCTTGGCGAGGAAGCGACCGTTGGAGAGCTTGGTGTAGAAGTCCTTGAACGACTCGCCCTCGCCGAACATCATGTCCAGGTAGTGCTGGCGGTTGAAGTCCTTGGTCCAGTAGGTCGAGTTGTCGTCCGTCTTGCTGCCGTCCCACTTGCGGTCGGGGGCCGGGATCTGGTTGTGGACCGGGCCGGCGGTGCCACCGGTGGTCGTCTTGGTCTTGGAGCCGAAGTCGGCGAGGACAGTGAAGATGTCCTCCTCGCGGTTGACCGGCCACGAGACGTACTTGTCCTTGGCCGCCTTCGTACCGCGGGCCGCGGCGTTCTTGCTGCCCTTGACCTTGATGACGCGCTGGCCACCACGGGTCTCGGTGGTCGCCTCGCCCTTGATGAGCTGGTTGACGGCCTCCTCGCGCAGGTCGCGCTGGGCGTCACCGAGCGGGTTCGGCAGGTCGTGCGGCCGGTTCGTGTAGTTCGGGTCCTTGGCCACCACCGGGGCAGGTTTTGCCTGCGCAGGGGCGGAAGCCACACTCATGGCGACGGCCGCGACGGCCACCCCCGAGAGAACGCTGACGTAACGTCTCTTCACTGATCCTCCAATTGACGTTCACCACGTGTGCACCTGGGTCCGGCACACACAAGGGCGAGCCAAACACGGGATCAGGTCTGGCGGATTGTCCGGATTGGTCAGGAAAGCGTAAAGAAATTCACCCGTTCGGCCGATGGGCGACGTGTTAACGAACATGGTGAGCCAGGTCACATCGCAGCGGCTGGACACGGGCTCCCTAGACTCTCGCCCGTGAACTTCTCCTCGGCCTACGACCAGGGCTTCGCGCGTGTCGCGGCCTGCACCACGCCGGTGACGATGGCGGACCCGGCGGCCAACGCCGCGGCGATCCTCCAACAGGCCAGGACCCTGCACGACGAGGGTGTCGCCGTCGCCGTGTTCCCCGAGCTCAGCCTCTCCGGCTACGCCATCGACGACCTCTTCCTCCAGGACGTGCTGCTCGACGCGGTCGACGCCGCGGTGGTCGAGCTCGCCCGCGCCAGCGCGAAGCTGCGCCCCGTGATCGTGGTGGGGGCGCCCCTGCGACACGGGAACCGGCTCTACAACTGCGCCGTCGTCATCCAGGGTGGCGAGGTCCTCGGAGTGGCCCCGAAGGCGGCCCTGCCCAACTACCGGGAGTTCTACGAGAAGCGCTGGTTCGCCTCGGGCGCCGAGCTGCAGGACCAGCACCTGCACGTGCCGCACTGGCCGGGAGCCGACGAGGACGGCGACGTCATGTTCGGGACGGACCTCGTCTTCGAGGCCGTCGACCTGCCCGGGCTCGCCGTCCACGCGGAGGTCTGCGAGGACATGTGGGTCCCGGTGCCCCCGAGCTCACGAGCGGCGTTGCAGGGAGCCACGATCCTGCTCAACCTGTCCGCCTCCCCCATCACCGTCTCCCGCGCCGAGGACCGGCACCTGCTGGCCCGTTCGGCGAGCGTGCGGTGCAACGCCGCCTACCTGTATGCCGCCGCCTCCAGCGGGGAGTCGACGACCGACCTCTCGTGGGACGGCATGACGATGGTCTACGAGATGGGTGACCTCCTCGGCGAGACCGAGCGCTTCCCGCGCGGTCCGCAGGCCACCGTCGTCGACGTGGACCTCGACCGGCTGCGCCAGGAGCGGATCCGGCAGGGCTCCTTCGACGACAACCGCCACGCCGCGACGCTGCTGGGTGATGGAAACCCGGTGCGGGTCAGGGAGTTCACGCTCAACCCGCCACGCACCGACATCGGCCTGCGCCGAAAGGTCGACCGCTTCCCGTTCGTCCCCGACGACGCCGAGCGGCTGGCGCTCGACTGCTACGAGGCCTACAACATCCAGGTCTCGGGGCTCGAGCAGCGGCTGCGCGCCATGGCCACGGACACGTGGCAGCCCAAGATCGTCATCGGGGTCAGCGGCGGGCTCGACTCGACGCACGCCCTCATTGTCGCGGCCAAGGCGATGGACCGGCTCGGTCGCCCCCGTACCGACATCGTCTGCCTGACGATGCCCGGCTTCGCCACGAGCGAGGGCACGAAGAAGAACGCCCTCCACCTCATGGAGTCGCTCGGCACGACGTGGGAGGAGCTCGACATCCGCCCCGCCGCGACGCAGATGCTGCGGGACCTCGGCCATCCGTTCGGTCGGGGCGAGGAGGTCTACGACGTGACCTTCGAGAACGTCCAGGCCGGCCTGCGCACGGACTACCTCTTCCGTGCGGCCAACCAGCGCGGCGGGATCGTCCTCGGGACCGGCGACCTGTCCGAGCTCGCCCTCGGCTGGTGCACCTACGGCGTCGGCGACCAGATGTCGCACTACGGCGTCAACAGCGGGGTGCCGAAGACGTTGATGCAGCACCTGATCCGCTGGGTCGTCTCGAGCGGGCAGTTCGAGGGCGAGGTCAACGCGACGCTCACCGAGATCCTCGACCAGGAGATCAGCCCCGAGCTCGTGCCGACCAAGGAGGGCGAGCGAATCCAGTCAACGGAGGACTCGGTGGGGCCGTACGCGTTGCAGGACTTCACCCTCTTCCACGTCGTCCGCCGCGGCTACCGGCCGAGCAAGATCGCGTTCCTCGCGTGGCACGCCTGGCACGACGCCCAGGTCGGCCAGTGGCCGGCGGGCTACCCCGAGAGCCGGCACACGGCATACGACCTCGGCGAGATCCGGCACTGGCTGGAGGTCTTCGTGACCCGGTTCTTCGCCAACCAGTTCAAGCGGTCCGCGCTGCCCAACGGGCCGAAGGTCAGCCAGGGCGGCACGATGTCGCCGCGCGGTGACTGGCGCATGCCCTCGGACGCCCGTGCGACCGCGTGGCTGGCCGAGATCGAGCGCCACGTCCCGAAGGCCTGAGTCGGGGCCCGCACCCGCTGCCCTGCATAGGATGCGGGCATGAGCGACCAGCCCACCTCCCCCACGGCCTCCTCCGAGGTCACCGCTCCCTACGGCACCGGGGTGCAGGCCGCGCCCCAGCGGCGAGTGCGCATCCCGCACCTGCAGGCCATGAAGGTGCGCGGCGAGAAGTGGGCGATGCTCACCGCCTACGACATGTACTCCGCCGAGATCTTCGACGAGGCCGGCATCCCGGTGCTGCTCGTCGGCGACTCGGCCGGCAACAACGTGTACGGGTTCGAGACGACCGTGCCCGTCACCGTCGACCACCTCGTGCCCCTCGTGCGTGCGGTCACCTCGGCGGCCCGACGCGCCATGGTCGTCGCGGACCTGCCGTTCGGCTCCTACCAGGCCAGCCCCCAGCAGGCCCTCGCCACCGCGACGCGGTTCATGAAGGAGGGCATGGCGCACGCCGTGAAGCTCGAGGGCGGTGCGCCCATGGTTCCCGAGGTCGAGCTGCTCGTCCGGGCGGGCATCCCCGTCATGGGGCACATCGGGTTCACCCCGCAGAGCGAGCACGTCCTGGGTGGGTACAAGGTGCAGGGCCGCGGCGACACCGCCGACCGGCTCGTCGAGGACGCGCTGGCCCTGCAGGAGGCCGGGTGCTTCGCCGTCGTCATGGAGATGGTGCCGGCGCCGCTGGCCGCCCGCGTCACCGAGGTCCTGTCGATCCCCACGATCGGGATCGGTGCCGGGCCCGAGTGCGACGCGCAGGTCCTGGTCTGGCAGGACATGGCCGGCCTCCGGGGCGGCAAGGCACCCCGGTTCGTCAAGAAGTACGCCGACCTCCGGGGCGAGCTCGGCCGCGCTGCCGCCGCGTATGCCGCGGACGTCGCCAGCGGGGCGTTCCCGGCGGCGGAGCACTCCTTCTCCGAGTAGGCACCGGCGCTGCTGCCGGGTGGATCCGCGAAAGATCGCGCAACGGTAGGAGCCGAGGAGCGTCCTGCGCGGCTAGCGTCCCTCCGAGGACTCGGACCGGGTCCGCCCCACCTCGTCATCGGAGGACCTTCGTGACCCCTCACCGACGCACCACGACCCTGGCCGCACTCGGCGTGACCGCCCTCGCCCTCTGTCTCGCTGCCGGACCGGCCCAGGCGACCAGGGCCGCGAGCACCACGACCGGGTCCGGCTCGGTCTTCATGGTCAACCCCGTGCAGTCCTCCGGCGACCAGTCGCTCACCGACCAGAAGGACTCGGACGCGGCCGTCCCGGCGTCGGCCTACGCGAAGGTCGCCCTGCGCAATCTCGACGGCTCCGGGTATCTCCGCGGGTCCTGGGTGACGGTCCAGTCGGCCACGGGGACCCCTGCCTACAGCGCCACCAACACGTTCACCTACACCCGGCACCAGGACCAGTTCGAGCAGGTGATGGCCTACTTCTGGGTGAACCAGGCGCAGGAGTACCTGCAGTCGCTCGGGTTCGGGTCGACGTTGCCGGGCATCGTGCACCAGTCGTTCGACGTGAAGGTGGACCAGTACGGCGGCGACAACTCCTACCAGACCGACAAGCCCTACCGGGTGCGGCTGGGCAAGGGGGGCGTCGACGACGCTGAGGACGCCGAGGTGATCGTCCACGAGTACGGCCACGCCGTGCACGCCTCCCAGGTCCCCGGCTACGGCACCAGCGAGGAGGCCGGGGCGATCGGTGAGTCCTTCGGCGACTACCTCGCCGTGTCGGTCGGGCTGGCCGCGGCGAAGCAGTACGGGTGGCCGGTCAAGGCCGAGGAGGCCTGCCCGATGGACTGGGACTCGACCTCGTACACGGGCGCACCCCACTGCATCCGCCGGTTCGACCTGGGCCTCACGGTCGCCGACAAGCAGGGCGAGGTCCACTACGACGGCCAGATCTGGAGCCAGGCGCTCTGGGAGATCCGCAAGGGCTACCAGGCGATGGGGAAGACCAGTGCGGCCTGGGACCGCACCCTGGTCAACAGCCAGTTCTCCTACGCCCCCGGCACGAGCTTCTCCGCAGCCGCGAAGGCCACGTATGCCGAGGCCCTCGCCAAGGACGGCGCAGCCGCTGCGGCCCTGGTGAAGGACCGGTTCGCCGCTCGCGGCATCAGGTTCTAGCCGCGTCGTCGCCCTGACCCGGCGACGGGGTGCCGCCGTCGCCGGAGCGGGACGTCAGGGGGTGGTGGCCCCGCACCGCCGCAACGCCAGGAGGGCGTAGGTGCGCGCACAGTCCACGAGCTCGTCGACCGCCACCGACTCGTCCACCGCGTGGGCGTGGCGCAGCTCCCCCGGACCGAACTGCAGGGTCGGCACCCCCTGGGCGGCGTAGTGCCGCAGGTCCGAGCCGTACGGCGCACCCTCCACGCGGGGAGCCGCGGCCCCAGCGTGCACCGCCGCCTCCACCGTCTCGCCCAGCAGGGCGTGGCCCTCCGGCAGCGTTCCGGAGGCGAACGCACCACCGGGCCAGGTCACGCGGACGGGGTGCTCGGCCAGCCACCGATTTCTTTCTCCGAGCTGCACGATCGAGTCCTCGAACACCCGCCTGGCCGCGTCGAGCGGCTCTCCGGGCAGCACGCCGTACCGCCCCTCGGCGACCAGCAGGTCGGGCACGGTGCTCGCCCACGTGCCAGCGCGCACGATCCCGATGGAGATGGGCGCGACCAGGTCGAGGTGGGCGAACGCGGCTGGTGCGTCCGCGTTCCGGGTCGCCTCCAGGTCTCGCAGGCAGTCCTGCACCGCAGCCAGGTGGTCGAGGGCACTCTCGCCCACGGTGCGGGTCGACCCGTGGGCCGCGCGGCCGTCGACCTCGAGCCGGAAGGTCAGGGAGCCTGCGTTCGTGGGGATGACCGCACCACCCGTCGGCTCGGCGATGAGGCAGGCGTCGGCGAGGTGCCCGGCGCGGAGGGTGGCGAACGCACCCACTCCCCCGTCCTCCTCCCCGCTGACGAGGTGCACCGCAAGGGAGCGGGTCGGCGTCACGCCCACCGTCGTCAGGGCCCGGACGGCCGCCAGGATCGAGGCGACGCCGCCGAGCATGTCGCAGCTTCCGCGTCCCGCAGCCGTGCCACCGGCCACACCCAGGACGAAGGGATCGGTCCGCCACCGGGCGGGGTCCTCGACCGGCACGACGTCCGTGTGCCCGCACAGGGCGAGTGCGGGGAGGTCGTCCCGGCCGGCCGGTCCCCAGGTGCCGACCACGCCGACGACCGCATCTCGTGCCACCTCCATGCCGGGGAAGTCCGGGTGGGCCGCCTCCGCCGCGAGGTCGACGTCCCACTCGGTGACGTGCAGGCCCAGCTCGCGGAGGCGCCCGGCGCACCAACGCTGCACGGCCACCTCACCGGCACTCCCACCCACCGGGGCGAACGCCACGAGCGCCGCGAGGTCAGCCAGGAGCGCGTCGGTGTCGACGGCCGAGAGGACGCGGCGCTCCTGCTCGGTCGGGGCCTGCAGTGGGGACGTCATGGCGCGAGCCTGCCACGGCCCGCGCGGGCCGAGGGGCCGCAGCCTACGGTGGGGTCATGACGCTGCGCATCGGGTACAAGGCCTCCGCCGAACAGTTCTCCCCCCGCGACCTGCTGGAGTTCGCCGTCCAGGCCGAGCAGGTGGGCCTCGACAGCGTGATGGTCTCGGACCACTTCCAGCCGTGGCGGCACCACGGCGGCCACGCTCCGTTCTCGCTCGCCTGGCTCGCTGCCCTCGGTGAGCGCACCGAGCGGGTGCAGCTCGGGACCTCGGTGATGACCCCCACCTTCCGCTACAACCCGGCGGTCGTCGCCCAGGCGTTCGGCACCCTCGGCTCCCTCCAACCCGGCCGGGTCATGCTCGGCATCGGGACGGGCGAGGCCCTCAACGAGGTCGTCGTCGGCTCGGTGGACGAGTGGCCGGAGTTCAAGGAACGGTTCGCGCGGCTCCGGGAGGCGGTGACGCTCATGCGCCTGCTCTGGACCGAGGACCGGGTCACCTTCGAGGGCGAGTACTACCGGACCACCGACGCGACGATCTACGACAAGCCCGACCAGCCGGTGCCCGTCTACGTCGCCGCCGGCGGGCCGCTCGTCGCCCGCTACGCGGGCCGCGCGGGTGACGGCTTCATCTGCACCTCCGGCAAGGGCGAGGAGCTCTACCGCGACAAGCTGCTGCCGGCCGTGGACGAGGGCCTGGCCAAGTCCGACCGCACCCGCGACGACCTCGACCGGATGATCGAGGTCAAGCTCTCGTGGGACCCCGACCGCGAGCAGGCCGTGGCGAACTGCCGCTTCTGGGCGGCCCTGTCCCTCACCCCCGAGCAGAAGCACGGCACCAGCGACCCGCTCGAGATGGAGCGGCTCGGTGACGAGCTGCCCGACGAGCAGGTGGCGTCGCGCTGGATCGTCACCGACGACCCCGAGGAGGTCGTCGCGGCGGTCAAGCCGTACGTCGACCTCGGTTTCAACCACCTGGTGTTCCACGGTCCGGGCGCCGACCAGTCGCGCTTCCTGACGACCTTCGCCGACCGCGTGCTGCCCGGTTTGCGCGAGTTGGGCTGACCGCGGGTTCCCTTGCGCCCCAACCGAATCTACGCTGGGTACGGACGGTCGACCGACCGGGTGAGCCTGGCACGAGAGGGACGATCATGACCGAGATGGAGCCCCGCACGCGCTGGTCCGAGGTGTCCGGCGGGCCCGGCGCTGCCACGGCATACCAGCAACGCTTCGACGACCTGGCGGGCCAGGGCGTGGACATCCACGGGGAGGCGGCCTTCGTCGCCTCCCTCGTGTCTCCCCCGGTGCGCGTGCTCGACGGCGGCTGCGGGACGGGCCGCGTGGCGATCCAGCTCACCGCGCTGGGCTACCACTGCGTCGGGGTGGACGCCGACGCCGACATGATCGCGGTCGCCGAGCAGCGGGACCCGTCGACGACCTGGGTGCGCCAGGACCTCAGCCGGCTCCAGCTGCGCTCGCAGGCGTTCGAGCTCGCCGTCCTGGCCGGCAACGTCGTGCCGCTGCTCGCCCCCGGCACCCTCCTCGCGGCGGTCGGCCGGGTCGCCGCCCACCTGCAGCCCGGCGGCCTGCTCGTGGCCGGCTTCGGGCTCGACGCCGCGCACCTGCCCGGCGGCTGTCCGGTCACGCCGCTCGCGGACTACGACCGGGCCTGCGACGTCGCCGGGTTGTCGTTCCTGCGCCGCTACGCGACCTGGGAGCGGTCGCCGTGGGTGGACGGCGGCGGGTATGCCGTGTCGGTGCACCGCCTCAACGACTGAGCTGACACGGCAGGCGGGGGCCGCTCAGGCCTCGGTGGTGCCCTCGTTCCACGCCTTGTCCTCGGCGTCCCAGTCCTCGGTGTTCTTCCGTGCGCTCTCGAGGGCCGACGCAGCAGCCTCCTGGGAGTCGTAGGGCCCCATCAGCTGGGCGCCCTGACTCTTGTCGTCGTCGCTCTCGACCTGGTGGGTATCGACGTTGAACCAGTAAGCCATGGGGGGTGCCCTCCAACTCGACGGATCTGTGGACCTCTCTAGACTCCACCGTATGCCGACGACCTACGCAAGCGTGGCCCCGGGCGAGGTGTCGCCGCGTCGCGCCGTCCCCGCGACCATCGAGCGACCGGAGTACGTCGACCGGCCGGCCCCGAAGCGCGAAGAGGGCGGCGACGTCAAGGACGCCGAGACCATCGAGAAGATGCGCGTCGCCGGCCGGATCGCCGCCCAGGCCATGGCCGCCGCTGCAGCCGTCATCGCCCCCGGTGTGACGACCGACGAGGTCGACCGGGTCGGACACGAGTTCCTCATGGACCACGGGGCGTACCCGTCGACACTGGGTTACAAGGGGTTCCCGAAGTCGCTGTGCACCTCGGTCAACGAGGTCATCTGCCACGGCATCCCCGACAGCCGCCCCCTCGAGGACGGCGACATCGTCAACATCGACATCACGGCGTTCATCGGCGGCGTTCACGGCGACACCGATGCCACCTACCTGTGCGGCGAAGTCGACGAGGAGTCGCGCCAGCTGGTCGAGCGCACCCACGAGGCGATGATGCGGGGCATCAAGGCCGCGGTCCCCGGGCGTGAGATCAACATCATCGGCCGCGTGATCCAGAGCTACGCCAAGCGCTTCGGCTACGGCGTGGTCCGCGACTTCACCGGGCACGGGATCGGCACCGCGTTCCACGGCGGACTGATCATCCCCCACTACGACGCCGCGCCCTCGTACGCGACGATCATCGAGCCCGGCATGACCTTCACGATCGAGCCGATGCTCAACCTCGGTACCCCGGACTGGGACATGTGGGACGACGGCTGGACGGTCGTCACCAAGGACCGCCGGCGTTCGGCGCAGTTCGAGCACACCATCCTCATCACCGAGAACGGCAACGAGATCCTGACGCTGCCGTAACGCACCACCCACCCGCCGCACGGCGCGGCGACCGCAAGGAGGCGGCACACCATGTCCAAGCACGCCACGCAGGGACTCCCGCTCGGGATCGACGTCGGGGGCAGCGGCATCAAGGGCGCGCCCGTCGACCTGTCCTCCGGGTCGTTCGCCTCGAAACGGATGCGGATCGACACCCCGGCCACCTCCACCCCGGAGGCCGTCGCCGAGGTGATCGACCAGATCGTCGACCACTTCGAGGACGTCCGCGGCGACTCCCCCATCGGTGTCACCATCCCCGGCGTCGTCACGCACGGTGTGGTGCGCTCAGCGGCCAACATCGACAAGTCGTGGCTCGACTTCGACGCGGAGCCGATGCTGGAGAAGAAGCTCGGCCACGACATCGTCCTGGTCAACGACGCAGATGCCGCCGGGGTGGCGGAGCTGCACTACGGCGCTGCCAAGGGGCAGAAGGGTCTCGTCGTGATGACGACGCTCGGCACCGGCATCGGCTCGGCCCTGATCTTCGACGGCCGTCTCATCCCGAACTCCGAGCTCGGCCACCTCGAGATCGACGGGTTCGACGCCGAGTCGCGAGCGGCCTCCTCGATCAAGGACAAGGAGGGCCTGAGCTACCCCGAGTGGGCCGAGCGGCTCCAGCGCTACTACAGCCACGTCGAGGCCCTGCTGTGGCCGGACCTCTTCGTCGTCGGTGGCGGGGTCTCCAAGGACGCCGCGCAGTTCCTGCCCCTGCTCGAGCTCAAGACCCCGATCGTGGCAGCGACCCTCCAGAACAAGGCGGGCATCATCGGGGCGGCGCACCTCGCACAGGAGGAGCACGACCGGCGCAAGAAGTAGTCCCCCCGGGGCCGGGTCAGGGCGTGCAGTAGCGCAGCACGTGCCCGGCCCCACCGGGCGCCGCCAGCTCGAGGTCCCGACGGACCACGCGCACCGACGGCGAGGTCCGGCACGCCGCGGCGAACCCACGGTCCGTGTACTCCACGTCGAGGACCCGGGTGCCGTACACCCGGGTGAACGCACCACATTCCTCGTACCGGCCGCAGTCCTCGGTCACCGCGAAGTCGAACGCCGGTCGCCCGGGTGCGTCGAGCAGCTCGACGGTGTTCTTCTGGGCGACCGCGAGGCCGCGGGCGTGCGCGGCCGCGACCAGGAGCTTCGCGTATGCCGCCGCGTCGGCCTGCGTCAGCCGCCCACCGGACCGGGTCCACGAGTCGAGGTTGTCGAGCTCCACGGCCTCGAAACCCTGGCCGACGCAGGAGTCCAGCTGGGCGGAGACGACCGTCGCGGCCGCCTGCCGGAGCGCTGGACGGCCGATGTCGATCAGCAGCTCGCCGGGCCAGCCGGGGTCCGTGACCGGAGCACCGGACGCATCGCGCACGACGAGGGCTGCGCGGTCCCTCAGCCATGCGTGCCGGTCCTGCGGCTGGGTCTGGAAGGCGTTGACGTAGCAGACGCCGTAGCGATCCGACGGACTCGGCGACTCGCGGTCCCGCACCACGACGGTGACACCCGCAGCAGGTGGGTAGGGCTCGTCCAGCTGGTAGTCGAACGCCCCGGTCGTGGGCGGCAGGTGGACCGCGGCCGCCGGCCGCGAGGTGGTGGTGCTTCCCGAAGGTCGCACCGAGGTCGTCGCGGTCGCCGCGGGAGTCGCGCTCCGACCGGACGACTCGCCGGTCGCCGGCGCCGTCGAGCAGGCACCGACCACCGTGACGGTGGCCAGCACGACCACCGACCTCACAGCGCGGACGGGGCGAGGCACGTCAGCGCATCGAGACGAGGTCCTGGAGCAGGTCCGCCTGGCGCCTGCGGAACAGGTCGGCACCCACGCGCACCGCGACGACGAAGGCCGCGGCCCCCAGCACCGGTCCGATGACCAGCACCAGCCAGGCCGCCCAGGCATGCCCGAACAGGGCCACCGCGAACAGCACCAGCGCCGGCAGCGACAACGCCATGACGGCGCCCCCGCAGACGGTCTGCACCGCGAACGTCACGCCGACCGAACCCGGGCGGCTGCTGAACGGGCTCTCACCCGGCGAGGGCACGGCATACTGCTTGACCGCGCTGGTGACCGACGCGACGGCGAACCCGTTGAGCACCACCGCCACGCCGGTGCCCAGCGCCGCCGGGAAGTACGCCCACGAGCCGCCCAGCAGGGGTCCCAGGAGGGCGTAGCCGGGCACGCAGACGAGGGCCAGCACCCCCGAGGGGAACAGCCGTCCCACCCGGTCCGCCACCCCGTCCACTCCCGAGGCCACGTGCAGCCAGAAGGCCGTGGAGTCGTAGCCGACGTCGTTGTGCTGCCCCCAGCCGATGAGGTAGGCGGCCACGAGGGGCATGACCGCGAGCAGGCCGTCCGACCCGTCACCAGCCAGTCCGGGGAACAGCAGCCCGGCCGGGAGCAGGACCGTCATGATGGCCGGGAAGTTGAAGCGCGGGTCGCGGATCCAGTAGGTGCCGGCCCGGGCCGCGATCGCGCCCATCGGTGTGCCGGGGAGCGCCGCGAACAGGCCCAGGCCCCGGCGGGCGCCGCCACCCTCCCCGGTCGACCCCCTCGGGTTGCGCAGGACCGACACGAGCAGGCGTTCCCAGACGAGGAACAGCGCCAGCGCCGTGGCCGCTGCGAGGAGAAGACGCAGGCCGGCCTGGCCCCAGTGACCGAGCAGCACGTCGCCCGACGCCGCCCACGCCCACCCGAGCGGCGTCCACGCGAGGACGTCGGCCAGGCCGACGAGGCGCTCACGGGTGACACCCCCGTCGTTGATGAAGCCCAGGAGCGGTCCCACGGCGAGGAAGAACAACAGTCCCCCGACACCGGCGACGTCGCGGCCCCGCCGCGAGGCCAGCACCGCGGCGGCGGCGCCGGAGACGACCCGGCTGGCGATGAGGCAGGCCGCGAGGCCCAGCACCCCTCCCACGAGTGCCACGAGGGCCGCGAGCGGGCTGCGCGTGGAGGCGAACACCATGCCGAGGACGATCAGCACGGTCCCGATCCCCGGCAGCCCGACGAGGGCACTGAGGAGCAGCCCCACGGCGAGCGTCCGTTCCCGGACCGCGAACGTCGCGAACCGTGTCGGGTCCAGGGTCGGGTCGATGCCGAAGAGGACGACGGGCAGCAGCGCCCAGCCGGCGACCAGGCCTGCTCCACCCACGGTGAGGACGGTGCGGGTCAGCTCCGCGTCCCCCTGGAATCGCAGCGTCGCCATCAGCACGAGGATCCCGATGACGATGCCGCCGCCGTAGAGCATGCCCAGCACCATCCCGACCAGGGCTGCCACGCTGCGCCGGAACCCGTTGCGCAGCAGGTCGAGCTTCAGTCGGAGGAGGTGCGCAACCATGCGAGCCCCTCCACGTCGGTCTGTCCCCCGACGAGGTCGAGGAAGCGGTCGTCGAGGCTCATCCCGGCCCGGACGTCGTCGACGGTGCCGTGGGCGCGCACCTGTCCGGCGGCGATGATCGCCACGTGGGTGCAGATCCGCTCGACGAGGTCCATGACATGGCTGGAGAGGACGACCGTGCCACCGTTGGCGGCGAAGTCCTCCAGGATGCCGCGGATGGTCCGCGCCGAGACGGGATCGACCGCCTCGAACGGTTCGTCGAGGACGAGCAAGCGCGGGGCGTGGATCAGGGCACAGGCCAGCGTGACCTTCTTGGTCATGCCGGCCGAGTAGTCGATGACGAGCTTCTCCGCGGCGTCGGTGAGCCCGAGGGCCGCCAGCAGCTCGTCGGTCCGCTGCCTGACGAGCTCCCGGTCCATGCCCCGCAGCAGGCCTGCGTAGGTGACGAGCTGACGACCGGTCAGCCGGTCGAACAACCGCAGGCCGTCGGGCAGCACCCCGATCCGGGCCTTGGCCGCGACCGGGTCGCTCCACACGTCGGCGCCGAGGACGTGGGCCGTGCCCTGGTCGGGGCGCAGCAGGCCGGTGGCCATCGAGAGCGTGGTCGTCTTGCCGGCACCGTTGGGACCGACGAGGCCGAAGAACGAGCCCCGCGGGACGTCAAGGTCCAGGTGGTCGACGGCGACCATGTCGCCGAAGCGCTTGGTCAGGCCCCGCAGGCCCAGGGCGATCTGGTCGTCCGGCATGGCCACGACGCTAGCGCTGACGCGCCACCAGCATGGCCTTCTTCGGGACGTCAGACCGAACGGTGTAGCGCCGCGGCTTCGTGTCGTCCTGCTCGGCGTAGCCCATCTTCTCCAGGCGCATGAGGACGACCGGGCACTGCTTGCAGCGCGGCTTGTCCTTGCAGCACTTCTTCTTGGCCTTCGCGGTCGTGGTCGCCTTGGCCTTGGGGTCCTTGGGCACGTCACGAGCGTAGGTGAGGCTTACCTAACCGCCAAATCCAGTCCGGCCACCGGTCAGGAGTGGAACTCCCGGCTCGCGCCGCCCGACAGGTCGTGGATCTGCGTGTCCGGGGACCCGAGGTTGGCCGCCTGCGTGAGGTAGAGCGTGCGCCCGACCTCGCTGAGGAGGGCGTCGTGGACCGGGATGGCGTGGGGGGCAGCGAGCCTGCGCAGGAAGCCGGTCATGTCGCGGCTGCGCGCCCACGGTGCGCTGAGGGGGAAGGCGAGGACGTCGACCTTCCCGGGCTCGGCGTCGAGGGCGTCGCCCGGGTGGAAGAACGTCGGCTCCCCCGGTGCCGTCACGCGCATCCCCGTGTTGTGGATCCGTGGGATGTCGTCGTGGATGAGGGCGTGCATCTCGCCCACCCCGGTCACCGTGACCGCACCCACGGATACCTCGGCGCCGGCCGGCAGGGGTTCAGCGTCGATTCCCTTGTCCTCGAGCTGCTTCGCGGTCTCGGGGTCCGTGACGAGCCGAGCACCGGAGTTCGCCGACAGCAGTCCCGGCAGTCGCTGCACGTCCAGGTGGTCGGGGTGCTGGTGCGTGACGAGCACGGCGTCGAGGTCGCGCTGGCCCATGGCGTCCGGGGAGAAGGTCCCCGGGTCGATCAGGATGCGTGCGTCCGCGAGCTCGACGAGGAGGCAGGCGTGGCCGAGGTGGGTGATCCGCATGGATCCACCGTAGGGCGCGTCGCCGGACGCGGCACCCCCTCCCCCGTTCGGTCGATGGACACGAACCCGTTACGGGGAGGTACCGCTGGGGCAGGTGGGAAAGACTGGTGCTCCCCCACCCTGGACCGCACCCAGGGGCCCACCATGAACGAAGGACGCCGTATGACGCACCGGCTGGCTGCACGCCTCACGACCCTGTCCCGGGAGCGCGGCGCGACCGCGGTCGAGTACGGCCTGATGGTGGCGCTGATCGCCATCGTCATCATCGCTGCCGTCGTCCTGCTGGGCAACAACCTCTCGGGACTGTTCCGCAAGGCCGCCACCAGCGTCTGACCCACCGCGGCCGCCCAGCGGTCCCGAGGTCCTTCAGCGAGCCGTCAACGACGCCCGCAGGTGGACCGCGACCCGTTCGAGGATCTCCCGCGCCCGCTGAGGGTCGCCGTCGAGGAAGTAGTGGTCGGCCCCTGCGACGACGAGGTGCTCGACGGGCACGCCCGCGTCCGCGAGCCGCGCGGCATACGCGTCGCCCTCGTGGCGCAGGACGTCGTGCTGCGCCGTCACGACGAGGGCCGGGGCGAGGCCGTCGAGCCGCTCGGCGCGCAAGGGTGAGGCGTAGGCCTCCCCGCGGCGGGAGCCGTCGCGGAAGTACGTCGCGCGGACGAGCTGGAGCAGCTCCGTCCCGATCATGGCTCGAGGTGCTCGTGCCACCTTGGTGCCGACGGGCTCGGCCACGTCGAGCGACGGCACCCCGAGGACCTGGAGGGCCGGCCGGACAGACCTGTCGTCACGGGCCAGCAGGCACGCCGCCGCCGCGAGGTTGCCCCCGGCGCTGAGGCCGCTGACCGCCACGGCCGTGCCGCGGGGCACCAGCGTCTGGGCGGGCGACGCGGCCCAGGCCAGGACGTCGTGAGCCTCCTCGTGCGCCACCGGGTAACGGTGCCGGGGGGCGACGTCGTAGTCGACGTTGAGCACGACCACCCCCGCACGGGCTGCCATGTAGCGAGCCCAGAAGTCGTCCATCGCCGGGTACCGCATGACGAACGCACCACCGTGCAGGTGCACGAGCACCCCGGTGGGTTCACCGTGCGGCCGGTACACCTCGCAGCGCACCGAACCGTGGCGCGTCGCGACGCGAACCTCCGTCGGTGCTGCGAGGTCGCCGCCCTCGAACTGGAGGGCGTCGCCGTACGTCACGGTGCGCGATGCTCCGCGCCCCATGGTCCAGGCGGTCAGGTCGGCGCGGAGTCCCATGAGGGTGCTTCGACGCTACCCCCGAATCGGCTTGCCCTTGAACGCCGTTCGTGTGCGTCGTGAGGCCTCGGCCGGCGCCTGGTGCGGATGCACCGGCAGGTATGGCGCGTGGGGACTGCTCGCAGCGCCCCACCTCGGGTGAGTGACGACGGTGGGCCACCGCTTGGTTGAGACCGGGCTGGACGAACGGACGAGACGACCGTCAAGGCTTGGCCAAGTCGACCAGCCC
This sequence comes from Pedococcus soli, assembly GCF_054782575.1. Classification (NCBI taxonomy): domain Bacteria; kingdom Bacillati; phylum Actinomycetota; class Actinomycetes; order Micrococcales; family Intrasporangiaceae; genus Pedococcus; species Pedococcus soli. The sequence goes on along the minus strand of NZ_BAAGSF010000005.1, from coordinate 403,316 downwards.
GGCGCGGCCCAGTGCCCACGATGGAGGAGTCGCGGAGCCCCCGATCTGCGAGTCGTGGTGGTTCCCCTGACCACCCGACCACCTGGAAGCAACGGAGATCACCCATGTCTGTCGAGACCAGCACCTCAGCCCGCCGGACCGTCCTGAAGACGCTTGGCGTCGCCGCCGTCGTCGCCACCGGAGCTGCCGTCACCGGCGCCGCTCCTGCCGGCGCAGCCACGGCGCAGGACGACATCCTCCTTGACTCGTTCACCGGCACCGACGACGAGAAGCTCACCCAGGCGCTCGCCGTCGCGAAGGTCTCGTGCCCGCGCCGCGCCATCCGTCTCGCCGGCCGCGCCCACACCTTCACGCAGACGCGAACGACGTTCTCCGGCCTGCGGATCCTCGGCCCGAACGTCGGCTGGCAGAACCCCGAGATCTCGGGCACGGGTGGCGCGCTCCCGCAGTGCACCGTCACGCTCAACTGCGGCAACGCCGGCAACTCCTGGCTCGTCGGGACGAGCACGACGTACAACGTCACCATCGCCGGCATCACCTTCAAGTCGGGCAACGGCGTCACGCAGTTCTACCACCACCCCTACAGCGCCGGGACCTGCTACGCCGCCACCTTCGACACCCTGTCGTTCTACGGGTTCAAGCACGTCCTGGGCACCCCGGCCGACCCGTTCTCGATGACGCTGGTCACCACCAAGGGCTCCTGGACCTGCGTCGCGGTGCAGGACACGCAGTTCTCCCTGCGCGGCTCCGACAACTTCCTGTGGGTCGCCGGCGACATGAACTACGGCTGGGCCGGCGCCAACGGCGGCAAGTACCTCATCCGCTTCAGCAACCTGGCCAAGACGTCCGTCCGCCACATGTACCTCACCGCGCGCGGCGGCTCCCGCGCGATCCTCGTCGAGGGACCCGCGTCGCAGCAGGGTGGGCTCGACATCTCCGACTGCGTCGTGGAGGGACAGAACCTCAACGACCCGGCCATGGGTGCCCTCATCGTCGTCAAGGGCGGCGGCGTCTCCTTCACCAACACCAAGCTCAACTTCGGCATGGCCCGCCCCACCGACTTCACCGACCAGAAGGACACCGCGCTGATCATGGTGAAGGGCGGCACCGCGCTCATCACCAACACCTGGACCTGCCGCGCGAGCGCCACGTCCGAGTCCGTCCCGGTGATCGCCGTCTCCGGTGGCGCCGCCTACGTCTCCCGCGTCATGGGCATGGGTGGCGCGTGGGCCGGCAAGCCGAAGGTCGTCCGCACCTCCGGCACCCTCGTCGCCGACGAGACCGTGACCGTCGCCTGAGCGATCCCCCGTCCCTCAGCCCCCCACCCGCAGCGCCCCCACCCTCGTCGAGGGTGGGGGCGCTGTGGCATCAGCTCCGGCGGCCCAGTCGGGTCCAGGTCTCGACGACCGTGTCGGGGTTGAGCGACATGGTGTCGATGCCCTGCTCGAGCAGCCACTCGGCCAGATCGGGGTGGTCGCTGGGCCCCTGGCCGCAGATGCCCACGTACTTGCCCCGCGCCTTGCAGGCGGTGATGGCTGCGGAGAGCATGAACTTCACTGCTGGGTCGCGCTCGTCGAAGCCCGCCGCGACGAGGCTGGAGTCGCGGTCGAGACCCAGAGTCAGCTGCGTCATGTCGTTGGAGCCGATGGAGAAGCCGTCGAAGTGGTCGAGGAACTGGTCGGCGATGACCGCGTTGGACGGCAGCTCACACATCATGATCACGGACAGGTCGTTCTCGCCGCGGCGAAGACCGTTCTCCCCCAACAGCTTGATGACGCCCTCTGCCTCGGTGACGGTGCGGACGAACGGGATCATCACCTTGACGTTGGTCAGGCCCATGTCGTCGCGGACGAACCGCAGCGCCTCGCACTCCATGGCGAAGCACTCCCGGAACTCCTCGGAGAGGTACCGGGACGCCCCGCGGTAGCCGATCATCGGGTTCTCCTCGTGCGGCTCGTAGAGCTCGCCACCGACGAGGTTCGCGTACTCGTTGGACTTGAAGTCCGACATCCTGACGATGACCGGCTTGGGCGCGAACGCCGCTGCGATCGTGGCCACGCCCTCGGCGACCCGCTGGACGAAGTACTCCCTCGGCGAGGCGTAGGGGGCGACGGCCGCGTCCACGTGCTCGCGCACCGTGCCGGTCAGCTGCTCGTGGTCGAGCAACGCCTTGGGGTGGATGCCGATCTGGCGGTTGATGATGAACTCCAGGCGTGCCAGCCCGACGCCCTCGTTCGGCAGGCGGGAGAACGCGAACGCCTGGTCGGGGGTGCCGACGTTCATCATGATCCCGACGGGGATGTCAGGCATCGCCTGCATGTCCGTCTCCTCGACGGCGAAGTCGAGCAGCCCGTCGTAGACGTACCCGGTGTCGCCCTCGGCGCACGAGACGGTCACCTCGCGCCCATCCGGGAGCTCCTGCGTCGCATTGCCCGCACCTACCACGGCGGGGATGCCGAGCTCGCGGGCGATGATGGCGGCGTGGCACGTGCGGCCACCACGGTTGGTCACGATCGCGCTGGCCCGCTTCATGATCGGCTCCCAGTCGGGGTCGGTCATGTCCGCGACGAGGACCTCGCCCGGGTGGAAGTCGCGCATCTGGTCGGCTGACTTCAGCACCCGCACCGGGCCGGCGCCGACCTTCTGCCCGATGGCCCGACCCTCCACCAGCAGCGGCCCCTTCTCGTTGATCCGGTAGCGCGAGATCGTGGTCGCCGACTGACGTGACTTCACCGTCTCCGGCCGCGCCTGAAGGATGTAGAGCTGGTCGTCGGTGCCGTCCTTGCCCCACTCGATGTCCATGGGACGGCCGTAGTGGTCCTCGATGACCAGCGCGTGCCGCGCCAGCTCCTCGACCTCGGCGTCGGTGAGGCTCAGCAGCGGCTGGTCGGCCGGGTCGACGTCGACGAACTCCGTCGTCCTGCCCACGGCCGCGTCGGACGTGTAGACCATCTTGGTCGCCTTGCCGCCCACCCCACGCTTGAGGATGGCCGGGCGGCCGGCGCGCAGGCCCGGCTTGTAGACGTAGAACTCGTCGGGGTTCACCGCGCCCTGCACGACCGCCTCACCGAGCCCGTAGGACGAGGTGATGAAGACGGCGTCGTCGAAGCCGGACTCGGTGTCCATCGTGAACATCACGCCCGAGGCGCCGACGTCCGAGCGGACCATGCGCTGCACCCCGGCCGAGAGCGCGACCTCCTCGTGCTCGAACCCGTGGTGGACGCGGTAGGCGATGGCGCGGTCGTTGTACAGCGACGCATACACCTCCTTGACGGCCTGGAGGACCGCGTCGACGCCGCGGATGTTGAGGAAGGTCTCCTGCTGTCCCGCGAACGACGCGTCGGGGAGGTCCTCCGCGGTGGCGCTCGACCGCACCGCGAACGAGGCCTCGTCGTTGTCGGCCACCAGCTGGTCGTACGCGGCCCGGATGTCGGCCTCCACGTCGTCCGGCAGGGGCTGCCGGACGATGGCCTCGCGGACCTGCCGGCCGACGTCGGCCAGGGCGATGACGTCCTCGCTGTCGAGCCCGGCCATCAGCTCGACGATGGTCTGCGACAACCCCTCGTGGGCGATGAACCGGCGGTAGGCGTCGGCCGTCGTCGCGAACCCGTCCGGGACACGCACTCCCGCCGACGCCAGGTTGCTGACCATCTCCCCGAGCGAGGCGTTCTTGCCGCCGACCTGGTCGATGTCCTTCATGCCGATGGTGGAGAACCACAGGACGTTGGTCATGGGCGACTTCCTTCGTGGGAGGGGCGCGAACCCAGGGTTTGCAGGATGAGGGTGGACATCTCCTCGACCGACTTCGTCGTGGAGTTGATGACGGGTATGCCGTTGGCCTTGTAGAGCGCGTCGGCCCGGCGCAGCTCCTTGGAGCACTGCTCCAGGGACGCGTAGGGCGAGTTCGGGCGGCGCTGCTGGCGGACCTCGCTCAGCCGCGCGGGGGTGGCGATGAGGCCGAAGCACCGGTCCCCCAGCTGGGCGAGCGGGCGGGGCAGCTGCGTGCTCTCCAGGTCCTCGTCGAGCAGGGGGTAGTTGGCGACGAAGACGCCGTGCTGGAGAGCGAGGTACATGGTGGTCGGCGTCTTCCCGCACCGCGATGGCGCCACGAGGATGACCTCGGCCCGGTCGAGCGCGCGCAGGCTCTGCCCGTCGTCGTGCTCGATCGCGAACTCGATCGCCTGCATCCGCGAGTTGTACCGCTTGATGTCGCCGACGCCGTGCAGTCGTGCGGCGACCCGCGCCCCGGACTTGCCGAGGATCGCCTCGACCTTCTCCATGTGCATCTCGAAGAAGTCGATGATGGGGCACTTGGAGGTGTGCAGGATCTCGCGGACCTCGTCGGTCGCGGCCGTGGTGAACGCCAGCGGTGTCACCGGCCCGTCCATCGCCGCATCCAGGATCGCCACGACCTTGCGGGCCTCGTCGGCGGTGGCGATGAAGGGGATGAGGCGGCGTTCGAAGACGAGGTCCGGGAACTGGATGAGGAGTGCATTGCCCATCGTCTCCGCGCTGATGCCGGTGCTGTCGGACAGGAAGAAGACCGGGACTGCCACGTCCTGCATACCTCCTCCTCTCTGAGTCGGCCGTGTTCGCGTCGGACCCATCATGGCGAAGACCTCCCGCGCGGACACCCCCGGGCCGGTGACGAGGGTTGGGGAGAGCCATCGACGCGGCGAGGCGGGCGGACCGCGCGTCTGCCGTGAAGGTGGTCGAGCAGCGCCTCCGAGCTCAGACGAGGCGCAGGTTGGGCGACTTCGACTCCGGTGGAGGGTCCAGCTCCAGCAGGTCGGGCGCAGGTGCCTCCACCGTCTCGTGGGCCAGCTCGCGAAACAGCTCCAGGAGGGCTTGTTCGCTCAGGTCACCGTCACCCATGAGGAGGCCCCTGACGATGCCGGAGTCCCGGGCGGTCCGCAGCAGGGAATGCAGGTCCTGGTTGACCTCCTTGGTGTTGGCGAGGTCGAGCGCCAGCTCGACCTGGATCGCCATGAGCTCCGCCGTCATGGCCGCGAGCTGGAGCAGGCGTTGCGGCGCGGTCGTGGCCACCACGAGGTGCCCGACCGCTCTGCAGTCGGGTACCGCGATGTCGAGGAGCACCTCTGTGGAGAGTCTTGTGGGGCGTGACTGCTCTTGCTGCTCCTGGTCGGCGCTGACCACCAGTGGGTCGGCCCGGCCGGCGCGGGTGACCATCAGCTCGACGTGGCTGGCACCGGGCACGGCCTCCAGCACCATGGCCGGGGCAGCACGGACGATGTCGTCGAAGGACCTGCCGATCAGCCCGGTCGCCGCCTCGGCGACCGCCTCCAGTGCGCGACACGTGGTCGCCACGTCGCTGAGGATGGTGCTCACGTCGACCCACCGTCGCAGACCGGGCAACACTCGATCTCCCGAGCGTCCAGCTGCGTCGTGTCGCAGCGCCACATGGAAGAACCCCGTCCCGACGTGCCTGTGACTTTCCTGTCACCGCCGGGTCCGGGACGGCGCCACCGAAGTGGGTCACGGACAAACGTCGCAGGATGCCCAATTGCTGTCAAGGGATCGCACCGCCCCGGATCAGCCTCGCAAGGCCCCCATCGCGTCGAGCAGCAGGTCGAGACCGACGTCGAACTCGTCGGCGAAGTCGTAGCCGGCCTCGACGACCTCGGTGATGAGGGCGTCGAGATGGGGATACGGACTCGGCCCCTCGTGGTCGCGCACCACGTCGACGACGGGGGTGGGATCGGTGGGCAGGGCCAGCTCCTGCAGGACGAACCCGTAGACGTAGGCATCGAGGAAGGCCAGGACCTGCGCCGACCCTCGGCCAGCGAAGCCGCGAGCACGGAGGTAGCCGATGACGTGGTCCTGGTGTGCCAGCGTGATCGGCCCCGGCGCGGTACGGGACTCGACCAGCCCGATGGCCCAAGGGTGCCGGCGCAGGACCAGGCGCTCCGACACCGACCTCGCGCGCAGGCCGACTCGCCAGTCCTCACCCTCGGGGAGGGCCATCTCACTGAAGACCCGGTCGACGAGGGCATCGAGGAGCGCTTCCTTGTTCGCGAAGTGGTGGTAGACGGCCATGCCCTCCACACCGAGCCGTCGCCCGAGCGCCCGCATGGACAGTGCCGCCAAACCACCGTCGTCGGCGAGAGCCGTCGCTTCCTCGAGGATGCCCTGAACCGTCAGGGCGCCGCGCTGTAGGGGTTGCCCCTGACTCATCCCTGACTCCTGTTGCACCTGGGCATCGACCTTTACGAAGTAAAGTATCGTGCTTTACGCTGTAAGAGTCTCGTCGGGAGGTCATCTTGTGACTGCACTGTCTTGTGCCACGTCGGCGTCGACCGGCGCCCCCGATCGCACCGTCCGCTCGCAGAGCGCGGCGTGGAATCGTTGGGTCGCGCGGTGGTTGAAGGTCGCACCGCCGGCCGCGGTCGGCGGCAGCCGTGTCGTGAGGGCCCGCACTCCGGTGCGCCATCACCTCGTGCTGTGGGCGGCGGCGCTGCTCACCCCGGCCGTCTTCCTCGTCCCGGCCAGCTTCGTCGCCCGTCGCGGTTACACCGGCGAGTCCGACCTCGTCGTGGCCTCGGAATCTGGCTTCATCGGTGCCGACCTGTCGAGGCCCGTGACCGACTCGCCGTCCTTGGCCGAGCTGACCGCCGTCTGGCGGGAGTTCCACCTCGTCAAGGCACTCATCGCCAGCCTGCTCGTCCTGGCCCTCGTGGGCCTGGCCTCGACGGTGCGCCGTCGGATGGAGGCCGCAGGACGTGGTCGTCGCCGGCTCCTGCTCGTGGCCTACGGCGCAGTGGTGGTCTGGCTCCTCGGCGCGCTCACAGTCCTGCTCGCGAACGTGCAGGGCGCCGCAGCCCCGTTCGCGTCAGTCGCCTCGCTCCTGCCACCCGGGCACGCGTCCGGTGAGCTGTCCGGGGTCCTGGGTCAGCTGCGGCGCGCGGTGGAGGCCGGGGCCCCCTCCCCCGCTGGAGGGATCGCCAGTGAGCTGCTCGGCGACTTCACCCTCTACCACGCGGTGTTCGCGGTGCTGGCTGCTGTCACCGGCGTTGCGCTCGCCTCCTTGGCCCTTCGCGCGGTCTGGCGACGGTGGCGGCTCCGCGGATCGGCGCGCTCCGCGGACCCGACGTGGCTCGTGCAGACCACCCTGTACGGCGCTGCGGGAGGCATCTTCCTCGTGCTGTCCCTGGCGAACGCGAGCACGTGGGTGCACCCCGTTCCCGCCCTCCTGGCCTCCCTCGGGGGCAGCTGACCGCCCGCCTGACCACGGGTCTCCCGCGAAGTCGTCGCACCTGGTGGAGCCAACTGGCCCATCACCCCATACCCCTGAACGAAGGAGCACGACCATGGAAGGACTGCAAGCCACCACCACCCCGACCCAAGGCCCGATCGCTCGAGGCCGGTTCGTCGGCGCGGCCGCGATGGCGGTGGCCGTACTGGTGATCGTGGAGAACGTCGCGCTGGCAGCAACAGGCGCACCGTCCTTCGCCTCCCCGATGAACGAGGTCCTGGACTACTACGCGGCCAACCGCGCGGCGGTCGCGATCGCGTCAGGTGTCGTGGCCGTGTACCTGCCGCTGCTGCTCCTCTTCCTGACCGGGCTGGAGGGGCTTGTGGGCCGGCGCGGTGCGAAGGGCGCCGAGTGGGCGCGTCTCGCCGTCGCCGCTGGCGCGACGCTGTCGGGCGTCTTCGTCCTGGTCAACGTCCTGCAAGTCGGGCTCGCCCTCTCGGCTGGCGGCCAGTCGGAGCCGACTCCCCTACTCGAGCTCGTATGGCGCGTCCACGCGGCCGCGTTCGCGCTGGCGCTGCCGATGCTCGCGGCCACCTTCGCGGGCACGGCTCTGGCCACCCACGCGAGCGGTTTGACGCCGGCGTGGCTGCGCATGCTCGGCCTCGTGGGCGGCGGCCTGCTGCTCGCGGCAGGCATCGGGAACCTCGCCGTCGCCGACGGCTCAGCGCTGATCTTCGTGGGTCTGCTCGGCCTCGCGTCATGGCTCGTCTGGCTCATCGCGACCGGAGTGCGACTCGTCAGGTCATGACTCGGGTATGACCACTAGTGAGGTCGGGACACACGAGTCGGCCCGGGTCATCGCGCGGAACGACCTCTCATGCCTGCGGGTCCGTTCAGGGGTGCAGAGCCTGGTCCGCCTCGACGAGCCGTAGGTCGGTGAACCGCACAACCAGGCCCGAGCGCGTCGGCGCGCAGCACAGAAGTCCTACGCGGAGAGGCCCGGGCGGCAAGGGTGCGACCCGCACGAGCCGCCACGCTTCGTCACCGCTCCTGGCCCGCACCGTGAGTGCGTCGCCGTTGCGACTCGCCCGTACGACGACCTCGTGGCCCGACCACTCCGGCACTGGGGCAACCGACCAGTCCGAGACGCCCCGCGTGACGACTGCTCCCAGCTGCAGGACGCCGTCGGCCAACTCGACACCGGCCTTGATCCACTGCTCCTCGTCGGCACGGATCAGCAGGCCCGCCTGGTCGAACTGGGCCGAGAAGTCAGCGATGAACGTGACCTCGGCTGCCGTCCCGTCGGGGAAGTCGGCGAGCAGGGCGTGGCCTGTGTCGTGGATGAACCCGTAAGAAGTGGTTCGCCACAGGTCGCTGCCCTCCGCCGCCGTGACGAGCAGATCGTCCTGGTCGCGGGAGACCATCGGGGGCGGGTTCAGCCAATGAGTGTGCTGCCAACCCGTACGCCACCCGTCAGCCGGTCCGCGGTCGGTCACCGTGTCATCTTTTCACGACTGTGGGTTCGCGCGGTTGTAATGGACGTCCAACCGCTCGGCGCATGTCCGACGTCTGTCACAGGCAGTGCTGGGCGGTTGCCCTGACTGGGTGTGTCGGTACTGACGGCTCCGTGCACGACGCGCGTTTACCGGATCTGCCGATGAGCGGTCAGTTCTCGACCTCGTGATCCTCTGGCATCTTTCCCCGCCTCATGAACACCGAGAGCGCAGACGCAGCGGCATCGCAGAGCCGCCCCCACTCAGGTAGCGACTGAACCTCGAAGAGCGGCGGGTAGTTGTTGGGTACCGCTGACGCAGCGGCTTCCCACGCCGCATGGAAGTGGCCCATGGCCTCAGACTCGGGCTTGTCGTAGACGTCCGAGAGGTTGCCGTCCTCCCTCGGGTCCTTGTAGACCCAGTCCTCCCACTGGTTGATGACCTCGTACGGGATGTGTGCGATCGGAGCGTTTCGCTCGTACTCCCGTTGCTTTTCGAACGAGGAAGCGAGTTCGAGGTACTCGATGACGCGGTTCCGGACACGCTGCTCGACCACTCGCCGGCTCGGCGGGTCCTGTTCCTCGGTAGGGGTCTGCGGCATGCGGTGAGTCTGCCTGAGTCCGCACTCTCATGCCGCGGATAGGGCGATCGGTCCTGCCGAGATGGGGTGCGCGTTGGCGTTGAACCCGGCGATGCCAACCCCACCGGTACGACCCCTCGCGATAGCCTCCAGTCATGGTTGAGGTGCGAGGTTGGACCAGCCCCGATGCGTGGATCTTGGCTTCGATCACCACCTCGCGGCGAGGCTCCACTCTGCGCGGCTTGATCGGCACTGCAGATGCGTTCAACCACGACATCCCGAGCCGTGACCAACTCGCTTCCAGCGTCGGCGCCCTTATTGATGCCGGACTTGTTGACGTCACCGACGGACGGTTCCGCTTGACCAGCAACGGCAAGCGCATTCGAAAGACTTGGCGCGGCGGTGCCTTCGAATGGGGCCAGATGCTCCCGCGCCTGGAGCCCATACCTCGCAGTAGCCGGGAGTATCCGCTCACGAGCGAGGAGTGGCAGCGCGCGTATGACGAGTACTACCCGCCTCAGCGTCGGTCCCATTAATCCGCACGCTCATGCCGCAGATCGCGCGGCCGTGCCGATGAGCGGTGGGTCGAGAGGGATCAGTACACGTCGAGCTGAGCGCGCTCGCGGGTCTGATGCAGCAGGCCCCAGTAGCGGTTCGTGACCTCATCTCGCGCGAAGTGCCTGCTTCGCGCGTCGCCGGAGTGGGGCAAGCAGACGTAAACGTGCATGGGCCACCGCTCCGGCTCGGACCAGACCGAGTCTCCTTCGTGGCGCGCTCCCAGGAGGACCTGCGATCGAGGGAGGCCATCCACCTCGAGAGGTGGATCGAGCACAACCCACGCCCAGTCCGTGCGTTCCCCGATGCTCGCCTCACCGACGGGGGTCCTTCGGGCGCTCTAGCAGCTGCCCGAGGGCGCCCCGTCTGATTGCGGTGTGCGAGGCCAAGTTGGACCCGCAACCCGCCCCGCGATGGGGGCCGGATGTCTTTGGTTCAGGACCGTAGTTGGGTCACAACCGTCGACAGCGGTTCGTCCACCTCAAGGGCCGTAATGGCGTCAAGCTGCCAGTTGAGCTCGTTCTGCATGATGCGCTCGGCGGCGTCCGCGTCGGTCGGTCGAAAGGACGGCTCGCGGTAGGAGACTCTCGCATCGGCTGCGTCTCTGGCGCGGTTCGCTGCCCACCAAGCGTCCTCGCTGCCGCCCATGACGGCGCCAAGGGCGAGGGCGACGCCTGCCACTTCGTCGTCATCGAGGTCCGCGCGTATTTCAAGCCTGGCACGAAGGGGACCCAAGTCGTCCTGGGCGCCCAGTAGGGCTTCCCATCCGTGCACGAGTGCTGCTCGCAGTTCGGCCTCCCGAGGCGTGGCTTCCATCGCGACGAGATGCTCCGCGCACGCCAGGGCAAAGGCCGCCCGTCGCTGCGGGGCGAGCGCTCCTATGCGAAGGCGCAGCGCGTCCCAGGCAGTCGGTTCGGTCATGTGGCTCATGGTGCCAGCCAGCCGCCTCAACGCATCGGGACGGACCCGTGGTCAGGGCCGAGAACTGCCTCGCCGTCACCCTGCAATCAGAGGGCAGCGGCGACCGGTCTCTGATTGCAGAGCGAACGTCCCCGCATGCCGCGATCCGATGGATCAGGCCGTGGTCTGAGGTGAGAGGCGCGGCCACTCGTGCCAGCATCGATCGCAACCTGGAGCGCCGCAGTGCATCCATCCATCACAAATCGCATCTGGCTGCCATAGAACATGCTGGGCAATCGGGTGCTGGCACTGGTCGCACACCATAGGTGGCTCCCACTCCTCGTTCACCGACACCACACCAACATATCTGCGCCGTCGTCCGCTCATGCCGCGAAGCGCGAGGATCGAGCATGCCGATGAGCGGATGCTCGGGAAGCGTGATCCGAGGAGGTAGGTCCCGACGATCCAGTCGGCCATGCTCGGTCGCTCGCGGCGACGACGGGGAAAGGAGGGCGTGTAGAGCGGCCCCCGATGGAGTGCGACCTCGATGGCCGCTCAAACCTGGCTCCGAACTCGGATGCCAGTGGTCGCGTCAGAGCTGGTTCGCGCACGGTGATCTCTCAACGCGTCACTTCGGGGGCGCCATGATCCGGGCCTCGTTCACAAAGGGAGCCGAACGGCCTCTGGCCGCGTCGAAGGGTCGTGCCGAGGACAAGTCTGTGAGCCCCTTGCTTGCTCGTACGCCGACCGTGCACCCGTGGGCCCGACTGACGCGCGGTGCGACGGTGTGTCGGCAACAAGCACGGTCCGCATGGAACCATCGAGCGAGTTCGCGGGTGTATGTGCTGTGAGCGACTCGACTTCGACCAGCGACGCAGCGGTGCGCGATCTGTACCAAGGGTGCTACCCGCGCCTGGTGGCCGTCGTTGCTCTGGCGGCTTGCAGCCGTGCGGAAGCCGAAGAGTGCGTCCAAGAGGCGTTCATACGCCTATTGCGCGAGTGGCCCACCGTGTCCCAGTTCGACAGCCCAGAAGCGTGGACCCGGCGAGTGGCGTTGAGGTTGTTGTCGAACCGGCGCCGCAAGGCCCGCAACGGAGTCAAGGCCCTGATGCGCCTCGGCCATCCCGCGTCGCCTTCGGTGCCGACCGACGACTCCATGGACATCCAGCGGGCATTGGCGAGTCTGCCGTTGGCGCAACGGCAGGTTGTGGTCCTGCACTACCTCATCGGGTTGGGGGTGGCCGAGACCGCCGCCGAGCTGGGGGTCGCCCAAGGAACCGTCAAGTCCCGGCTGAGCCGCGCCCGCGTCACGCTCAGTCCCCTGCTGCGTGAGGAGGCCCACCATGCCTGACCTGTCCGAGCTCCTGGCCGCGGAAGCGCGCCGACAGGAGCCGACCAGCCAGCCCCCGTTCGAGGACCTGATTCGGGCACGCCGAGGGCGCGACCGTCGAGGGCGCATCGCCGCAGGTTCCCTCCTCGTGGCGGCCGTTGCCGGTGTGGCACTGGTTCCCACGCTCGTTGCTGCGCAACGACCCCCGACCACAAGCGTCGTCGTCGGGCCCGGATCGGCGGCAACGGTCACAGGCGTCCTGCGCTCCAGCGGAGGACCGGTAGGTACTGGGCAGTTCGGCTTGCCTGGCGTGATCGTGTTCGAGTCAGCCACCGGCGAGACCACCACCACCAAAACTGGGAGCGACGGCACGTTCACGACCGCCGTCAAGCCAGGGACGTACACGGTCACCGGCACCAGCCCGCGATACGGCGACGGGAAGTCCACGTGCCGCGCCACTGACCCGGTCACGGTCAGCCGAACCGACCTCGCGAGTGTGACGGTCTTCTGCCAGATGAGAACCGCTGCGGCCCCGCCCGCCGGGTCGCTCACGGCTCGCCTGATCCTGCCCACCACCACGATCCGCACCGGCGAGTCGGTGACGGCCCAGATCATCCTGACCAACAACACCGGGCAGGAGATCCACCTGGTCGGGTGCGGGCCCATCTACAGAGTGCTCCTGACCGGGAACGGCTACACGCCCGGTCCCTCATGGTTGGACTGCGCCAAACCGATCACGATCCCCAAGGGCGATACGACTTACCCGGTCACGGTTGCCGCGACCTACAGCGAGTGTTCACCCCGGGGTGACCAGGGTTTCGCTTCCTGCCTGCCCAACGGCTCCATGCCGGGCCTACCCCCGGGCCGGTATGCAGCAACCACGTGGGGCGTAGCCGACCAGGTGCCCGTCCCGGCTCCCGTCACAGTGACCGTGAAGCCGTAGCGCACTGAGGTCGGCACGAGCAGGCTGTGACCGACTCGTCACTGTCAACGAGCGAGCCTTCCACGCAATTGCCCGCAGGAGCGGAGTGCGCACCTCGATGATCTGACGACGAGCGACCCGGCCCGATTGGCCTGCCGGCGGTCTGCTCGTATGGAGCACAAGGGTCGCCACAGCGCTCAGGGCCGATTGTCCAGCAGGTCCCGAGGCTGGCACCGGTCCCCCAACAGCCCTCGCGAACCCGGCGGGGCACCGTTGTGTGTCTACAGGTATCCGCCCCACCCGCCACCGACGACGCCCCGGGAGGTGAATTGCGCGCGGGCGTTGCCGGCATACCAGCGTAGGTAGCCACGACGGTCGACCGTGAGGAGGTCTGCGGCTCCGTCGTCGTTCCAATCGGTGCTGAGGATGGTGAGAGCGTTGCTGAACCCGCTGCCGATCTTGTATCCACGGTGGGCAAACCCTCCATGGCCGTTGCCAGGGAACAACCAGATGGTGCCGTCGGTGCGTAGACCCAGAATGTCGGGGTGGTGGTCGCCATTCTGGTCGCCAGCCCCGAGCAGCTGGCGGTAGCCGCCCCAACCGCTGCCAAGACGCACACCGCCGGCGAGGGTGTCCTGATTGGTGTGCCGGTAGTAGTACAGCTCGCCAGTGGCTTTGACGCCCATGACGTCCGGTTCACCATCGCCCGACCAATCGTCGGAAGAGAACACCTTGGACATTCGGGTCCACCCGCGCGACAGCGCGTACTCATAGTTGAGGTTCCACTGATGGACGCCCGTGGCGAGATGCTCGCGAAACGTGCCGTCGTAGTTGACGCTCCAGAAGGTGCGGATCTCGTTCTGGGGAACGGGTCCGTAGTGGGGAAGCAGGATGCGCTCGTCCTGAAGGTTTCTACCGATGATTGCCGTGCTGCCCGTGAATCCGCCTCGGCAGTTGCCCCGGTGAAGTGCAACCACTCCGGCGGAGCTCACAGTGACCAGGTCTGAGCACGTGTCGTCCCAGCTACCCGTGGCGATGATTCGCTGCCCGTGCGCTCGTGGGATGACAGTCTGCGACACCTTCGGCCCGAGCCCTATGTCGCTGTTGGCTTGCACCGCGATCGTGTACGACTGCATGTCCGTCAAGCCGGTGATCGTGACCGATCGTGCGGACGCACCGACCGTGACGGTCTTCTCGGGCTGGACGACGGTGACGACGAACCCGGTGGTCGGTGTGTCTCCGCTGTAGGGCGCCAACCACCGTACGGTCACCATCTCCTCCCCCGGCACGATGGTGGGGCTGTGCATGATCGGGGGAACGGTCACGTTGGGCGCCAGTCCGGCGAGACTGGCATTTCCCACTGCAGTGCCGCTGACGGTCCGATTCCCGTCGACGGCAGAAGCCGACCCGGCACTGAGGGCAGGAACGGTGACTGCGATGAGCACACCCAGGACAAGAGCGGACCGCCGACCACCTCGACCTGTGACAGGACGGTGAGACCCATGTTCGTTCTGCGCGCCACCCGACATGACTGCCCCCAAATCACGCCAGACCGTTCCGGCTGAAGGAATCTTGGGGCACCACCTGCCGCCCAGCAATGACAGTTGTCACGAACGCGGGTCGTTTGCGGCCGACGCGTGGATGAGGAACACCTATCTCTACGCGATGGCGGCGCTCCCCTCGTGGACTCACGGCTCGTTCTCACCGCTGACGGTTGGGTCGCGGCGACGGGGTCGTGAGCTACGACCACAAGTGGAAGCCGAGCGAGCCTGACACGCGTTTCCACTCGTCCCGTGCCGTCAGGGAGACTGGGGGGAACACCGACCGAAGCTTTGACAAGGAGCCCACCGTGACCGAGGGAACCGTTCGCTGGTTCGATGCCGACCGAGGGTTCGGCTTCATCGCCCTCGGGCCGGAGGCAGAGGACCTGTACGTGCATGCGTCCGAAATCATCAGCAACGACGCGATGAAGCTGCTCCGCGAGGGGCAGGTGGTCGAGTTCGAGATCGGCGAAGGGGACCGCGGACCGCAGGCGCGCCGCGTCCGGGTCACGGCCGACCAGGCCGCGGATACGCCGCTGGGCGTGCTCGGCACCGTCTCCTGGTACGAGCCCGCCAAGGGGTACGGCTTCGTGACTCCCGACGACGGTGACGGCGAGGTGTTCGTGCACAGCTCGGCCATCGTGGGGGGCGGCGTCGTCCGCGAGGGACAACGGGTGGCGTTCCTCGTCGTCGACGGGGAGAGGGGACTGCAGGCTGACCCTCTGCTCCCCCTGGGAGCTCAGGCAGCCCAGGCCGCCCAGCAGGCCCAGTCCTCCGACGGGGCAGACGGCACGGTTTCCTGGTACGACGTGGACAAGGGCTTCGGGTTCATCACCCCCGAGTCGGGCGGCTCCGATGTCTTCGTCCACGTCCGCGAACTGGCCCACGGACTGGCAGAGCTGGACGAGGGCGACAGGGTGACGTACGACGTGGTCGTGAGCGACAAGGGCCCGCAGGCTCGCGACGTGCGCCTCGCGCGCAGCTCGACATCGAGGGGCGCACCCTCGACGTCGCCGACCCGCGCTCGGTCGGGACACCGGGAGCCAACCGACGCACCGGTGCGCGGCGGCGAGGGCGTGGTTGCACGCTACGACGCGGACCGGGGGTTCGGGTTCATCGCCCCGGACGCCGGTGGCGCGGACCTGTTCGTGCACGTGTCGGTCGTCAGGGGCGCCGAGGCGTTGCACGAGGGCGATCGGGTCCGCTACCAGGTGCGTCAGAGCGACCGAGGACCACAGGCCGATCGCGTCGAACTGATCTGAGCAGAAAGGCATCTCGCGCGCGCTCTTCCAGAAACCGTCGGACGCGCCGGACATCCCTCGCGAGGAGCACGGAGGTGCCGGCCATGTATCCGTTGTGTCACTTGGGGTCACAGGGCAGCATGGCCTCCCGTTGGAAGTGGACCGGCAGAGGCCGAACGGCCCTTGCCCGAGGTACCGCAGAAGGGGATCCGGCGGCGGCCACCACGGGCCTGTTGTTGCGTTCCTCCTCCTCGTGCGCAGGACGCTCAGTAACGGCGGGTCATTCGCTGAATGGCGGACCTTCCATCCGGGTCGTAGAGCGTGCGGTACATCGGCGTGGCCCAGATCCGCGTCCAAGGCGACAGACGAGGCTCCGCCAGGGGACGCAGTCGGCCCGGCGGGCGCTCGCCCACCCGCCCGACACCGTGCCACTGCTGGAGCCGCCGCGCCGACTCGGCGAAGGCCTCGAACATGGTTGACAGCTCGACCTCGCCACCCTCCGCTTGGTCGAGGTGCTCGTTTGCCAAGGTCGTGCGCAGCCCTCGGGCGTAGCCTTCGTCGAGCACCGCGACCGACACCTCGGAGTCGTGGGTCCATGACCGGCGGTTGAAGTTGTCCGACCCGACGGTGGCCCAGGTGTCATCGATGATGCACACCTTGGCGTGCACATAGACGGGTACTCCGGCGTGGTTCTCCAGACCGTAGAAGGCGACCCGGTCACCACCCGCCTGCCGCAGGATGTCGACCGCACGTTCTCGACCAATCAAGTTCGGCGGCTGGCTTAGGTACCCGTCCTGGTCCGGGTGGTGCGGCAAGACAGCTATGAGCCTCAGCTCGTCGTTGTCGCGCAGCGCCTGCGCGAAGGTCTCCGCGACGTGCCGCGACCACATGTACTGGTCCTCGAGATAGATCAGCCGCCGGGCGCGTCGGATCGCCTTCGTGTAGCCGCGCGCGACGCTCCGCTCGCCCTTCGGTGCGAAGCGGTACCCCGGGAGACGGTTCGGATAGGTCCGCAGCAGTTGCAACGGCATCTCGCCGACCGGCTCGGGATCCGGCAGCTGTGGGGGCAGCGGTCGGAGCCGCCTCGGTTCGTCCTTGCGCAGCCGGTCGCCGAGCAGCCGCAACGGATCTCGGGTCAGGGGCCGCGGGTCGTCCCAACGCTCGCGGAACACCGTCTCAACGTCACCGACGGCTGGGCCCTTCACCATCAGCTGGATGTCGTGCCACGGCGGCCGCTTCCCGTAGACCTTCGCCATCGGTTGGGTCTGGGGGTCACCGTGGTGGTCACGATCGTCCCGGCGGCTGTGGCAGAGATCGATCCCGCCCACGAAGGCCACGTCGAGCTCGGGGCGACCGGGGTGCCGAAGCACCACGAACTTCTGGTGGTGTGAGCCGCCGGGGCGGACGCGCATGTCGAGCTCGCACTCGCCGCCTGCCGCGTTGATGTCCTCGCCCATGTGACGGTTCTCGGTGGCGGAGAACTGCAGCCGGTCCAGATGAGACCGCCACATCAGCCCGCGCACGTCCACTCCACGCTCAGCCGCACGGCTCAACACACGAGCGATCTCGCTGCCAGGCTCGCCCAGCAGTTGTTCGTCGGGGTCGCCGCGCCAGTCGACGAAGAGCAGCAGGTCGCCGTCACGCATGTTGGATACGCCACGGTGCAGCTCCGCGTAGTAGGCGACACCGTGCACGAGCGGGACGACTGTGTTGCCCTCGGTCCAAGCCTTGCCGTCCGAGTGCCGTCGGTCGAGGGAAGTCTCAACGTTGCCGCGCCCTGCACCATCGAGGAACCACTGTGCCGCTGTCACGTGCCATGCATAGCGGTGATCACGGCCCGGCGAAAGGCCATACGTCATGCCAGACGGGTCAGCGAGCCCGTCCGCCGGTCACGTGGTGTCGGGCAACCTTGAAGTGGGCCGTGGGCAGCGATCCGCCGGTTCAGCCAGACAACGGGTGGCCGCTTACTGGTTGGCAGAAGGCTTCCTCGTCGGGCGCTTGCTGTAGAGCGCGGCGCTGGTGGGACGCAGGACGGACCTGGGATCGCTCAGCGAACGCGGCACCGTCCTGGCCCGGGCCCACAGACCGGCGCACCGTCTTGGCTTGCGACATCCGGCGTGTGACCATCAAGTCATGGTCCGAGCTTCAGAGACCTGCCCCAGGTGCGCATCGCCGAAGTGGACGATCGTCACCGTTCCTCGGGTCAGAGACGACGCACGCCCCGCCAGAACCCATCATGTAGCTCGGTGCCTCTCCTGCGGTCACCAGTGGGATCCCGCGCCACGTGTGGACACACGCGGTCAGGCCAGCGATTGACGAATCGAGGTGCGGCTTGGATGACCCCTCCTATCGGCGCGTCGCCCAGCCGGTTCCCGATGCACTCGCGCGGACCCGCAAGCAACCGCCGTGAGGGGCCACGTCCAAGACCCGCCGTTCCCCCAGCCTGCACCCGGATGGACGTAGAGTTCGCACCGATCCGCCTGGTCGCTCGCCTCACCGGTCGTGGAGCAGGGCCCCCGCGCCCGCGGGTCCCGTTGGGCCGCTGAGCGCAGTCACGATGTCGAGCAGGCACCGGACGGGCTCGTCTCGGCTGAAGGACGGGTCCGCCAGTCCCACAACGATCTGCTCAGCCACCGATGCGAGTTTGATGTTGTTGAGGCTCGAGTACGCCTTCAAGAGCTCGAAGGCGATCTCGTCGTCAACACCAAATGTGATCATCAGGGCACCCTTGGCCTGCTCCATCGCGGCGCGGTGCTTGGAAGAAGCCTTCACCGCCTGTCTTGCGCCCTCGCGCACAGGTTCAGTGATGTCCACGACAAACCCGGTGAGCCGCTTCACGGTACCGGCGACTGCCTCGCTCTGACCGACGAACACGAGGCGTCGCGTTTCAGCGATCGGATCAGTCATCCGGTAGACGCAGGAGTACGGCCCCTCGTTCTCGAGGTGGTGCTGGAATCGCGCCAGCATCAGCGGCCGGTCCTCGGCGACCATCTTGTTCAGCAGCACTTGTGTCGTGGGATGTTCACCGTCAAGAAGTCCGTGCAGGTCGCGAAGGCCCTGCGACCAGGACCATCGACCGCTGTCGGCCTGGTACTCGAAGGCCAGCGTCTGCCGATCGCTCTGCATGGTCTGCAGATCCACAGTCACCTCCTACGTGACGATCCAAAAGGATCTCCCAAGCGAGAAGGCCACTCCTTGACCGCGATCAGGATATGACAACCTCCGCGCCAACAACAGCGTCTGTTGTCGATCCGTTGACCTCTGCACCTTGTTCCCCCTGAGCAGTCCCAGCACGTGGTTGACCTGCGACCAAAAGGCAGTCGGAGAGCGCCGCCGCGCTGGTCTCATTCGTCCCTCGGGAAGGCCGTTGGGCGGTCGTGCACGCTTCGATGGGCCATGTCGAAGGTCGACAGGACCTCGACGAGGAAGTCGCTCGCCGCCGCCGTGATCGACGGGATGTCCTGCTCCGGCGCACCGGCGAGCACTTCGGCCAACACTCGGTGATGGACTCCGACAAGGTTCAGGAGGCTCACCCTGTCGTCGATCGCGTTGCGCCCCAGCTGGTAGCCAAGAGCCAGCGCTGCTTCACTCCGCTGGGGTAGGTAGCGCAGGAATGCAGCCCGGTAGTCGCGGAGCAGGTCCTCCAGCCTGGTCACGAAGCGCCCACCCCCCGCAGTCGAGCGAGGTAGGCGAGGCCTTCCTCCAGGTCCAAGGCGGTCGGCACCTGCCCCATGTCCATGCCCAGGCGCACCATCGCGAAGGCGACCTCGGGCTGGATGCCCACGATGACGGTGGTCGCGCCCCGCAGCCTGGCGATGTCGGCGATCGAGCGCAGGGTTCGGGAACCGAAGCTGTCGATCACGTCGAGGGCGGCGACGTCGATGATGATCCCCCGCGCCCGGACCTCGCCGATCTGCCTCACGAGGTCGTTCTGGAACCGGATCATCTCGGAGTCGTCGAGGGCAGTGTGAACCGACGCCACAAGGGTGTCGCCTTGTCGCAGGATGGAGACGAGCGCCGGTCCTGAGTTCACGAGCCTTCACTCACCTCCTTACGGGTCACGGAGTAGCCAAGGAGGCGCTCTGCCTCCTCGAGACCCCCTTGGAGGTCGCCGATGGTGTTCATCTTGCTCAGGTCCACGCCGATGGTGACGAGGGTCTGGGCGATGGTGGGTGACAGGCCGGTGATGATGACGCTGGCCCCCATCAGGCGCGACGCGTCCACGGTCTGGACGAGGTGGTTGGCGACCGTTTCATCGACGTCCGGAGCACCAGTGATGTCGATGACGACCACCTTGGCGCGATGGGTCCGTATGCCGCTCAGCAGCTGCTCGGTGAGCTGCTTGGCGCGCTCGCTGTCCAGGACGCCGATGATGGGCAGGATGAGAAGTCTCTCGCGCACGGGTAGGACAGGCGTGGACAGCTCACGGATGGCGTCCTGCTGCTGACGGATGACTCGCTCGCGCTCGTCGACGAAGCTCACGGCGACGGTGTTCGCTATGCGGTTCGCGGCGGGCTCGTAGGCATCGAGGATCTGGTTCAGGAGCCCGAAGTCTCGTTGGTACTTCTCGAACAGCGAGCGTGCGAGGACGTCGCGCAGAAGGAGAACGATGCCGACGACCTCATGGGTTTCCACGCCTCGGGGGATGATGCGTTCTGAGAGGTCACGTGCGTAGTGCTGCAGTGCCTCGACGCTCCCGGTCTCCAGCACTTCGACGTAGTTGTCGTAGACCGACGTGGTCTCGGCGACCATCTCCTGTGGGGTCATCGCCTCGAGCAGGTGGGCGTCACGGATCCGCGAAGCCCATTCGTCGCGCAGCTTGGCCCGGTGCTCCCTCAGGTGAGCCACGAGCTGCGGCAGGAGATGGTTTCCGGACAACGAGGAGCCTGGTTCCGTGTCCATCTCGGTTTCGTTGGTGTTCATGCGGATCCCTTCGGGTCGAACCACTTGGTCATGCTGACAGTCGTTCCGTGACCGGCTTCCGAGACAAGGTTGAACTCGTCCATGAGTCGTCGGGCGCCGGGCAGTCCCAACCCGAGCCCGCTGTAGGTGCTGTAGCCGTCTTGGAGCGCCGCCTCGACGTCCGCGATGCCCGGCCCCATGTCCCTGGCGACCACCCGGATCCCGCGTCGTGGCCGCTCCAGGAGCTCGATCGTGACGTCGCCGTTGTCGGCGAACCGGACGATGTTGCGGGCGACCTCGGAGACAGCGGTGGCCAGCATGGTGAGGTCGGTCCCGGTGAACCCGGCCTGCGCGGCCAGGTCTCGTGCTGCTCGCCGGGCGGACACGATGTCAGGGTCGGCTCCGATGGGCACGCGGAGCACGTCGTCCCGGACCGGTCCACGGTCCAGCAGCGGTTCGCTGAGCCGGGCGCACACATCGCACTCCAGCAGGTGCCGGGCAGCGTCCACCTCACGTTGGCGACGCCGGTCAGCACTCGACAGAGCCAGCAGGACAGGCCTGCACCTGTCGGTGGGTGGCTCGATGTGGTCGAGCGCCAAGAGGTACTCGACTCGGAGCCGCGCGCGTGTCCTCTTGAGCTGGGCGGCAACAGCGCCGGCCGTGCTACCCGCTTCGTCAGCCAGCACCTGCGTGGCGGCGCCGCGGACCTCGTGTGCGAGCAGCACCTGTCTCTCGCGGTCGGTGAGCCTGCGCAGGGCCTCGTTGATGGCGAGCTGCTCCTCCGAGGCAACCAGCACGTTCTCGACGTCGTCCGGCTGGGTGGGATCAAACACCCTGTGGCGATTGCGCACCTCACGGTCGTCGGTGCGCCACATCGTCGCCATGACGTTGCGGACGGTCGCGATCGCGTACGGCTCGATCATGCCGGGTTCGATCCGGTCCTCAGCGGCCAGGACCCGCACAAGGGTTTCCTGCACGAGGTCCTCGGCCGACGGATGCTGTCCGACGCGAGCCGCGACGATGCGGCGCAGCATCGGGATCAGAGCGGCGACGTCCTCCGCCCCTCCCGGCTCCGGAGGCTGGTCCGCCATCCTGGCCGTCGTCACGAGGCCGACCCTACGCCGGAGGAGGGCGTGCCAGCTCTCTGACGTGCGGCTTTGTCGTAGCGCGAGGCAGTGGACAGCAAGGTAGGGCTTCTGCCGGTGCTGCACCCGTGACCCGGTTCAGGAACTATCAGGGTCGCCTTTGGCGTCATCGATCTCGGCGCCCGAGGCCTGGGTGTCGAGGCCCCTGACGGGAGCCATCTCAGCCAGCAGCGTGCTGTCCGCGAGCGGGTCGACATACCCGGGCGGTAGGGGCGGGTCTCGGGGAAGGGGGACGGGAACGGCGTCCACCGAGCCGGGTCCGGCTGGGTCTTCATGCACATCCCCATGGTCACCATCGGGGCAGGACACTGGCGACCTCCTTCCGACGTAGCTGGGGAGGAGCGTCAGGTTGGTCTGACGTGGTGGTTGCGGTCACGGCCGTCGTGCCTTGAGGCCAGGCTCCCCGTGCAGCGTCCAGAGCTCCACCTTGTGCAGCAGATGCATGAGACCCAGGGCGAGGAGGGGCGTCATGAGGGCGAGAGCGATCACCGACGGCCCACATCCCTTGCTGCTGCCGGCCTGCCGCGGCGGGAACCCTGACCGCGGGGAAAGGCCAGGCAGGGATCGATGACGAAGGCATCCACGTCGATGGTCATACCCATGAGTTCGAGCTTCAATCCACGGACGACGGGGCGAAGACCCTGTTCGTCACGCACGAGTTCTGCGGGCACGGTGGCACGTCGGGTGTCCACGCCGATCAGGGTGCCGTCCGGCTCGCGGAGCTCCCCGGTGAAGATGCCATAGACGAATGCGCCCCGAGGCGCGATGACCAGACGGGTGAGACGAAGGCTGCCCACCATCGTCCCCACTCGTCCCCGCGGTGAGCGGAAGCGACCGACGATCGGGGTGGTGTCGCATGGATGCCGCTCGGACGAACTGGATCGAGCTCTCGGCTTGAAGGCGATCACGGTCATCAGGGGCTCCTGACGGTTGACGGGATGATGGCGGTGGGGCCGCGGTGGCACTCCGGAATGAGGGGTGGAGCGCCACCGCGGGGTAGGAAAGGGGCCTGGGGTCAGAGACCCAGGCCCGTGAGAAGGCGGTTGAGCAGGGCCGCGACACCGCCCAGCGCGTTGCCGGGGCCGTCGAACAGCCCGGCGACGGCGCACAGCAGGTTGCCGAGGAGGTTGCCCGCCCCCGGCACGGCGGTGACGTCGAGGACGACTGGCGCGAGGTCGATGACGAGCCCGAGCACGTCGAGGTGGAGGGGGCCGAGGTCCAGGTTGAGGATGCTGCATCCGTTGGGCGCGGCGAGGTTCTGCACGGGGGCCGTGAAGGTCGTTCCACCCGTCGGCAGGCCGGTGCCGCTGATGGTGCCCGAGAGCTGGACCACTCCGTTGACGACCGAGGTCGTCAGGTTGCTCAGGCTGCCGACGAAGGCGGTGCCGTCTGGCAGCGTTCCCGTCACGGGCAGCGTGGTGGCTGCGGGTTGCGCCGCCGGGGCCACCGTCGCGCGGGCCGAGGCCGCGCTCGCCGAGGTGGCTGAGGGGACGAGCCCCACGGCGCCTGCGATGAGGATGGCTGTTCCGGTTCCGATGAGCTTGGTCTTCATCATGAGCTTCTCCTTGGGCGGGGCCGGCTGGGCCCCTTTGCGGATCGAGTTGCTGCTGACGGCTGACGGCGGACCGGGTCGGTCCTGCACTCTCCCGTCACACCCATGAAGACCCCGTCACCCCGTCGACATGACGCGGCGATGGTGCGACGGTTCGCTCGTGTTTGCGCCTGTAGCTGCCCGAACGCGGCGAGGAGGAACTCGGAGGCGCGTCCGGAGCGCGTTGGATCGTGGCCAAGAGCTGTCACACACGGATCAGACCTGGGGCGCGCCGACGTGTTGCACGCAGACGGCCGCCGTGCGGACGCCGATGCCCCCCTCACGTGACGCGGTGACTCGTCCACAGCGCCCTACGGCCGCAGGAGGCACGCCCAAGAGCCTTGCGACGACCATCAAGCCCTGGACGAGCCGCTGCGCGCACCGCGTGCCAACCGCCTCCCTATGCCTATCGCCGCAGGTCAGAGCGGCGTATCCTCGGCAAAGGACCTCATCAGGGGAAGGCAGTCCACGGTGAAAGATCCCGGCTGTCCGACGAGGTTCGGGGCGACCGTTGCCTTTGGTGGACGGTCGCCCGCAGGGGGAGCAAACTCTCAGAGCACACCCGACGAGGCGCGGGCAACCGGGCCATCAGATCTGGTGTCGGAGAATTGCGGCGCCGGCCGCGGGCTGTTCCAAAGCCAGCAAGATGTCCAGCAGCCCGCGTACCGGGTCGTCCCTGGAGTACGAAGGGTCTGACAGCCCATCAACGATGTGTTCGGCGACAGAGGCCAGCTTGATGTTGGAGCGCGTGGAGTAGCCACGGAGCAGGTCGAAGGCGGCCTCGCCGTTGATCCCGAAGCTGAGCATGATGGCGCCCTTGGCCTGCTCGATGCTGGCGCGGTGCTCCACCGCGCCAGCCACAGCATCCGCCGCAGTCTCGGCCAGCAGGTCGGTGATGTCGATGACGAACCCGTGCAGCCGGTTGACCTCTCCGGCAACCGCCTCGCTCTGGCCCACGTACCTGATGCGGCGGACCCGTCCACGTCCGTCCCGCAACTGATAGGTGTACGAAAAGGTCCCGGGCGCCGCGAGGTGCTCGTTCAACCGCTTGCGCATCAGATTTCGGTCCTGCAACAGCATGCGCGCCAGCATGACCTGCGTGGTGGGGGACTCTTCAGGCCGGAGACCATGCAGGTCACGAAGCCCCGGGGCCCACCCCCAACGCTTGGCCGGTACGTCGTACTCGAAAGGCCACACGGCCTCGCTCGGGGGACCTGACGGCATGCAACGCCTCCTACGCGACGTGCCCACAGAGGGGGTCGGACGACCGGTGTTACTGAACCGGCACCAGCATGCCATCGCAGGCCTCGAGGCGGGAGGCATCCCTACAACCGGAGCGTGACCAGAGGCGCACGTCCCCCGCGCCCCCTCGGTTGCTGGCCACTCCCCCCGTTCGCGGCACAGCCAGAGGGGGTTGACGGGTCACCGGTTGCGCAGGGCGTGCACCAGCTCGGCCTTGTTCATCGAACTGCGGCCCTCGATCCCGAGCTCGCTGGCCCGTTTACGGAGTTGAGCGACCGTCCGCTCGTCGTAGTCGTCGGCCTTCCCACCCTTGCGTCCGACGGACGTTCGAGATGAGGCTGCGGCCGCGTTGGCGATGCGTGCGGCCTTCTCCTTCG
The DNA here is from genome assembly GCF_054782575.1 of Pedococcus soli. Taxonomy (NCBI): domain Bacteria; kingdom Bacillati; phylum Actinomycetota; class Actinomycetes; order Micrococcales; family Intrasporangiaceae; genus Pedococcus; species Pedococcus soli. The sequence continues at coordinate 378,284 of NZ_BAAGSF010000005.1, read as the reverse complement.
AAGACCCCTCGTCGCGCAATGCCTCATACACCTCTGGGTCCTTCACACTTGGCCCTGGGCTCTTCTTCGGCATGAACTCATCTCCTTCTTCGACACCGAAACAGCCATGCCCGTCTGCTACCTCAGCGCGGGCTGAGAGCGTTAGCACAGCTGGCCCTGAAGGGCTGTCGAGGAGGCCGGTTGATGTTCCGCACGTTCCTCTCCCCTGCCGGCGGGATCTGGCGCTTGTCGACAAAGTAGGCGTCCCGGGGTCGTCGTGCAACAGCGTCCAAGGGCCGCGGGTGAAGGGCTGAGGTGGGTCACGTGGACGCAGCCCACCGCCTCCCGAGAGGGGTCAGCAGGTGCCGGAACGTGTCATCGCCGCTGCGTCCCCAAATCCGGCCGTCCGTGGTTTGGGATGGTCACTGACGGGGCAAGAGTCACACCAAGAAGTTCTGACGATATCGAAAGGTGTGTACTTCGTGACAGCGACAAATCAGGCGCAGTCCCAGGCTTGGGGTAGCGAGCTCGCGGCACATCTGGCGCCCCGGTGCTTCCCAGCCACGCATGATGACCTGGCAGCCCTGCTGCTGCGACAGCACGCCCCCAGCCGCTTGGTCTGGTACCTCTCGGTCCTCCCGCGCCAACGCAGGTTCGACACGTTGGAAGAACTTCTGGATTGGCTTGACGCGTACCGTCCAACAGCCGTCGACACCGATCCAGCGTGAGGCTTGACGCTGAGGCATCAACGGCGTTCATCGGCCGGTGACGATGACCAGGAAGTCGGACGAAAACAGCCAGGCCGACACGTGGTGGCACCACGCCCCGACCGTGTCTCCGCGCCAGATCGGCGACGGCTGCGGCACCAGTCTGGGCGTCGGTCATGCTCGCCGCGTGGCGTGCTCACTGCGCGGCTGAGGTGACGGCGTCGCCGCCCCCGATCACCGTCTCGGCGGTTGGGGACCAAGTTGCCGCGTGGGCCCTGGAATCGGTTCACGCCGTTCACAACGTGCCGACATAGGCTGGGAAACGCCCTTCGGGGCCCCGGGCGGGCGTCGAGGGCCGAGCGCAGCATCCCCCCGCTGGAGGCCCGGCACTCCGCCCGTCCGGGTTGAACATCACGCCTCGGGGTCCGTGTGGCCTCTGGTCACCCGCAGCCGCCTCCCGCGCTCAACATCCCGCTCTTCCTTGGCCCGCGCCTTGTCGCTGGTGCGCGTGTCCCGGGGTGGCAGCTGCAGCGTGCGCTCCGCCCGGATCCCCGACTGGAGCTCACGGCCACGTTCGAGCTCGCTGTCCAGCTCCGCGCCGAAGAGGAGTGCGAGATTGGTGATCCACAACCACAGCAGGAAGACCACGACCCCCGCGAGGGCACCATACGTCTTGTCGTAGCTGGCGAAGGTCGAGACGTAGAGGCCGAATGCGAGGGAGGCCAGCACCCACACGACGATGGCCACCAACGCCCCCACGCTGAGCCACCGGAACCGCGGCTGCTCGACGTTGGGCGTTGCGTAGTAGAGCAGCGCAACCACGAGCGCCACCACGACGAGGACGACTGGCCACTTGGCGATGTTCCAGATGAGCAGCGCGGTGGACCCCACACCGATCGCGTCGCCCACGGCCTTGGCCGCAGGACCTGTGAGCACAAGGGCGACGGCGACCAGCGCCACGAGGACGAGGGCGACGAGGGTCACCACGAGCATCACCGGCCGCAGCTTCCAGAACGGGCGGCCCTCCTCCACCTCGTACATACGGTTCATGGCCCTGCCGAAGGCGCCGACGTAGCCCGACGCGGACCAGAGGGAGGCGGCGAGGCCGACGACGAACGCGAGGCCCGCGGCTCCCCCACGGTCTGCAAGGGACTGCAGCGTGGGGCCCAGCGTCGTGACGGCAGAGCCGGCACCCAGGTCACGCAAGATGCTCAGCAGCGTGTCGACCGTCGTGCGGCCCTGCCCGACGAGGCCCACGAGCGAGAGGAGCGCGATCATCGCCGGGAAGAGCGCCAGCACGGCGTAGTAGGTCAGGGCCGCCGCGAGGTCCGTGCACTGGTCCCTGCTGAACTCCCTCAAGGTCTTGCGGGCGATGAACTGCCATGACTCCTTCGAGACGTCTGTCGGGGAGTCCGGCTGCCCCTCTGGCGCGTCGCCTGCGGGGGTGCCGGGTGAGGTGTCGGTGTGCGTCGTTGCTGGCATGTCCGTCCTGTGCCCCGGCGAGGACGACTTCAACCGCCTTTGGACCCGACCGGTATCCGCGCATCGGCGCATGACCTCTGCGCGTTCCCGGGACTCGCCAGGCCCCGACGAGACTGAGCGGTTGAGCAGGTGGGGACGGGGGTCGGGGGCCGCCGCTACCGCCAGCCCGATCGCGCGTGCCGGGTGGCCGCTCGGTCCGCCACCCGCTCCCCTTTCGTGCTGTGGTGGAGTCAGAGGATGTCGGCCAGGCGATCGAGCAGTGACACTGCGTCGTGCGGAGCCCGGCCGTCGATGTCGTTGTCGAAGTACACGTAGGAGTCGATCCCCTCGGCGCTCCAGCCCCGGATACGTCCTGCCCACGCGTCCAGTGTCTTCGCCGCGTAGCCGCCCCCGTACAGCCTGTCCTCCCCGTGCAGCCTGACGTACGCGTGGTCCGTGGTGAGCGCCGCGAACCTGGGCCAGGTGCCCGCGCTGTCCGACTCGACCAGCGCCACGCCGTGACTGTCCAGGAGTGCGCGCGCCCGGGGGTCGTCGAAGCTCTGGTGCCGGGGTTCCAGCGCATGACGCAGCGGTGAGGCCGGGTCCACACCAGCCTCCAGGTGAGTCTGGGCCCGGCCCTCGGCGACCTTGTCGTCGTGCTGGTGAGCCAGTTCGGCTGCCTCGCCTGCGGTACGCGGCAAGAGGGAGAGAAAGCGGTCGAGACGGTCCTCGTCGAAGGCGGACCGCGCCGGCAGCTGCCACAGCGTGGGCCCCAGAGCCGGTCCCAGGGCGAGGACTCCCGAGGCCCAGTGGTTCGCCAGCGCGGTCTCGACACCTTGGAGCCGGCGGAGATGGGTGATGTACCGGCCGCCCTTGACGGCGAACTGGAAGTGCGGCGGGGCCACGGCGGCCCAGCTTCGGTACCGCTCAGGGCGTTGCAGGGAGTAGAACGAGCCGTTCACTTCGACACTGGTGACGAGCCGGCTGAGGTAGGAGAGCTCCTCGCGCTGCCTCAACCCCGCGGGGTAGAAGTCGCCACGCCAGCTCACGTACCGCCAGCCCGAGGTGCCGACCCGCACGCGCCCGGTGTCGCGCCTCAGGGCTGAACCTGCTCGTCGGGCTGACCTCGTCGCGTGCGGTCAAGTGGGCTCACCTGAGCGCGCCGCGGTCCGGGTTTGGGCGGGGCGTCGGCGCGACGGGGTCCGGCCAGGGCGGGGGGCTCGGATGGGTTCCGGTGAGCGGACCGGCGAGCTGGGGAATCACCATCGGGGGATCCTTTCGCGGGGTGGTACGGACCGGTCGGCCCGGCCGCGCCAGGCACTCCATGCGATGCCATCGAAATGCACCGCATGGACGAGCAATCTTCTACCCGCTGGTGACTCGCAGAAACACGTGGGCGCTGAGGAGAGGCAGGGCGAGGTGCTTCGGCCTCAGGCGACCGCGACGAACACCTCCAAGTCGTGACGCAGCAGGGCCACGATGCGGGTGAGGTGGCGTGACACCTGCATCTGGCTCACGCCGAGCTCCTCGCCGATCGCCGACTGGGTCATCTCCTCGACAAACCGAAGGTGGACGATCCGCCGATCCCGGTCGCTCAGCTTCTGCAGACTCGTCGACAGGACCACATGGTCGTCCACGGTGGCGGACTGGTCCCGGGCCAGCAGGGAGTCCACCCATCCGGACGGAGCACGAAGGTCATGGTCCAGCGACGCGGCCCGGAAGGCACTGCGGCAGGCCATGACCTGGTCGACCTCCTCGGTGCTCCAACCCAGCGAGGTCGCGAGCTCAGCGGCCGTGGGCTCGCGGCACAACTCCTGGCGCAACCGCTCCTGAGCGGCGAGCATCGGCTCACGGCCTTCCTGCAGGCTCCTCGGGGGTCGCACCGCCCAGCAACAGTCACGAAAGTAGTGCTTGATCTCCCCCTGGATGGTCGCGCGGGCGTACGCGGCGAAGCCGGAGCCCTTACCGCTGACGTACCGGATGGCCGCCTTGACGAGAGCCGCATGGGCGACCTGCGACAGGTCCTCCAGCTCGACACCTCGCTGCACGTAGCGCCGTGCACAGGAGTCGGCCAGGTCGAGGCACAGCAGGACGGCATCGTGCCTGAGGCGGCCGGCCTCTCTCGCGTCCTGGCACACGAGCGCGGCTTCGAGCAGCGACTCCGCTCGCCGGAGGTCAGTGTCTCGGCCAGCGCCTCGAGGAAAGGGGTGAGACTGTGTGGTCAACGGGTCCATAGGCGGGCGCCCTTCGTGCTCGTGGGATGCACCGGCGCCGCTGTTGGACCATGCGTTCCCCAAAGACAAGCACCCCATATCGGACCGCGCAACCTGTGTGCGCCCCGCGCGCGTCGATCTGGCGCGGTGCGCCAGACCGACGCAAGGCGTCAACTGGTGAGCGGACATCTGACATTGCCCGACGACCTTCGACTGCACCCCGTCTGGGGACGACTCTGGAGGTGGACGGGGGTAGAAGAAGGCTTCAGAACACGGGTTTCCCGCCAGTGACGCCCAGAACAGAACCGGAGACGAAGCTCGCTTCGTCCGAGGCAAGGAAGACGAAGGCGGAGGCGACCTCAACCGGATGGCCGGCACGACCCAGCGGCGTGTCCGAGCCGAAGCCGTGGACCTTCTCGGCCGGCATGGTTGCCGGGATGAGCGGCGTCCAGATCGGACCGGGCGCGACGGCATTCACGCGAACCCCTTGAGGGCCCAACTCCTGTGCGAGATTGACGACCAGGTTGTTCAAAGCGGCCTTGGTCGCGGCGTAGTCCAAGAGATGCTGCGAGGGCGAATATGCCTGAACCGACGTCGTCACGACCACGCACCCGCCACCACTCAGCTGTGGGGCCAGAGCCTCGGTCAGCCAGAACGGTGAGAAGACGTTGGTCTCGAACGTTCGACGAATCTGCTCTGGCGAGAAGTCGCTGAGCTCGTCATGTGTCATCTGGTAGGCCGCGTTGCAGACGAGGACATCCAGCCCGCCCAGCAACTCAACGGCGCGGTCGGCAAGGTCCTTGTTCGCCTCCCAGGTGCGCAGGTCGCCGGGGACGGAGTGCGCCTGCCTACCCACGGACCGCGCGAAGGCGATTGTTTCGTCAGCGTCGGCCTGCTCCTCAGGGAGGTGGGCCAGCACGAGATCGGCACCCTCCTTGGCGAAGGCGACGGCACACGCTCTCCCGATCCCCGAGTCTCCGCCCGTGATCACCGCGCGTTTGCCCGCCAGCCTGCCGCGGCCCACATACGACTCTTCGCCGTGGTCCGGTCGGGGGTCGAGGTCACCAACGGCGCCTGGCCAGTCCTGTCGTTGTCCAGCAATGTTCGAGAGATCTGCTCGTGTGTCCATGAGCGAGCCATACCCCGTTCAGTCCGGGGCATGCATACCTGGGTCGGCTGTTGTCGCGTGTCCCTTGACTCAGCGGCACGCGACAAGTGAGCGGTTCGCGTTCGACCTTGATGGGGGCACGCGCAACGTCCCACGACCCGTGGCTCGCCGATCGACGGCGGACGCTGATCGGGCCTACGCGCTGGCCGCAGTTCCCTCGAGGCTGACCACGGTCGTCCTACGCGAGACCCCGCTCAGAACGTGCCATCGCCACACTGCGTGGGCAGCGGTGCGCGAGCCGCTCAGCACATCTGCGCAGGTCAGGGGCTCACAAATGGTTTGGGGCGGCAGGCCGGGGGTAGATAGGGAGAAGGCGCCCAGCACCGAACGGCGTGCCACCCCCTTCAACAGGACTGGACGAGACATGAGTGAGATGTACGGAACGACCAGTAGGGACGACTACGACAACACGCGTGAACTGGGCACCGTCGAGGTGACCCACGGGCGCGAGGACCGTGCCTTCTCGGATGAGGTCGGCGCCACGAGTACGAACGACGCGGCCGGCACCAAGGACGTCGCCAAGGAGGAGGCGAAGGCCACCGGCGAGCAGGTCAAGGACGGTGCGGCGCACGTGGCACAGGTTGGCAGGGACGAGGTGAAGAACGTCGCCCAGGAGACCAGCCAGCAGGCCAAGGAACTCTGGCAGCAGACGCGCACGCAGCTGATGGACCAGAGTGCCCAGCAGCAGACCCGGGTCGCCGAGGGCCTGCGTTCCCTGAGCGAGGAGCTGTCGGGCATGGCCCGTGGCTCCGAGCAGCAGGGCGTCGCCAGCGACCTTGCCCACAAGGCGTCACAGCGGATGGGCGATGCGGCGGCGTGGTTGGACCAGCGCGATCCTGGTTCGCTGGTCTCCGAGGTGAAGCAGTTCGCCCGCCAGCGTCCGGGCACCTTCCTCGCGACCGCGGCCCTGGTTGGCCTGGTGGGGGGACGCCTGAGCCGTGGACTCGTGGCAGACCACCAGGACCAGGACGCTAGCGGGACCACCGATGCAGCCACGACCACGGCGCCGGCCGCGGCTCCGGTCGCACCGGTTGTCGACCACAGCACTGCCGGGTTCTCCGCCTACAGCGCGCCCGTCAGCACCGGCGAGTCGCCCCGATGAGCCACCCCGACCAGCTCGACGACCCCCAGGCCCGCTCGCTGAGCAACGTCGGCGAGCTGTTCGCGGACATCAGTCGCGACCTGTCAACCCTGGTGCGCCAGGAGATGGAGCTGGCCAAGGTCGAGATGCGCGAGTCCGCCACCAAGGCGGGCAAGGGCGCCGGGATGCTCGCCGGAGCCGGTGTCGCCGGTCACTTCGTCCTGCTCTTCCTGTCCGTCGCCGCATGGTGGGGACTGGGCAACCACATCGGACGTGGGTGGTCAGCCCTCGTCGTGGCAGGCGTGTGGGCTGTCATCGCTGCAGTTCTGGCTGCACGAGGACGAGGAGAGATCAAGCAGGTCAAGGGAATTCCACAGACAACCAAGACTGCCCGGGAGATCCCCGACGCGCTCAAAGGGAACGAGGACCACGCATGACGAACAACCCAGACCAGATCCGCAGGGAGATCGAGGACACCCGCGGTCGGCTCAGCAATGACGTGAACGCACTCACCGAGACCGTGAGCCCCTCCAACGTCGCCCGCCGACAGGCCGACAAGGTCGCTGGCGTGGCCACCTCCGTCAAGGAGCGCGTGATGGGTGCCGCCGACGACGTCCGGGGCAGCGGTTCCGACGCCGCCTCGAGCGTCGGTCGGGCCCCTGGCGCGGCAGCCGACAAGGCGCGGCGCAAGACTGAGGGCAACCCCCTCGCCGCAGGGCTGATCGCCCTCGGCGCAGGATGGCTCGTCGGCTCGATGCTGCCGGCCTCGGAGAAGGAGAAGCAGGCCGCGGTGGCGCTCAAGGACAAGGCCGAGCCGCTCATCGAGGAGGCGAAGTCCGTGGCGCAGGACACCGCCCAGGAGCTCAAGGAGCCAGCCCAGCAGGCAGCCGCGAGCGTGAAGACCGCGGCCACGGATGCCGCCGGCACGGTGACCGAGGAAGGGAAGGCCACCGCCGACGACGTCAAGGCCCAGGCCCAGTCGTCCGCCGACACGGTGCGCTCAACCCAGGAGTAGAACGCAGCGCCCGTTCCTCGACGTCGATGGTTTCAGTCGCAAAGGAGGATGCGGTACGAGCAGCACAGCGTCTCGTGCACGGCATCCCGACTTCGCAGTCGGAACTGTTGCCGGGCGGGGTGAACGTGGCCTTGAGGGGGCCCAGGTCGACCTGGGCCCCCTCATCATGGAGCGAAGCTTCTCAGCCGGCCGACTGGCCGTCTGTGGACCAGGTCGGGGTCGTAGCGAGGTCGGCCGCGACGGGAGCCGACACTGGCCGAGGTTCCGTTGGACGATCTGTCAGTGAGCCGGGCTCGGTGCGGCTACGGTCGGGGTCCCGTGGTCCGCGGCAGGCCCGGATCAGCAGTCGTACAGCTTCGTCGACCGTCTGGCCGATCACCCGCTCAGGGAGCCCGCTGAAGTGAAACACGTGTGTCTCGACGTGGTCCCGGCGTCGGACGGCAAGCCAGGTCGTTCCGGCTGCCACCCCACTTCGGGGCCCGGGTCCCCCCACTCCCGTGGCAGCCAGAGTGAGATCCGAGCCGAAGAGTTCCGCTGCTGAGGCCGCCATGGAGCAGGCGGCGGTCGGGCTGACCACCGGGCCCGGCGAGACGCCCAGGATGTCGAACTTCGTGCGGGAGGCGTAGGCAACGATGCCCCCGAGGAACCAGGAAGCAGCCTCAGGACCACGGCCCAGTTCCGAGGCGATGGCGCCGGAGGTAAGGGATTCCGCCACTGCGACCGTCCGACCGCGTTCCTGCAGCAGTGCCGCGAGTAGCTCAAGTCGGGACAGGCTGTCGGTCATGCGCACCTCCGTTGGCCCAGCGCCCACAGGCATGGAGGTAGGGACCTGCGGGTCGGCAGCAACCGATCTCGAAGGCGGTGTGGGTCCGCCTTGGCGCAGCCACCGACGCGCACGGCTCCCCCGAGCACGGCGGACTCACCTGTCCGGGTCCCGGGTGGGCGTGACGGGCCGAGCCCGGGCCCCCCGTTGCCACAGTCCCGGCCCTCCGCCTGTTCGCGTTGCTTTTCGCCCATCGGGCCCTGCCTGGTTCCTGGGTTCGCGCAGTCACCTGACCGGCGCCGGGTCCTGCGCGTCCTTGGCTCGGGGGATGGTGGTGCGCTCGGGCCGACGCGGCGGCTGCCGCGTGGTCCGGATGACACCCCCGCAGGGAGCTCGCGGACGGGCTGACGATCAAGGGCAGCCCGGAATGGACTTTGACTGTGGCTTGGACAGTCGGTCATTGCTGGCATGTCTGTGGTGTGCCCTGACAAGGGGGTTCTCAACCGTGTTGGGGCTTCCCGACTCGGGAATCTGCTCCCTTGCACGGGCTGCCGTGCTCGAGTTCGCCCGTCGAGAGGTCGAACATCGAGCGGTGGCGCGATCGCGATCTGGGGTGGGCTGGCGCGCCGCCAACCGGCCATCTGGGTTCCGGACACTGTCGACAGCGACGTTCCCGGCGGACCAGTCCATTGGGCCGCTTCGGGGCCGAGCAGGGCAACTTCGGGTGTGCCGCACCAGGTTGCGTCTTCGTCGGTACGTGGCCGACTCCTGATTGGGCCATGGGTCATGCGGGTAGATCGGAGATGGAAGACCCCAGGGAAGGAGATCAGATGTCAAAGGATCTGAGTGACAGCCGGAACCGCAAGCGGCTGAAGAAGTCGTCGTTCGCCTTGCCGGAACAGGAGAAGTACCCCATCCCCGACATCGAGCATGCGCGGAACGCGTTGGCTCGGGTAGCCCAGCATGGATCAGAAGCGGAGAAGCAGAAAGTACGAGCTGCGGTGGAGAAGAAGTACCCGAGTCTCAAGAAGGACGACTGACCGAGGGGCCGTCACATGGCGACCGGCACCGGGCTGCGAGAGGGCCAGCTCTTCAGCCTCAACATCGACGGTCGCGACCTGGAGCAGTCGGAGGCGCTGAGCGCGCATCTGGAGAGCTACCCCGCGACCTCGTTGGTCTCACCAACGAGGTTGGCATGCCCATGCGGCGATCTGCGTCCTGGCCCGAATGGACCGCGCACTCACGGCAGCGGAAGTCCCCCAGTCCGGTTCCACGAGCGCACCAGGGAAGCTCTCGACGGAGTGCCCGGAAAGTGTGCTTGACCATTTGCGGACCAGCAATGGCTCGAGGAGACAAACCGAAGGCAAGAGACCTGAAGTGGATGAGTCGGCCGATACGCCGGGTTCTGTCCCGCGGCCCGGTTGCCCGGGCCGTGGTGACGGTCATCCATCTACGACAGCCGTTGCCGACTGCCTCCAGCGCTCTACCCGTGTGCTCGGGCGGGCAGCCCTCGGACGCACACTGTCTGAGCTTGCTCCAGGTGGGGTTTACCTAGCCGAGCCAGTCACCTGGCCCGCTGGTGGTCTCTTACACCACCGTTTCACCCTTACCGCGGTGCCTGCGCAACCGGAGCTGCGTGGTCCACCGTGGCGGTCTGTTCTCTGTGGCACTGTCCCGCGGGTCACCCCGGGTGGCTGTTGGCCACCACCTTGCCCTGTGGAGCCCGGACGTTCCTCGGCGGTGGTTGCCCACCGACGCGACCGCCTGGCCGACTCATCCGTCGCCAAGGATAGGGCAGGTATGGCGCGTGGCCGGCCACGCGCCATACCTGCCGTCCGAAGGGGGGCGACTGGGGAGTGACTAGTCCCTGCGGACCAGGGCGCATGGTCACGTCGGGCCACAGCGGATTGGGGGTGACCTTCTGAGCGGAATGCACCGTGTGCACGGACGCAGGATGCGACAGCCTCGGACGCGGTGAGGAGGGGTCACATGACGACGTACGACAGCACGACAGCACGTCCAGCCCAGAGGGGCGGCGGGCGACCTGCGCGGATGCAGGTCAGGTTCTTCGGCGGGTTCCACCTACGGGTCGGCGCCGTGGTCCTCGGACCACGCCAGCTCGGCGGCACCAAGCCGCGACTGATCCTGGAGGCGCTGCTCGCCCACGGCGGCGCCCCGGTGAGCAAGGACCGCCTGGTCTCGATGCTCTGGGAGGGCGACGGGTCCAAGGGGTCGAGGGCCAACCTCGAGACGTACGTGTGCGTGCTGCGCAAGCACCTGCACGCGGCTGCGCCCGGCATCGAGGACGTCATCGGCTCGGTGGCCGGGAGCTACACGCTCGACATGTCGCGCGTAGAGCTCGACCTCGACCGGCACGAGGAGCTGATCCGGCGGGCGACCGACCCACGGACCGCGGCGGCTGACGCCGTACCGCTGTTCGTCGAGGCCCTCGCCCTGGGGCAGGCCGACGTGCTCCCCGAGGAGGGCGAGCTGGAGTGGCTCGTCGACCTGCGACGCCTGCACGTCGGGCGCATGCGCACCCTCCTCGTGCAGGGAGCGGTCAAGGTCCTCGACCTCGCACCCTCACTGTCGCGTCAGTGGTCGATGTTCGCGCTGGAGCAGGACTCCCTCGACGAGGCCGCCTGGATCTCCTACCTGTCCAGCCTGGAGCGGCTCGGCCAGCACGCCGAGGGCCTGCGCGCCTACAACGACTGCCGGCAGGTCTTCGCCCGCGAGCTGGGCTGCTCCCCCGGCCGGGTGCTGCAGGAGACGTACGTCCGCCTGCTGCGCGGGGCGAACGAGGCGAACGGTGAGCTCAGCCGCCTGCTCGATGCCGTCGTCAGCCTGCACAGCGTGGCAGGCAGCCGCGGACCGGCGTCGTCGCTGCACCGTGGACCTGCTCCCCGTAGCACGCCCCCCGTCTCCTTCGAGGAGGCTCGACTGGTGCTGTCCACGCTCTTGGCACGAGCAGGGAGCACGACGAATGGTGGAGCCGCCGCGGCGCGATCGGCCTGACAATCGGGGGCGGGTCGTACAGGTCGGGATGGACCACGTTCGACCTCGGCCTGGGCTGGCAGCAGCGCGACGGAGGGGGCTGGTCGCATGGAGGTGCAGGAGACGGTCACGCGCGTCCTGGTGGTCGACGACCACAAGACGTTCGCCGAGCTGCTGACGAACGCCCTCGACCGTGAAGCCGATCTCGAGAGCGTCGGCCACGCGACGACAGCGGCCCAAGGGGTCGCGATGTTCCGCGAGCTGCGCCCGGAGCTGGTGCTCATGGACGTGCAGCTGCCGGACTCGACCGGGTTCGACGCCACCCGCCAGATCATGGCCATCGACCCGTTCGCCCGGGTTATCGTCCTGACGGCCCACGCCAAGCCGGAGTTCGCCGGCGACGCGCTCGTCGCCGGCGCCTGCGGTTTCCTGGCCAAGGACGGAACCCTGGCCGACATGCTCGAGGCGGTGCGCACCGCCGGCCCGGGCCACGTCGCCGTGGACCCCGAGCTGATGGTCAACCTCATCGCGGAGGCCGCGGAACCGACGACGACCCCGGTCCGGCTGAGCGACCGGCAGCTCGACGTGCTCGCCCTGCTCGCCCGCGGCGAGGACGTGCAGCACATCGCCAAGGAGCTCAACATCTCGTTGAGCACGTGTCGCAGCTACGTGCAGACGATCCTGACCAAGCTCAAGGCACACAGCCAGCTGGAGGCGGTCATCATCGCCGCCCAGCTCGGACTGGTCACCATCGAGCAGCCCGATCGCCAGCTGCGAGACGACTTCCGCTGATGTGGGGCCGCGGCGGGTCCTCCTCGGAGAGCACCGAAGTGCGGCGCGCCGTCGTGCGGCACCTCCTGTATGGCGCGGTGGCGCTCGTCGTCGTGTCGGTCCCGACCTTCCTGGCCTTCGAACGGATCGCGGAGGCGCACGCCCTCGACAACGCGGCGGAGGACGGCGCCAGCATCGCCCGCAGGCTGCTCGCGCCGGGGGTCACCGAGGCCCTCATCGCCTCGCAGCCGGACGCGATCGCCGCGATGGACCGCCGCCTCGGGCCGCGCATGAGCGACGGATCCCTGGCGCGGGTCAAGATCTGGAAGCCCGACGGGGTGATCATCTACTCCGACGAGCACGCCCTCATCGGGCGGAACTTCTCGTCCGACCCCGACCTGTCGAAGCTCCGCCCGGGTGGTGAGCCGGTCTCGGCGATCTCCAAACTCGACGAGGAGGAGAACGTCTTCGAGACGGGCACCGACAGCCTCGTCGAGGTCTATACGATGTCGTCCTCACACGCGGGACAGGACGTCGTCTACGAGATGTACTTCCCCCTCGTCCGCGTCGAGCGGGAACGTGACGAGCTGCTCGCCAAGATCGCCCCCGTGGGCGTTCTCGCCCTCGGCGCCCTCACGCTGTCGCAGCTGCCGCTGGCCATCGGCCTCGCCCGACGCGTCAGCAGCATCCGCAGGTCGCGTACCCGCCTGCTGGCCCAGACCGTCAAGGCCGTCGAGCTCGAACGGCAACGGCTCGCACAGGACCTCCACGACGACGTCATCCAGGACCTCTCGGGCGCGGCCGTCAGCCTCGAGGCCCTCGGGAGGGCCGGCGACGGCTCGGACCCGACGGCCGACCGGGCCGCGGAGATCCTGCGTCGCGACATCCGCCTCCTGCGCGACATCGTGGCCAACCTCTTCCCCGTGACACCCCACGAGGCCGGCCTCGACGCGGCGATCCGCGACCTCGCGGCCGGGCTCGGGGAGCAGGGCCTGCGGGTCGAGCTCGACCTCGACGAGGACACCGGCGTCGACCCCGTCACCGCGGGACTGATCTACCGCGTGGCACGCGAGGCGATGGTCAACGTGGCGAAGCACGCCGAGGCCGGCGTGGTCGACGTGGAGCTCATCATCACGCCGTATGCCGTGAGCCTGCGCGTGGCGGACGACGGTCGCGGCCTGGTCACCAGCGGCGGCACTGCCGTGGCGACCCGGATCGCCGGGCACGTCGGGCTCGACATCGTCCGGGAGACGATCACCGAGGCCGGGGGCTCGGTCGTCGTCGAGGGCAGGCGTCCGCACGGGACCGTCGTGCGCGCCCGGCTCCCCCGCTGACCCGGCAGAAAGATTTTCCCAAGGTCGTGCCTCCACCGTGGGCCTGTCATTTCCTCAGGAGGCAGGTGTGTCATGGCCAGTTCCCACGCACGGTTCGAGCGTGTTGCCCGAGAGCTCCGGGACCCCGGAGAAGGTCGGTCCGGTCCGAGTGGCCGCAGACGCAGCACAACCCTGCGACGCCCGGCGCGACTGACGGTCCTCGGATCCGTCGGCGCCGTCGTCGCCGCCCTACTGCTCCAACCGTCGCTGGCTGCGAACGCCGCCTCGGCACCGGTCGAGGCAGGATTCACGATCACCGCGGGTGACCTCTCGTTCATCCTCAAGCAGATCAACATCGCTGAGCGGCACGCCGCGACGGCGACGCCGGCAGAGCCCTGCAAGGGACTGCTCAACCAGCCTGGCGACGGGATCCCGGATGCCGAGCAGGTACCCGACGTCCTCACCTCCTACGGCCTTCGCACCGTCGGCGGCGAGTGCAACAACCTGGTCCCCGGACGCGAGAAGTTCGCCGCGGCCGACGTGCCCTTCGAGCGCATGGCTCCCGCCGACTTCAAGGACGCGGAGAACGTCCCGGCGGGCTTCCCCGGTGCCGGAACCCCCACGACCTACAACACCAAGCAGCCGGGCAACATGGTGTTCGACACCCAGCCGCGCATGATCAGCAACCTCATCGTCGACCAGACGGCCACGAACCCGGCCGCCGTGGCCGCCGCCGGACACCCGGTGCGCAGCCAGGGCAACACCGGGGTCTTCCCGTGTGACGCCAACAACCTCCCCGCCGGCTGCACACCCGCTGGCGAGACCCTCTCCATCCCGAACATCACGACGGACGTGGGTCTGTCGCCTCCGTTCAACGGCCTGTTCACGATCTTCGGGCAGTTCTTCGACCACGGCGTCGACCAGACGGTCAAGGGCGGTGGCACCGTGTTCGTGCCGCTGCGCGACGACGACCCGCTGGTCGCGGGCCCGGACCACATCTTCGGCAACGCCGACGACCTGGACCCGAACCTGCGGTTCATGGTCCTGACCCGTGGCCAGAACGAGCCCGGCCCGGACGGCGTCTTCGGCACCGCTGACGACCTCGACCCGGCCAACACCGACACCCCGCTCGTCGACCAGAGCCAGACCTATACCTCGCACGGATCGCACCAGGCGTTCCTGCGTGAGTACGAGCTGGACGCGGCCAACCACCCGAAGGACACGGGCCGCCTCCTCGGAGGCCCGAGCGTCGCCAACGGGCTGGCCACCGACGACCTGCGCAAGAACGGCATGTCGACCTGGGCCACCACCAAGGACCAGGCGGCTCGGGTCCTGGGGCTCAAGCTCCGTGACGTGGACGTGCTCGACATCCCGATGCTCGCCACCGACCCCTACGGCAACTTCGTCCCCGGACCGGGCCGTGGCCTTCCGCAGTACGTCACCCAGACCGGTCTCGTCGAGGGCAACCTCGCGTCCCCCGTCGAGCCGCCGGCCAACGTGCTGCACTTCCACACGCCGTTCCTGACGGACATCGCCCACGACGCCGACCCCGGCTCCGTCGGTCCGTGCACCGCCCCGAACACCCCGTCCGGCTGCAAGAGCCCCGACCCCGACACCACCGCCGGCACCCAGCTCGACGGGCAGGCCGCCGGCACCTACGACGACGAGCTGCTCGACTCGCACTTCACCGCCGGTGACGGTCGCGTCAACGAGAACATCGCCCTCACCACCGTGCACCAGATCTTCCACTCGGAGCACGACCGGCTGGTCGGCGACATCAACAACACCCTGACCACCAAGGTCCCCCAGTCGGTGCTCCAGCAGTGGACCCGCACGGACGGCCCGTCCGGGTGGAACTACGGCCAGCGCCTCTTCCAGGCCGCTCGCTTCGTCACCGAGATGGAGTACCAGCACCTGGTGTTCGAGGAGTTCGCCCGCAAGGTGCAGCCCGCGATCGACCCGTTCCACGTCTACCACTCCGACGTGAACCCGACGATCCCCGCTGAGTTCGCCGCCGCCGTCTACCGCTTCGGCCACTCCATGCTGACCGAGACGATCGACCGCACGGCCCCGCTCCCGGCAGGCTCGACCTCGCCACCGCAGCACTACGACATCAAGCTGCTCGACGGGTTCCTCAACCCCCCGGAGTACAACCGGGGCCTGAACGGGAGCGCGCTCAGCTCTGAGGCCGCTGCCGGCGGGATCATCATGGGCATGTCCGACCAGGTCGGGCAGGAGATCGACGAGTTCGTCACCGACACCCTCCGCAACAACCTGCTGGGGCTGCCGCTCGACCTCCCGACCCTCAACATGACCCGCGCCCGGTCCGAGGGCATCCCGACGCTCAACAACCTGCGCCGCCAGATCTTCTCCGTCACCAACGACGGGCAGCTGGCGCCGTACACGAGCTGGGCCGACCTGGGCAACAACCTCAAGCACCCGGAGTCCCTCGTGAACTTCGTGGCTGCCTACGGCACGTACCCGAGCATCGTCAACGCCACCACCTACCAGGCCAAGCGCGCCGCTGCGCAGGCCATCATCGACCCGGGCGTGGGCCTCAGCCCGACCCAGGACGAGATGGACTTCATCAACGGCGCCGGTGCGTGGGCGAACCAGGAGACCGGCCTCAACAAGGTCGACCTCTGGGTCGGTGGTCTCGCCGAGTCGACCGACATCAACGGCGGGCTGCTCGGCAAGACGTTCAACTACGTCTTCGAGACGTCGCTGACGAACCTCCAGAACGGGGACCGGCTGTACTACCTGGCCCGCACCCCCGGCATGAACCTGCGGACGCAGCTCGAGAGCAACAGCTTCGCCGAGCTGATCATGCGCAACACCGACAACACGCACACGCTCAAGCAGGACGCGTTCGCGACGGCCGACTGCAAGT
Source organism: Pedococcus soli (assembly GCF_054782575.1). NCBI lineage: Bacteria > Bacillati > Actinomycetota > Actinomycetes > Micrococcales > Intrasporangiaceae > Pedococcus > Pedococcus soli. Next base: position 361,929 of record NZ_BAAGSF010000005.1, on the reverse strand, counting down.
TCCAGCTGGCCAACCTCGCCAACACCGCCGCAGGGTTCACGCAGTTCGGTGCCTCCGTCACCGACGACCCCACGACCGACTGTGACGAGAACGCACTGCTGACGCGCTCGGCCAACGGCCAGATCACCTACAAGCTGATCAACTCCGTGGACCCCGCGGGCATCAACGGGCAGTCCGTCTACAACGGCGACCTGACGTCCAACCGGATCAAGGGCGGCATCGACAACGACACCATCCTCGGCAATGACGGCAACGACTGGCTCGACGGCAACTCCGGCGACGACGTCGTCATCGGAGGCGACGGTGCTGACCGGATGACCGACACCGGTGGTGCCGACGTCCTCAAGGGTGGTCCGGGCAACGACGCCATGGACGCCGGAAACGGCATCGACATCATGATGGGTGGCGACGGCCGGGACTTCATGAACGGCGGCGCCAACGACAACGAGGAGTTCGCCGGACCTGACGACGACTTCATCATCGCCGGTGCCGGGACCGACACCGCCTTCGGTGGTGGCGGCGACGACTGGATCCAAGGTGGGTCCGGTCAGGACCTGCTCATCGGCGACCACGGTGCACCGTTCTTCGACGACCCCGCCGAGACCAGCCCCGGTCATGACATCTTCATCGGCCAGGTCGGTGAGAACGACTACGACACCGAGGGTGGCGACGACATCATGAGCCAGAACTCGTTCGTCGACCGCAACGCGGGCGCCGGAGGGTTCGACTGGGCGATCCACCAGTACGACACGGTGGCCGCCGACGACGACATGGCCATCAACAACAACCTCGGCCCGTTGCCGATCCAGGTGGTCGTCAACCGCGACCGCTGGCAGGAGACCGAGGCCGACTCGGGCTCCGCGCGCAACGACGTCATCCGTGGCAACGACGACGTCCCCTCGGCGATCGGCGGCGCAGGCTTCACCGGCTGCGACGTCCTCGACCAGGCAGGCGTCAACCGCATCAGTGGGCTCTCGGCGATCCTGCCGCCCCTCACCGGTGCGCTGGCTCCGGTCGTGGCCAACTCGGCCGCAGGCACCTGCCCGCTCTCCGGACCCATCTGGGGTGACGGCAACATCCTGCTCGGTGGTGGAGGCAGCGACACGATCACCGGTCGTGGCGCCGACGACATCATCGACGGCGACCGTTCGCTCCAGGTCCGCATCAGCGTCCGCACCAACGCGGACGGCACCGGCCCGGAGATCGGGTCGGCGACGCTGATGGAGGGCACCTACCAGGCGGGCAACCCGAAGACGCTGCAGCAGGCAGTGTTCGACGGGACCGTCGACCCCGGCCAGCTGGTCATGGTGCGCGAGATCGTGCCGGCCCCCGCTGGTGACACCGGTGTCGACACCGCGGTCTTCCTCGCCCCCAGGGCGTCGTTCACCGTGGTGCGCAACGCCAACGGCAGCTTCACGGTCACCCAGACCGGGGCGGTCAACCGGGCCACCCAGAAGGTGTCCGACGGCATCGACACGCTGCGGAACATCGAGCGGCTGCAGTTCACCGACCAGGTGCTGCTGCTCACCCCGCCGCCGGCACCCACCAACGTCGCCGCAACGACGACGCCGAGTGCCGCCGCCACCGGATCGGCCACCGTCACCTGGACCGCACCGGTCCTGCCCGCGGGCACCTCGCCCATCACGAGCTACGACATCGTGGTCAGCTCCAACGGTGTGGTCACCCAGACCATCACCGGGATCGCCCGCACGGCCGTCAGCCGCGTGGTCACCGGTCTGGTGACCAACAGGCCGTACACCTTCCAGGTGCGCGCCAACAACCTCTTCGGAGCGGGTCCGCTCTCGGCGCCGTCCAACGCGGTCACCCCCGTGGGCGTCCCGAGCGCACCGACAGCGGTCACGGCGGTCCGGGGCAACACCAGCGTCAGCCTGAGCTGGACCCCGGGTAGCGACGGAGGGTCGCCGGTCACGGGTTGGCTCGTCCAGGTCCGGATCGGTGGTACGACCGTCAGGACGGACACCGTCTCCGGCAGCACGCCGAGCGCGCTCGTCTCGGGCCTCACCAACGGCACCGCGTACAACTTCAGGGTGCAGGCGGTCAACGCCAACGGCACCGGCGCGGCGTCGGCCAGCTCCAACACGGTGACCCCGGCAACGGTGCCGGGCAAGCCGGGCATCGGGACTCCGATCGCCGGTGTCGCCGGCGGTGCGAGCAACGCTCAAGCCGTCTGGAGTGCTCCTGCCAGCAACGGTGGTTCGACCATCACGAACTACCGGGTGAACGCCTACCGGGTCGCCGCAGACGGCGTCACGCTGACGTTCTTCAGCCAGACGACCTTCAACGGCACCGTCACTCCCAGGACGATCGCCCTCCCCACCGGCAACTACCAGTTCGAGGTGGTGGCGATCAACGCCCTCGGGGACAGCGTCCCGTCGGACAAGTCCACCACGGTCGTGGCCAGATGAGCTGAGGTGAGCCGGTCCGGGGCGCGCGAGGGGCGGCCCGGACCGGCAGCTCCCTAGCAGGACCCCACATCCGCGGGCCCCGGACCACCCCCTCACTCAGTCCGGGGCACCGCCCTTTCCGACAGCGCCCGGCACATCACCCCCGATGTGCCGGGCACTGTGCTGCGCCCGTTCGGCCAGTGCCCCCGTATGCCGCCGGGTCGGCCGTGCGCGCGAGCGGCTCACCGTGCAGCCCGGCCCAGCAGTGCAGCCGGCCCGGAGGTGCAGCCAGGCCCAGCAGTGAAGACCGCGATTCGTGCCGTCCGACTCCAGCACCGGCTGGCTGCTGGCGCAGCCGGGCAGGACCCGTTCGGGTCAGGGGGCGCCCGTCACGACGCGGGAGCCGGACGTCCCCGACGAGGATGAGGTATCCGGCGTGCTCTGGGCCGCCTGGCGGCCCGGGACGATGGACACCAGCGCCGCCGTGAGCCCGAGGATGACGGCAGCCAGGGCGACCTCGCCCACGAGTCCCCACCTGAACGGTCTCCAGGCCGGATCGCCCGTGTTGCCAGCGTGATCGGGCCCTTCCACAGGCGCTGATCGACGAGCCACCCACCGGCGGGCCAGGTTGGCCACGCCGAGCAGCAGGACGACGGCGACGCTCTTCGCCAGCAGGACGCGTCCGAACGTCGTGGCCCCCAGCGCCCCCACGGTGCCGACCTCGCGCCACGCCAGGACCACCCCGGAGGCGACCAGCACCGCGACGCTCCCGAGCGCCAGGACCGAGAACCTGGGCAGCGCGCTGCGTGCGACCGTGTCGCGGTCGACAGAGAGGCCCACGAGCACCACGCAGAGCCCACCGAGCCACAGGACCATGGCGGCGATGTGCACGAGGTTCACGCCGACAGCCAGGGTCTCGCCGGGCGGCACCGCGGAGTGGCCGACCAACGGCCAGGTGGCCAGCAGTGCCAGGGTCGCGACCACGGCCACGCCGACCCAGACCCTGCGCCACCGGTCACGCGCCGGCGCGGGGAGGCCGAGCAGGGCCACCACCCCGACGGCCGCCGCCACGAGCAGGTAGCTGCGCACGGCATACACCCGGTCGAAACGCTCGGAGTGGCTGTCGAGGGTCTGCGGCGCCTGCCAGAGGGCGGCGAGCGGTCGGCCGCTCGCGTACACCCCCTGCAACAGCATGCCGCCGGCCGTGCTCACCGCGAGCAGGCCCAGACCCGTGCCGACGAGCACGCGGATCCTGCGCTGCCCCAACCCTGCCGGCCACACGAGGAGCGCAGCCACGACGGCCCCTGGTCCGAGCGCGGCACCCACGAAGCCGACCCACCGCAGCACCCCCAGGAACGTCCCGACCCCCTCGTTGCGCCCGGGGTCGGGCAGGGTGCCACGGACCTGGCTGGGGCTCCCCACGGAGAACCGGAAGGAACCAGCGACGGGGTGGGTGTCGCCCGAGCTGACCCGCCAGGCAACGGTGTACGTGCCCGGTGCCAGCCCGGGAGGGAGGGAGACCCGCAGCGTGAACGGATCCCCCGGGGTGGCGAGGACCGGGCCGGCGTCGACAGGGGCGAACCGGTCGTCGTAGACGTCGATCCCGCCGTCCCCCGCCTGCACCTCCTCACCGAAGGTCAGGGTGACGACCTGCGGGGCGCGGGCGACGACCGACCCGGCGGCAGGTGAGCTGCGCACCAGCTGGGCGTGCGCCTGCGCGGCGGTCGCGGTGAACCAGATGATCGCGCAGCAGGACAGCACCACCGCCAGTGCGGTGGCGCCCGCACCACGCAGCCCACGGCCGGAGACCACGCCCCGGAGCGTAGCGGGCGGGCGCCCGGCGCAACTCCGCCCCGAGGATGACCCAAAGATTTGCCCAAGGTGCCGGGTCGACCATCGACCCATGTCCCTCACGACGTCGAGTGCCGCGCCACGGCTGTGGCGTGTGGCCCTCGTGGCGCTGCTCGTCCTGACGGCGACCGCCTTCGGCGCCCGTCACGTCGTGTCGGTGCTCAAGGGGCCTGCTGACCCGATGACGTTGCAGGTCAACGGGATCAGCTATCGCGTCCTGCACGTCGAGCAGGTGAGCGGACTCAGCGACGCCGACCTGGGTGGGATGTCCCACGGGGTCAACAGCCTCGTCACCACCGACCGGGCGCTCGTCCGGGTCACCCTCGAGGTCGCGGCGTCCGACGCGGACGCCGGCTACGACACCTCGGTCCTGCGCGCCCTCGCCGGCACGGTCCCCCTCGACCCCGTGGCGGGGTCGATGAAGCGCGGTTCGCTGCGTCGCGGGGGCCACCTCGAGGGCGCCCTCTCGTATGTCGTGCCCCGCAACGGAGCCCAGCTGCGCCTGACCGCACCCGGCCAGGTGGCGGTCCCCCTGCTCCGCGTCGACACCGCGGGCCCGGCCGCCACGCACGACCACGGCAGGTCGGGCCCACCCTCCAACGCACCTCCGGTCACCAGCACCACCGTCCCGAAGCAGGTCTCGCCATGACTCAGTCACCACGACCCGTCCCTCTCGTCGCCCGCATCACCCGCGACGTCCTGATCGCCTGCGCCTTCGCCGTGCTCGGTGCCCTGTGGCTGGGGTGGCTCGAGCTGGCGGGGGCGCAGGGTCACGTCGGGGCAGGGGCCGCACTCGACGGCCTGCCTGCGACCGGGTTCCTGCTGCCGCTGCTCGTCATCGCCGTCCCGACCGTGCTGGCCCACGACCGCCGGGGACAGGTCGGTGCGGGCAACCCGTCGATCGGCCACCACCTCCCCGACGCGGCCCTCCCGGGCTCCCCGGTCGTGGCGGCCCTCCAGCTGGCCATGACCGCAGCCCTCGCGGCAGCCGCCGGGAACGGCATCCGATCCACCTTCTTCGACGCGGGCAGCGGCGCCCTCCCGGTCGTCGCTCTGCTCGCGGACACCGCGTCACTGCTCGTCGTCTACCTGCCGTTCGCCGCCATCGTCCTGATCGCACCGCGGCTCCCCCGCGCGCTCCCCTCCCTCGTGCGCCGGGTCGCCCGCAGCCGTCGCACGGTCGCGGTGCTGTCGGTGGCGGCCGTCGCAGCCGCCACGGCTGCGGCCTCGTCCGTCCCCGCCGCGGCGGCGCCGTCGCCCGGATCGACCAGCTGCTTCGCCGGGGGCCCTGCCGACAAGGTCTTCGACGTCACGGCGATGGACGTGGACACGCCGCTCAACCGCTTCGGTGACCACGACCCCAAGGGCAAGATCTACACGCTCACGAGCCAGGTCGCCGCAGTGAAGGCCCAGGCCCTCTCCCAGAAGGTGTCCGTGGGACTGCACGGCGACGCCATACAGCCGTTGGTGATCCGCGCCAACGAGGGTGACTGCGTCCAGGTGAAGTACACCAACCGGTCGACGACCGGCTCGTACGGCTTCCACATCGACGGTCTCGAGTTCACCCTCGCCTCGTCCGGCAACACCCTGGGCAAGAACCCCGCGGCGACGGTCCCGCTGAACGCCACGCGCACCTACCGGTTCAGCGTCCCGGACGACCCGCGTGAGGAGGGCGGCCACTACATCCACCCGGGACCGGGATTCCGTGCGGCCGTCAACCACGGGCTGTTCGGTGCCCTGGTCGTGGAGCCGAAGGGTTCGACGTACTGGGACCCGACCACGGCCGGCCTGCCGCTCACCTCCGGGTGGGAGGCGATCATCAAGCCCGCCGGGACCGACGTCGCCTGCGACCGGAACTCGACGATGCCCACGTGCGGCTTCCGTGAGGCGGCCCTCCTGCACCACGAGATCGGGAACGACAACGAGCTCCTCAAGGACAAAAACAACCTGGACATCCCGCTCGTCGACAACATCACCGGGACGTACCGTCCCGGCGCGTTCGCCCTGAACTACCGCTCGGAGCCCTTCCGCAACCGCCTGCTGGCGTTCCCGAAGGAGAAGTCGCACTCGTACAGCTCCTACACCTTCGGTGAGCCGGCCACGCCGATCATGCGCGGGTACCTCGCCGACCCGACGAAGATCCGACTGATGCACGTGGGCGCGGAGAAGTTCCACGTCTTCCACCTGCACGGTGGCGGCGACCGGTGGCGGGCCAACCCGGTGGCCGACGACGCCATCAGCTACGCCAGGACGGGCCTGTACAAGGACCCCGAGACCGGCTCGCAGTCCCAGCGGCTCGACTCCCAGTCGGTCGGCCCCGGCGAGTCCTACAACCTCGAGATCGAGGGCGGCGCCGGCGGCGTCCAGCAGAGTGCCGGCGACTTCCTGTTCCACTGCCACATCGCCAAGCACTACACCTCCGGCATGTGGGGCCTGTGGCGCGTCTACGACACGCTGCAGCCCGACCTGGTGCCGATCGGCGACCGCACCGCCCCCCCGGGCGCCGTGGACTCCACCGGTCTCCTCGGCCGGACAATCAACGGCACGACCCTGACCAAGGACAACCTCGACGACTGGATCCGCCCGCAGCTGCCGCCGTCCGGCATACCGCAGAACGGGCAGGACCCCACGGTCTGGGACTGGAAGGTCGCGGGGACGTCCGACGCGCCGCTGTACCTCGGCGCACCGGCTGACCCCACCCTCTTCCCCGACTCGGTGCAGGTCGTCCAGGGACAGCCGAACCTGCTGGCAGTCGACGTCGGCCACCTCGTCGGGAACCGGCCTGCCATCCTGTTCAACCCGGTGAACGGCAGACCCGCCTATCCGTTGCTGCGCACCAACATCGGCAAGCGACCACCGTTCACCGCCAACGGCCACTCCGGAGCACCGTGGCTCGGTGCCAACAACTACCAGAACTCCGGGTCCTCCACGGACCCATGGGGTAACCGCGACGACGCCCTGTGCCCGCAGAACCGGCAACAGCGCACGTACAACGTCGTGGCCATCGGCAAGACGATCCCCCGCACGCCCACCGTCAACGACCCGGACGGCAAGCTGTTCGTCCTCGCGAAGGACAAGGCAGCGACGCTCGCCGACCCGGCGAAGTCCGATCCGCTGGCCATCCGCGCCAACGCAGGTGACTGCGTGGCGATCACGCTGACCAGCGAGATCCCCGACGCCTCGGCCTTCGACAAGTTCTCGAAGACCTCCATGCACATCCACCACGTGCAGTTCGACGTCCAGGGCTCCGACGGCGTCTCCGCCGGATTCGCCTACGAGCACAGCGTGCGGCCCTACACGGTCACCGACGCGAAGCTCGTCGACCCGGCGCACGTGGGTGACAGCGTCCTGCACCTCACGTCGGTGGCGAAGTTCGTGGGGACCGACGCGAACGGCCGGCCCACGCATCCTTGGTTGGCGGTCGGTGAGGGCACGGAGTCGATCGAGCCGGCACAGGTCGCGTCGGTCGACACGGTGGCCGGTACGGTCACCCTGACGTCCCCGCTCACGAAGGACCACGCGGCCTCCGAGTTCGCGGGCACCGAGTTCATCCAGTACCGCTGGTACCCGGACGTGGCCCTGGACAACGTCTTCTGGCACGACCACGTCGACGGCATCCACGGCTGGGGCCACGGCCTCGTGGGCCAGCTCATCGTGGAACCCCGCGGCTCGACCTACCACGACCCGGTCTCCGGTGCCGAGGTCGACTCCGGGACGATCGTGGACATCCACACCTCGAACTCGCTCGTCCCGGGAGTGGTCGACGGCAGCTTCCGCGAGATGGTCCTGTGGACGATCAACGACAACGACGCGGCCGGCTGGTCCACGCTCAACCTCAAGGCCAACCCGCTCGCCGGCCGGACCGACAAGGCCAACCAGTTCAGCTCGTGGAAGTACGGCGATCCTGTGACACCGTTGCCACGCCTGTACCCCGGCGATCCTCTCGTCGTCCGCTCCATCAGCGTCTCGCCCACCGTCGACTCCCTGCACTTCGTCGGCGCGCGCACCAACCAGGAGCTCCGGGAGACGAAGGAGTCGATCATCGACGCCTTGCACGCCGGGATCAGCGAGCGCGACAGCCTCGTCATCGGCGGTACCGATCCCGACCTGCGACTGAGGCCCGGGGACTACTTCTACGCGAACGGCACCGAGCTGCGCACGCAGCAGGGCGCCTGGGGTCTCGTGCGGGTGCTGCCCGGCCGCGTGGACTCCCTGCGGCCGCTGCCGGGCAACTCGCCCGACGGCCCCGACTACACGCTGCCGACACCCACGGGGGCGGCCCCTCCGCCGACGACGTCACCGGGCAACCCGTGTCCGTCAGGAGCGCCCCAGCGCACCTTTGGCCTCAGCGCGATCGACCGGTCGGGCAACGTCAGCGGCGGGCGCACGGCATACGTCCCGAACGCGGACGTGGCGTCGATCAAGGCGCGCCTGAAGGTCCCGGTGCCCCTCGTCATGCATGTCGTCGCGGGTGAGTGCGTCACGGTGAACCTCACCAACCTGCTCACGACCCCCGTGGGGTTCTCGGTCGGCAAGCTGGACCGGGAAGCAGGCTCCGGTGGAGTGAACATCGGCTTCTCGACCGACCAGAACACCGCACCCAACGCCACGCGCTCGTACGTCTACTACGTGCCGGAGCACCGGGTGGGTTCAGCCGTGGTCAGCGACCTCGCGTCCAACGGCCGGCTCAAGAACGGCCTGTACGGACTGGTCGTCGTGGCTCCCGCCTCGAAGGTGCCGGGCCTGTCCACTGAGTTCAGCGACCCGGTGACCGGTGACGCCAAGGACCTCGGCGCCCAGGTGATCGTCCACGTGCCCGGCGGGACCCCGCAGGACTACCGGGACTTCTCGGTCACCATCGCCGACGACGACACCCAGATAGGGCAGGACTTCATGCCGTACCCGACCAACGCCACCGCGGGACGGTCGAACATCAACTACCTCACGGCCCCCGCAGGGGACGGCGCGACGTCGTTCAAGAACCCCGGACAGGTGCCATACCTCACCGCCTTCGCAGGCGATCCCGAGCTGGTGCACGTCATGGTGGCACCCGGCAGCGAGAACAACCACGTGTTCAGCCTCGGAGGCCTGCGCTGGGACGAGGACCCGCTCGTGGGCCGGTCGCCGTGGATGACGGCGCAGGGTATGGCGCCGTGGGAGACCTTCGACCTCAACGTCGTCGGTGGTGCCGGCGGGACCGCGGAGGTGCCCGGCGACTACTTCTACGGTGACCAGCGACGTCCGTTCACCGCCGTCGGGATCTGGGGCCTGCAACGGGTCCTCCCCCCGTCGACCGGCACCTGCCCCATCCTGCTCGTCGACGGAAGCGCCTGCTGAGGCCGTCGTGACCCCGAGCAACGCAGCGACGGGTGCCCCATGGGTCCCACGGACCCATGGGGTCACACCCGTCACAGGCGGCCCGGATTCCCCGCCATCTGGGGGTCGATTCGCCGCCGGTTGCGGCTTACGATCGGCCCGAGGGGGAACCGCGTCGATCTGGCGTGCGATGAACGACGGCCGAACCAGCGGGGAGGTCTGATGGCCGAGCCACACCCGGAGCGCGGACCACGGGTGGTCCGCATCCCGGTCGCGCGCCCGCTCGCCACGGCCCTGTCCGTGATGGCGTTCGGTGCGGCCCTGCTCGTGGGCGGGAGCCCTGCCGACGCACCGGCCAGCGCCGGCCGACCGACCGGGCCCGCCCAGGCGGCCCCGTCGCCCAGTCCCAGCACCGCGGCGGACTGGGACGTCACCCCGCGCGACCTCGTGGTCGGCGAGCGCACGGGACTGGTCAGCGTCGACCAGGTGATCGCCGGGCCGTTGCGGCTCGCCACGCTCGCCGCCGCGCTCCAGCCGTCGGTGGTCGACCCGCCCGTCCCGCAAGGGGCCGCGGGGAGCACCAGCGTCCCCGTCGTCCTGTGGAGCGCCTACCGTTCGGCGGTCGCGTCCGCCCCCACCTCGTGCCGGCTTCCGGTCCAGCTGCTCGCCGCCATCGGCCAGGTCGAGTCCGGCTCGCTGGCTGGACGGAGCCTCGACAGCCGGCACCGAGCCGTCCCTGCCGTCTACGGGCCCGTCCTCAACGGCGGTGCCTTCGCCGCGATCTTCGACACCGACAACGGCCGCTATGACGCGGACCGGGTCTGGGACCGGGCCGTCGGGCCGATGCAGTTCATCCCCTCGACGTGGCAGCGCTGGGGCCGCGACGGCAACGGCGACGGCATCCGTGACCCGCAGAACGTCGAGGACAGCGCCTTCTCCGCCGCCGCGTACCTCTGCGCCGGGGGCCGGGACCTGTCGACCGCTGCCGGACTGCGCTCGGCGATCCTGTCGTACAACCACTCGGACGTGTACCTGCGGGACGTCCTGCGCCTCATGCAGACGGTGTCCCCCGGCGGTGCGGTCCCCCGCTCCGTGGTGACCCTGCCCTCGTCGCCCCCACCGCCCGTCGGCCCGCCGTCGCGTCCACCGGTCGTGGCCGCACCGAGGCCGGGCACCCCGGGCTCCCACCCGTCCTCGAGCACGACGTCGCACCCCACCACCAGCACCACGACGTCGACCTCCACCACCAGCTCGTCGACGACGAGCACCGGCACGAGCAGCTCCACGACGACCACCACGTCGTCCACGTCCCCCTCGTCCACGTCGTCGACATCGGCGTCCTCGACATCCACGTCCTCGACGACCTCGAGCTCCACCACCACGCCGTCGTCGACGAGCAGCACGTCGGCCACGGGCACGACGACCTCGACCTCGTCCACCACCACGACACCCTCGTCGAGCTCGACCACCACGGCCTGCCCGACCCCGTCGACGACCACCCCGTCGACCACCGCCACGGCCACCGCGGCATCGACGACGAAGCTGCCCACGCCGTCCACCACGACCGGATCGTCGGCGACGAGCAGCACGAGCACGTCGTCCACCTCCGTGACGACGGCCACCGGGACGACCTCGGCAGGGAGCGCGACGAGCGCCACGTCCGGGGACTCGTCCCCCGGGTCCTGCGCGGCTCCCACCGACACCCCGTCGACCGGCAACGGTCTCGGCCTGGTGGTTCGCCCGACGAGCTGGCCGACTCAGCCGACGATGTCGAACCTCACCGTGCTGGTGCTGATGTTCGCCTCGGTCAGCCTGATCTTCACGCGGGTGCCGAGGGCGTGGTCGCCCGTCGCGTTCGCGAGGACCGCGGGCTCGTCGACCTGAACCACCAGCCGGCCCTTGTCCCGCTGGTCGACGACCATCGCGTCGAACACCTCACCCACACGGTCCTCGAGCGAGGCTGCCTCGACGGCATCCGCGCACCCGCGCTCGACGGCACCGGCCACCTTGTCCGAGGCGGCCATCACCTCCGGCAGTGACGCGAGCGCCTCGCGCGCCCAACCGGGCACCTCGGTCCCGGCGCTGATCGCCTCGCAGATGGCCAGGCCGAACCGGTCGACCAGCCGACGCAGGGGCGCGGTGACGTGGGCGTAGGCGGCAGCCACGGCCGAGTGCTGCGGGTCCGCGGGGACCGTCCCGTCGAACGGCGTGTAGCCGGCACCGCGGAACAAGGCGGTCGCCTCGTGGATCAGGGCGAGGTGCCGGGGGTCGGTGCGGTCCAGCGTGCGCAGGAACTCGCCGTACGGCACGTCCTTGCGCCACTCGACGCCGAGCGCCCGGCTGGCGTGCCGGAAACGGGCGACCGCGCCGTCGTCCGGGGCGGGCATGGTGCGCAGGATCCCCACCTTCGCGCCGAGCATCAGGTCGGCGGCCGCCATACCGGTCATCAACGAGATCTGGGCGTTCCAGTCCTCCGCCGCCAGCGGCGGGCGGAAGTGGGTGCGGTAGTGGCCGTTCGCGTCCTCGGTGACCTCCTGCTCGGGCATGGGCAGGCTCGCACCGCCCCGCTGGCGCTCGAGCTCGAGGCGGCGTGTGCCCACCTCCTTGAGCAGCTCCAGGCGCTCGTCGGCGCCGCCGGCGTCGACGGCCTGCTGGACGTGGTCGTAGTCGTAGCGGTCGGTGCTGCGGACCATCGCGCGGTAGAGGCTGGTCAAGGTGGTCGTGCCGTCGGCGCCGAGCCGCAGGTCCCAGACGAACGCCGGTCGCACCTGGTCGGGGAGCAGGCTCGCGGCACCCTCGCTCACCACCGGGGGGTGCAGCGGGGTGCGGTGGTCCGGCGCGTAGATTGTCTGCCCACGCCGGCGCGTCTCGGCGTCGATGGCGCCCCCCGCCCGGACGAACGCCGGGACGTCGGCGATGGCGTAGCGGACGCGGTAGCCCTCGCCCTCGCGCTCGATGTGCAGGGCCTGGTCGAGGTCCATCGACCCGGGCGGGTCGATGGTGCAGAAGGCGACCCCGGTCTCGTCCCGCTCGGGCAGGTCCGGGGCGGCCGCGACCTGCTCGGCCTCAGCCTGGACCTGCGGCGGAAACTCCTTCGGCACCGCGTTCTCGGCGCGCACCGCGTCGAACCGGGCCTGGAGCTCGGCGGACTGGGCCACGGCCTTCGCGGCCACCGGCTTCTCGACCTGGATTCGTCGTTGGGGCATGCCGCCAACCTATCCAGCGGACCGACGCGGCACCCGTCGGAGGCCGGACCTAGGCTTGCCCCGTGCTGATCCTGCTCCCTCCCTCGGAGTCCAAGACGGGCCGGTCCCGCGGCCGCCCGGTCGACCCCGGGACCCTGAGCTTCCCCGAGCTGACCGACACCCGACGCGCCGTCGTCGACGCGGTGGCCAAGGTGAGCGCCCACCCCTCTGCTGCGGAGGTCCTCGGCGTCAGCCCCAACCTCACCGCCGAGATCGCCCGAAACACGGTGCTCGACAGCGCACCGTCCCTGCCCGCGTCTCGCGTCTACTCCGGGGTCCTCTACGACGCCCTCGGCCACGCCTCCCTCGACCCGGCGGCCAAGCGCCGCGCGAACCGGTGGGTCGTCGTCGTCTCGGCCCTCTACGGTGCGGTGCGCCCCACCGACGCCATCGCGCCGTACCGGCTCTCGATGGCGGTGAACCTGCCCGGAATCGGCCCCCTTGCCAGCGCGTGGAAGCCCGAGCTCGCGCAGGTGCTCCCCGAGGTCGCTGGACGTGGGCTGGTGGTCGACTGTCGCTCCAGCACGTATGCCGCGGCGTGGACTCCGCAGGGCGCCCTCGCCGACCGCTGGGTGCAGGTGCGCGTTCCCGGTGCCACGCACATGGCCAAGCACACCAGGGGCCTGGTCACCCGGCACCTGTGCCAGGTGGGCCGGGACGTGCGCAGGGTCTCCCAGCTGCTCGACGTCCTCGACGACGCCTTCGAGGTCGCGCTGACCCCGCCCGAGCGGCCCGGTCGGCCGTGGGTCCTCGACGCGACGGCCCGCTCCCTGACCTCGACGACCACCGCGTGAACGGCACCGAGCTCGCCGACCTCGTCAGCCGTGTCGCCCCGGTCCTGATCTTCTTCGTCGCGATCACCGTCGTGGCCGAGATCGCCGACGCCGCAGGCGTGTTCGACGTCGCTGGGCACTGGACGTCGCGGGCCGGTCGGCACCGAGTACCCCTGCTGTGGTTGCTGTTCGTCCTCCTCGCGGTGGTCTGCACGGTCTTCCTCAGCCTCGACACCACCGCCGTCCTGCTGACACCGGTCGGGCTCGCCATCGCGGCGCAGCTGGGCATCTCGCCCCTGCCGTTCGCGATGACGACGCTCTGGCTGGCCAACACGGCCAGCATGCTGCTGCCCGTCTCCAACCTCTCGAACCTGCTGTCGCTGCACCACTTCGACGAGCTGGGGGTCGGTCACGCCGGGTACGTCCGCCTGGCCGCCACCCCGGCGCTGGCCGCGGTCGTCGGCACGCTGCTCGTGCTGTGGGTCTTCCACCGCAAGGACCTGCGCGGTCGTTACGAGCCCGACGCGCCGCCGGAGCCGCACGACGCGGTCATGCTCCGCGTCGCCGGCGGGGTCTGCCTCGCCGTGGGCCCGCTCTTCGCCCTCGGCCTCGCCCCCGCCTGGGTGTCCTCCGTGGCCGCCGCCGTCCTGCTGGTGCTGGTCGCGGTGCGGGACCGTCCGTTGCTGCGCCGGCTGGCCCTCCCGTGGCAGATGGCCCTGGGCGTCGCGGTGCTCTTCGTGGTCATCGACGTGGCGCTGCGCCACGGCTTGCAGCCGGTGCTGGAGTCCCTGACGGGCACGGGCACCGACGCGGCTGCCCTGGCGCGGGTGGCCGGCAGCGGCGCCCTCACCGCCAACGTGGCCAACAACCTCCCGGCCTACATCGCCCTGGAGTCGGTCACGGCCGACGCGCCACAACGGCTGATGGCCCTGCTCATCGGGGTCAACGTGGCGCCCCTGGTGACGCCGTGGGCGTCCCTGGCGACGCTGCTGTGGGCCCAGCGCTGCCGGGCTCGCGGGCTGACCGTCAACCCGTGGCGGCTGGCGGCCCAGGGCCTGGCCTGCGCCGTGGTCGCAGGCGGCCTGTCCGTGGCTGCGCTCGCCGTCGCCGGCTGACCCGAGGCGCGGCACGTCGTGCGTGTCGCCCGTCAGCCCGGCAGGCCGCGGAGCAGGTCCTCGATGACGTCCTGGGGGTCCTCCAGACCGACCGAGATGCGGACCGTGCCGTCGGTGATGCCGACGGCCGCGCGCGCCTCGGGCGTGAGCCTGCGGTGGGTCGTCGTCGCCGGGTGCGTGACCATCGACTTCGCGTCACCGAGGTTGTTGCTGATGTCGACGACCTGCAGCGCGTTCATCAGCGCGAACGCCTCGGCCTTGCCCCCGTCGAGCTCGAACGTCACCACGGTGCCGCCGCCGAGCATCTGCCGCTGCGCCAGCTCGTGCTGAGGATGCGACGGCAGCCACGGGTAGAGCACCTTCGTCACCGACCGGTGGGCCTCCAGGGCCTCCGCGACGGCGAGGGCGTTGGCCGCCTGTTGGCGCACCCTCAGGCTCAGCGTCTCCAGGCCCTTGACCAGGACCCACGCGTTGAACGGCGACATCGCCGGTCCGGTGTGCCGCATGAGGTTCTTCACCGGCCCGTCGACGAACTCGGACGTGCCGAGCACGGCTCCGCCGAGGGTGCGGCCCTGGCCGTCGATGTGCTTGGTCGCGGAGTACACGACGACGTCGGCACCGTGGTCGAGCGGACGGGAGAACACCGGCGTGCCGAAGACGTTGTCGACGACGACCTGGGCCCCGGCGGCGTGCGCCAGGTCCGACACGGCCCGCATGTCGACGAGCTCCTGCATGGGGTTGCTCGGGGTCTCGAAGAAGACCGCCTGCGTCGGCACGGACAGCGCCTCGCGCCACTGGTCGAGGTCCGGTCCGTCGACGAACACCGTCTCCACGCCCCACCGCGGCAGGATCTCGTCGAGGATGACGAAGCACGAGCCGAACAGGCCGCGCGAGGACACCACGCGGTCCCCCTGTCCGAGCAGCGCAGCCAGGGCGACGAACACCGCCGACATGCCGGACGCGGTCGCGAAGCAGGCCTCGGCACCCTCGAGCTGGCGCAACCGCTCCTCGAACATCGACACCGTCGGGTTGCCGTAGCGCGAGTAGATGAAGTGGTCGACCTCGTCCTTGAACGCCGCCTCGGCCTGCTCGGCACTCTCGTAGACGAAGCCGGACGTGAGGTACAGCGCCTCGGACGTCTCGTCGAAGTTGCTGCGGGACAGGCCTCCCCGCACCGCGACCGTGTCCGGTCGGAACGAGCGGCCCTCGGTCATCCCTGCCTCCACGGCAGCCCCGAGTTCTTCCAGCCGGAGACCGAGCGGTGCCCCTGGTCGTCGTGCGGTCCCTCGAAGCCCTCCGTGACGTTGTAGGACGGCTCCAGCCCCGCACCGGTGGCGGCCTCCGCGGCGGCCACCGAGCGCACGCCAGAGCGGCACAGGAAGTAGATCGGGGCACCGTCGGGCAGGCCCGCGTCGCGCAGCTGCTCGACGAAGTCGCCGTTCACCGCTCCGTCCGGAAAGCGTTGCCACTCCACGCAGATGACCTTCTTGCCCAGCCCGGTGAGGTCGGGCAGCCCGACGTAGTTCCACTCGGCGCTGGTGCGCACGTCGACGAGGACCGCGTCCTCGTCGGCCGCCAGCGCGGCATACGCATCCTGGGGGGCGACGTCTCCTGCGTAGCTCATGTCCCCAGCGTAGGACGGACCGCCACATGGCGAGACGACCCGGCCACATCGTGGGCGGGTCGTCCGTCCCCTCAGGTGCGGTTGGTGAACGCGACCGAGACGTTGCCGTCCGGCCAGACCTCGAGCGCCGTGAGCGAGCCCGGTGCCGCGGCGAGCCGCCAGATCCGGTCGTGCGGGATGCCCAGCACGTGCGCGAGGACGACCATGATCGGCTTGCGGTGGCAGACCACGACGGTCGTGCCGCCCGCGGCGACCACGCGCTCGTACGCGGCGAGGACGCGCTCGGCCAGCTCCAGGTGGGTCTCCCCGCCCGGACGGGCATATGCCGCGTCGCTGCGCATGCGGTCCAGCTCGTCGGCCTGCTCGCGGGCGAGGTCGTGGACGCTCACGCCGTCCCAGTCGCCGAAGTCCTGCTCGTCCCAGTCCTCGTCCTGCTCGGCGTCGACGCCGATGGTCGCGGCGACCGCGGCACCCGTCTGGACGGCGCGGGCCAGCGACGACGTGACGACCCGTGCGTCGGCGCCCCCCAGGAGGTGGGCGACGGCGGCTCCGGCGGCCCGCGCCTGGGCACGACCCGTCTCGTTGAGGGAGGGGTCCGCGCCGCCCCGACCGTCGAGCTGGGCGTGCACGGTGAAGTCGGTGACGCCGTGGCGCACCAGCACGAGGCGGGTGGGCGTCCCCCGGCCAGCAGCCGGCGGCAGGGCCGTGGAGGCGGGGTTGGGGTCGATGATCTCCTCGACGAGCTCGTCGGCCGACGTGTCCCCCTCTGCCACGGCCGCATCGCCCAGCATCCGGTCGATGGTGCGACCGTCCATGCCGTCGTTGGACAGGGCGTCCGCATCCTTGTTCTTCTCACGGGGGATCCACGTGTAGGACACCGAGCCACCACCGCGGCTGATGAGCGCGGCCAGCTCGCGGGCCTCGAGGGCCAGTCGCCGCATGTCCTCGTGCTTGATCTTCCAGCGGCCCGACATCTGCTCGACGACGAGCTTGGAGTCCATGCGCGCCTCGACGTGGGCGCCGGGGTCGATGCGTTGGGCGGCCCGCAGCCCGGCGATCAGGCCGGAGTACTCCGCGACGTTGTTGGACTCCTTGCCCAGCGGCGCAGCGCCCTCCCAGAGGACCGTGCCGCTGGCGCGGTCACGGACGAGCGCACCGTAGCCGGCGACCCCGGGGTTGCCCCGGGAGCCGCCGTCGGCCTCGACGACGAGCTGACGACCCACCGGTCAGAGGCCGGACTCGGACGTGCGGACCAGGATCCTGCGGCACTCCTCGCAGCGCAGCACCTCGTCGTCCGGGGCGGCCTTGATGCGGTTCATCTCGACGTTGTTGAGCTCGAGCTGGCAACCACCGCAGCGTCGCTGGCGCAGGGCCGCTGCCGCCAGTCCACCGGTCTGGGTGCGGATCTTCTCGTAGAGGGCGACCAGGTCGGCGCCGACGCCCGCGACGGTGTCGGCCCGGGGGGCGGAGACCTTGGCGGCCTCGGCCTCGAAGTCCTTGAGGGCGTCGTCCTTGGCTGCGGAGGCCGCCTCGAGCTCGGTCGCGAGGGCCGCCCGCTCCGCCTCGAGCCGGGCCACAGCGGCCTCGGCGGCCTCGGCCCGCTCCATGACCTCGATCTCGACGTCCTCGAGCTCGGCCTGGCGCCGGTTCAGGGAGTCGAGCTCGTGCTGGAGCGCCTGCAGGTCCTTGGCGGTGCCGGTACCGGCGTCGAGCCGCGCCCGGTTCCGCGCTGCACGGTCACGCACCAACTGCACGTCGGTGTCGGCCTTGGCCACCTCGCGCTGCACGTCGCCCAGGGCCGTCTGGGCACGGACGAGGTCGGAGTCGAGGGCCGCTGCGCGCCGCTCGAGCTCGGCGAGCTGGGCTCGCTGCGGCAGGTTCTTGGTCGCGTGGGCGATCTGGTCGAGACGGGTGTCGATCGCCTGCAGGTCCAGGAGCCTCCACTGACGGGACGGGTCGGCTTTCAGGACGTACCTCCGGGCGGCTCGGCACCGACGACGAAGGTCCACGGGTCGGTGCGCAGTGTGGAAATGTGAGTCTCCACTCTAGAGGCCGACGGGTCCCCGTCCGCAAGCGCCGCCTCCAGCCGCTGCGCGGCCTCGGTGAGCCACAGGGACTCGGTCGCCCAGTGCCCCGCGTCCACCAGGTATGGCGTGCCGCCGCGGGCCTCCTCGCGCGCCTCCAGCACGGGGTGGTGGCGCAGGTCCGCAGTGACGAAGACGTCGGCTCCCGCAGCCCTGACGTGGTCGAACATGTCGTCCCCCGCACCGCCCATCACGGCGACACGCTGGACCCTGGCTCCGGGTGGACCCGCCACCCGGACGCCCCCCGCCGAGGGCGGGAGCGCTGCACACAAGGCGGTGGTGAACTCGGCCAAGGTGTTCGGGGCGGGGAGGCTGCCGACCCGGCCGAGGGGCTGCCCCTCGACCACGGCGAGCGGCTCCACGTCGGTGAGCCCGCAGGCGGCCGCGAGCGCGTCGTTGACGCCGGGCTCGGCGACGTCGGCGTTGGTGTGGGCGACGTACAGCGCGATGTCGTGCACGACCAGGGCCGTGACGCTCGCCCCCTTGGCCGTCGAGGTCGCCACGCTGTGGATGCCCCTGAGCAGCAGCGGGTGGTGGGTGACCAGGAGGTCGGCGCCGAGCTCGCGCGCCTCGTCGATGACCGCCAGCGTGGGGTCGACGGCGAACAGGACCCGCGACACCGGCTGCTCGAGGTCGCCGGACACCAGGCCGACCTGGTCCCACGACTGCGCCGTGGACGGCGGGTAGAAGCCCTCGAGGGCGTGGACGGCGTCGGCGAGGGTGGGGTGCACGTGGGCCCGGCCGGGCTCGAACCGACGACACCCGCGGTGTAAACGCGGTGCTCTACCAACTGAGCTACAGGCCCTCCGCACGGTCGACCCAGCCGAACCGCGCGGCGCCATTGTGTCAGGTGGGCAGGGGTGCGAGGGAAATTTCGGCAGGCGGGGCGGGATGTGGTGATTTTCCTTCCCAAAGGCCCCCACGCGGTGCAAGATGCCCCTCATTGTGGTCTCTCGCAGAGAGAGGTCCCTGAACCCGGCTACTCCGCGGCCGGGTCAGAACATGGAGGAAAAATGACTCATCGCAGGATCACGGGGCGCGCTCTCCGGGCCGCCGCGGTGGTTCCGACGTTCGCGCTCGTCGCCACCAGCCTCGCGGCTGTCGGCGCAGCGGGCACCTCGTCGGCCGCCCCCGCACCCGCGCCGGCCAGTCCCAGTGCCGCCGCAGGAGGCAGCACCTACCTGAACACCGTGGCCCCCCGGGCCGAGCAAGCCTTCGGCACCGACACCCGGGTCACCAAGGACAAGAAGGTGCTGGCCCGCCAGGCCGCCGTCCTGGAGAAGGCCAAGAAGTACGACGCCAAGCACGCCAAGGGGAACCCGGTCGCCGCACGCGGCCTGGCGAAGATCGAGGCGCAGTCGCTGCGCACCGGCCAGAGCCCCGCGGCGATCAAGAGCAAGTTCAAGCAGGCCCCTGCCATGCAGGAGGCCAAGCTGCTCACGATCCTCGTCGAGTTCAACGACAAGGCGAACGACGACTTCCGCACGTCGATGGTCCCGAGCGAGTTCGGCTCGGACACCTGCAAGCTGGGCTCCGTGCAGAACGGCCCGAAGCACAACACCATCCCCAACCCGGCGAGCGCCCCGCTGCTCGACAACAACTCCATGTGGGTCAAGGACTTCTCGTCCGCGCACTACAACACGATGCTCTACACCAAGACCGGCATCACCCAGCGTGTGCGCACCGACCTCAAGGGCCCTGACGGCAAGCCCGGCTTCGACATCTCCGGCTACACGATGAAGAACATGTACGAGGAGATGTCCAAGGGCGCGTACACCGTCGACGGTGCTGCGACCCCGTGGATCACGGTGCCGCACTCGGAGGCCTACTACGGCGCCACCCGGTGCCACCAGGACGAGAACGGCGTCTGGACCTACGACGCGATCCAGGACATGCAGGGTCACCCGAGCAACCCGCTCGGCGCCGGCCAGCTGCCCATCGACGCCGTGGCGGCCCTCGCCAAGGCCCAGCCGAACTTCCCCTGGGCCGACTACGACCTCGAGGACCAGGGCGACGTCGACGGTGACGGCAACTTCAACGAGCCGGACGGCGTCATCGACCACGTCGTGCTCGTCCACGCCGGCTCGGACAAGTCCGGTGGGGGCGGTGCCCAGGGCACCTACGCCATCTGGGCGCACTCGTCGGCCGTCGCCGGTGGCGCTCCCGTTCCCGGGACCAACCTCAAGCTGAGCAACTACATCGTGCAGCCGGAGGACTCCGGCGTCGGTGTGTTCGCCCACGAGTACGGTCACGACCTCGGTCTGCCGGACCTCTACGACACCGCCAGCGGCGGCGACTCCGACGTCGACTTCTGGGACCTGATGAGCTCCGGCTCGCACTCGGGCCCGATCTTCCAGTCGATGCCGACGCACATGGGCATCTGGGACAAGTACGTCCTCGGCTGGGCCGACCCGAAGGTCATCAACCCCGGTGACCCGCGTCAGTCCGTCCTCGTCGGCCAGTCGTCGCGCACGCCGCGTGGCACGCAGGACGGCCTCAAGGTCAACCTGCCGAACAAGACCATCACCCTCGCGACCCCGCACAGCGGCGCGAAGATGTGGTTCTCCAGCAGCGACCAGTCGTGGGCCGACAACACCCTGACCCGCACGGTCAGCGTCCCGGTGGGCTCGACCGACGCGAAGTTCTGGATGTGGAACAACTACTCCATCGAGGAGGACTGGGACTTCGGCTTCGTCGAGGTCTCGACCGACGGTGGCGCCACGTGGACCGAGCAGAAGGTCTACGACACCACGGGCGCCGAGGTCAGCACCTCCGACACCTACGCCGACCCGAACGGCAACCTCAAGACCTTCGGCAACAAGAAGTACGGACTCACCGGCGCCACCGACGGCTGGGAGCACCACTACGCGAAGGTCACGCCCTACGCCGGCAAGACCATCCAGGTCCGCCTGCACTACGCCACCGACGCCGCCTTCGAGGACCGTGGCTGGTTCGTCGACGACCTCTCGCTCACCAACGGTGCGAGCACGGTCTGGAGCGACAACGCCGAGGCCAACAACGGCTGGACCGCCAAGGTCGGCACGCACGTCGACACCACCGGTGCCGGCTGGATCCTCGACACCGGCACGCAGACCAAGGCGCAGTACTACCTGGTCGAGTGGCGCAACTTCGACGGGTTCGACAAGGGCCTGCAGTACGGCTACGACACGACCTACCAGGCCAAGGGCGCGTGGAACGTCGAGAAGATCAAGTACAACGCTCCCGGTGCCCTCATCTGGTACCGCGACACCACGTACGGCAACGCCAACCACGTGCTCAACAACCTCTCGGACCTCCCGAGCGAGGGCACCAAGGGCGGCCTGCTGATCGTCGACAGCCACTTCGACCCGCTGCGCCGCACCGGCGCCGCGGCAGCGCTCGACCCGACGCTGCTGAAGAACCTGCCGTCGCGCCCGCAGTCGTCCAACGCCGCGTTCGGCCTCGTGGGGACCTACCCCTTCAAGGAGTGCGTGACGAACGACGCGGTCACCAAGACCGCGTGCAACACCTACCCGAAGCAGGTCGCGGTGCGGACCTTCACGGACAACAAGGGCTGGTACCCCGGTATCGAGTACCGCCCCGACCTGGACGCGAAGAACCCGTACTTCTACCGCGACGCTGACGCCTCGGTGGTCGTCCCCTCCAAGGGCAACTCGCCGTACACCGTCAAGATCGTGGACAAGAACGGCAAGCTCCTCCCGGCGCAGTACGGCGACGGACTCGGCACCGGCAACCCGGCGGACTCGAAGGTCGGCTACGGCACGACCATCACCGTCGCGATGACGATGCAGAACAACCAGATGGCGCGGCTCATGGTGACCCCGCCGAAGAAGTAACCAGCACCGAACGAACCAGGGCCGGTATGCCGCACACGCGGCATACCGGCCCTGTCGTCGTCGGGGGCGCCGGGAGGACCCGGCACGCGCTCAGGCGAGCTCGCGCAGCGCCTCGTGGTAGCCGGTGAAGTCGCGCGCCTGGCCGATCTCGTTGACCAGGGACCAGCGGACGACGCCCTCGCGGTCGATCAGGAAGGTCCCGCGGACGGCGGCGCCGGCACCCTCGTGCAGGACGCCGAAGGACTGCGCGACGGCCCCGTGCGGCCAGAAGTCGGACAGGAGGGGGAAGAAGTACCCCTCCTTGTCGGCCCAGGCGCGCTGGGTGAACATGTGGTCGGTCGAGATGCCGAGCACCTGGACGTCGTCGGAGACGAAGGCGCCGAGATTGTCGCGGATCTCGCAGAGCTCGCCGGTGCAGATCCCGGAGAAGGCGAACGGGTAGAAGACCACGACGACGAACTTGTCGCCGCGGAACGAGGACAGCGTGACGTCCTGGCCGTTCTGGTCCTTGAGGGTGAAGTCGGGGGCGATGTCGCCGACAGCGAGCGGTGAGGTCATGGCTGGCAGTCTGCCAGCGAACTCAGCGCCGGGCCGACTTGGGGGCGACGAGCCGGGTCGCGGTCCAGTCCTCGCAGGCGTTGACCGTGCCGGACGTGTGGAGGCCGCCGGTGGTGGCGGCCTCCTCGATGTCGCTGGCCTGGACGTGGCCGGGACGGCCCGCCTTGGGGGTGAGGATGACGATGAAGGCACCGTCGGCCAGGTTGGTCAGGGCGTCGACGACTGCGTCGACGAGGTCGCCGTCGTCCTCGCGCCACCAGATGAGGACGGAGTCGGCCACGTCGCCGTAGTCCTCGTCCTCCAGCTCGGTGCCGGTGAGGTCCTCGATGGCGAAGCGGAGGTCGTCGTCGACGTCCGTGTCGTAGCCGAATTCCTGGATCACCTGACCTGCGGTGAACCCCAGACGGTCGGCCCCACCGTGCGGCGCCGCCTGTGCGGACGTGCTCACGTGCCTTCTCCTGTTTCTCGTCGTCGACCTCGGTGGTCGGGGACTGTGGCGCACAGTCCACTCTGTCCGGGCCGTTTGCGCAACCAACTCCACAGAATCGTCGCAGATCAGCCGCGATCTGGACGCCGTCGTGCCCCGCGCGACCGCCTGCCCGCCCACGGCGCGGGCGCGCCAGAGCCGGGTTAGGGTCGCCGTATGGCCACCCCCAGCGACCTCACCAGCACCGACCCCCTGGCCACCGCCGACCCGACGGGGGCGGCCGAGGCGCACCAGCCCAAGCAGTGGGCGGCGGGGCTGCCGGCGGTGGTCAACTCGTTCCGACACGGCGTCGAGCAGATGGGGCTGCCGCGGACGGCACGGGTCTTCGGGCGGCTCAACCAGGACCAAGGCTTCGACTGCCCGTCCTGCGCCTGGCCAGACCCCGAGACCGACGACCGGCACGTGGCCGAGTTCTGCGAGTCGGGGGCCAAGGCGGTGGCCTGGGAGGCGACCAAGCGGCGCGTCGACCGCGAGTTCTTCGCGAAGCACCCCGTCGCAGCGCTCGACGAGCAGAGCGAGTGGTGGCTCGGGCAGCAGGGCCGGCTCACCGAGCCGATGCACCTGCGCGCGGGCGGGACCCACTACGAGCCCATCTCCTGGGACGCCGCCAACGAGCTCATGGCCCGCCACCTCAAGGCCCTGCCGACCCCGGACGACGCCGTGTTCTACACGTCCGGCCGCACGAGCAACGAGGCCGCCTTCCTCTACCAGCTCATGGTCCGCGCATACGGCACCAACAACCTCCCCGACTGCTCCAACATGTGCCACGAGTCCTCGGGCACGGCGATGAGCGAGCAGATCGGCATCGGCAAGGGCGCGGTGACGCTGGAGAGCCTCGAGCAGGCCGAGCTCATCGTGATCGCCGGGCAGAACCCCGGCACGAACGCCCCGCGCATGCTCACCCACCTCGAGAACGCGAAGAAGAACGGTGCCGTCATCGTCGCGGTCAACCCGCTGCCCGAGGCGGGCCTGATCCGGTTCAAGAACCCGCAGACGCCGCGCGGCATGATCGGCCCGGGCACGGCCCTGGCCGACGACTTCCTCCAGATCCGGCTCGGGGGCGACCACGCGCTCTTCCGCGCCGTCGGCCACCTGCTCGTGCGGGCCGAGGAGTCCGCGCCCGGGACCGTCCTCGACCGGGCGTTCGTCGAGTCGCACACCGCCGGGTACGACGAGTACGCCGCTGCGGTCCGCGAGATCGACTGGGACGCAACGCAGCTCGCCACAGGACTGCAGCGCTCGGAGATCGAGGCGCTGGCCCAGCGGTTCGTCGAGTCGAAGGCCACGGTCGTCTGCTGGGCCATGGGGCTGACCCAGCACGTGCACGCGGTGAACTCGATCCAGGAGGTCGTCAACGTCCTGCTCCTCCAGGGCAACATCGGCAAGCCCGGGGCCGGACCGTGCCCGGTCCGCGGCCACTCCAACGTCCAGGGCGACCGCACCATGGGCATCTGGGAGCAGATGCCGCAGACCTTCCTCGACGCGCTCGAGGCGGAGTTCGGGTTCGCCCCGCCGACCGACCACGGTGTCGACGCCGTCGCCACCGTCCAGCGCCTGAGGGACAAGTCGGTCCGGGTCTTCTTCGGCATGGGCGGCAACTTCTCGATGGCCACGCCGGACACCCCCGTGGTGCACGAGGGCCTGCGCGCGTGCGACCTCACCGTGCACGTCTCCACGAAGCTCAACCGGTCGCACACCGTCACCGGGCGCGAGGCGCTGATCCTGCCCTGCCTCGGCCGCACCGACCGGGACGCGACCCCGCGGGGGCACCAGGGCGTCACCGTCGAGGACTCCCAGGGCCAGGTCCACCTGTCGCAGGGGCGCCTCGATCCCCCGTCGGACCAGTGCCGCTCGGAGGTCGCCATCGTCGCGGGGCTGGCCGAGCGCCTCGTGCCCGACGTGGGCTCGGTCGACTGGCGTGCGCTGGGTGAGGACAACGACCTCGTCCGCGACCACATCTCCCGGGTCGTCCCGAACTTCGAGGACTACAACAGCCGGGTCCGCGAGCCGGGTGGCTTCCTGCTCCCCCACAAGCCGCGCGACAGCCGCGAGTTCGACACCCCGTCGGGGAAGGCCGAGTTCCTCGCGCGCGACGTCCCGATGCTCGAGGTGCCCGAGGGGCGGCTGCTGCTGCAGACCATCCGCAGCCACGACCAGTTCAACACGACGATCTACGGCCACGCCGACCGCTACCGCGGCATCAGCGGCAACCGCCGCGTCGTGCTGGTGAGCCCCGAGGACCTGCACCGGCTCGGCTTCCACCAGGGGCAGGTCGTCGACGTCGTGAGCGAGTTCGAGGGCACCGAGCGCCGGGCCGAGGGCTTCACCCTCGTGTCGTACCCCACGGCCCAGTCGTGCGCGGCGGCGTACTACCCCGAGACCAACGTGCTGATGGCGGCCGACCACGTGGCCCTGCGGTCCAACACCCCGGTCGCCAAGGCCCTCGTCATCCGCCTCGAGCGCCGCTGACCTCCCGCCCGCCGCTGACCTCCGCCTGCCGTATGGCGCGTCAGCTGCGTCGGCGCGCCAGCCCGGACCGCACGACCTGCTCCTCGAGCAGGCGCTCGGCCTCGGGCAGGTCGAGGTGGGCCACGACCGGGCTCACCGGCCCGGGTGTCGACACCAGGGTCACCGAGGCCACCCGCTGCGAGCGCTGCACGGGCCCCTGCGACACCTTGAGCGACTGCACGCGGGCGTGCGGCACGAACTGCGCCACGCGCCACAGCCGACCCCGGCGGGTCACCAGGACCTCGGGGGCGACCGTGTAGCCGAGGCGGCGCCACCCGACCGGGTCCAGCCGACGGGCCCGTGCGGTGGCCGTGGTGAAGCCGTGGTCGCCGCCCTCACCGAGCAGGGCCGCCGCGGCCATCTCCCTGGTGGTTCCGGGCAGCACCAGCACGATGACCTCGAGGACCTCCGCGAGGGTGCCGACCGGCAGCAGGACGGTCTCGGTCGAGTCCTCGCCCCGGCCCGCGCCGGCGACGTTCATCTGCAGCCGCCACCACCCCGTCAGCCGCCACGGCAGCGGCTGGCTGGCCTGCACCGCCTGGATCCGGTGCAGCGGCACCGTGGTCGCGCGCAGGTCGGTCAGGCCGTGCCGGATCCGCAGCCGGTCGCCGCCGTGGAGCAGCTCGAAGTTGCCCTCCTGCAGCAGTCGCTTGAGCTGCCCGCTGCCCACCGCCAACGTGGCCGGGCCGAGCCACGCGACCATGCCCCCGATCCCGGCGATGAGCGACCCCACCAACCCGGGGACGGCGAGGACCAGGAAGAGGCTCTGGCCGGTGTAGAGCACGGACTGGACGACCCTGGAGTTGGGCACGAGGACGACGCGGCGTCCGAGTGGTGCGGCGGCGTCGGTGGGTACGTCGCCAGGGGCGACGGCCGAGCCGGGCGTGGGCGTGTCGGTGGTGCCGGCCAGCGACATGAGCTGTTCGCGGACCTCCTGGGCGCGCGTGTCGGCGAGGAAGGACAGCTTGAGCTGGGAGTCCTTGCCCCCGGCCGACTGCACCACCACCTCGGACAACCCCGTGAGCCGGGCCAACAGGGGTCGGCCCACGTCCACGGCCTGGATCCGGTCGAAGCGCACCTGACGGTGCTGGCGGAAGAGGAACCCCGTGCGCAGCTCGATGAGGGTGGCGCCGAGGCGGTAGCGCGAGAACCGCCAGGACAGCCACGACCCCGCGATGATCGCCACCAGGACTCCCAGGACGGCCAGCGCAGCCCAGCCGAGGTGTCCCCGCGTCGGGTCGTCGGCGGCCGCGCCGAAGAGCGTGTCGAGCTGCTGGGAGACGAGGTAGGCCACGACGGCGGCGAACGCCAGCCCGCCCCGGAGCAGCGGCGACAACGGGTGCAGGTGCTGCCACGGCCGCTCGACCGCGTCGGGGTGCGGCTCGCTCACAGGCCGGCCCGCTGCGACTCCCCGCGGGCGGCGAGCCGCTCGCGCAGCCGCTCGGCCTCGGCGGTCGGGAGACCGGGGATCTGGCCGCCGCTCTCGGGCGAGGCCGTGTGCAGCTCGACCGTCGCCATGTCGAAGCGCCGCTCCAGCGGCCCGGACTGCACGTCGACGTACTGCAGGCGGCCGTACGGCACCGACACGACCGACCGGAACAACCGGCCGCGACGGACGACCAGCTCCTCCGCGCCCTCCGCCCAGCTGATCGCCGACACCTGCCGGCCGACCACCCACCACGCCCAGCCTCCGGCAACGGCCACGACAGCCACGGGCACCCAGGTCCACGACCAGACGAAGACCGCGAGGACGACGAGGACCACCAGGACCGGGACCAGCACGATCCCGAGGACCAGGTGGCGCGCCGTGGCGAGCCGCTGCGACACCGGCTGCCACGGCATACCGCCGTCGTCGTAGAGCCGCACCGACGCGAGCCCGGTCGGGGCGGCGCTGGGGTCCGGTGGGTACAGGTGGGGCGCGTCGGTCACGCCCCCAACCTAGCCGCCGAAGAGCTTGGCAGCCTTGAGGATCGTCTGCCACAGGCCGTACGCGAGCGGCGTGCCCACGACCAGCCAGGCGGCCGTGACGACGAGGGGGTTGGTGGTCGAGGCCGCGGTGGCGGTGGCGGTGGCTCGGGTGTCGCTCATCGAAGGGCTCCTTCGTCGACGGTGTCTGAGGCGCGGGCGTCAGGAGCGGACTCGCTCGTGGCGCCGGCGTCGAAGTGGTCCCGGCTGACGTCGGTCACCAGGAGGTTGGCGACGAACCCGACGACGAGGACACCGACCATCGTGAACAGCGCCGGGCGGTAGTCGCCGTTGGTCAGGCTGCCGGGCTTGCCCGCAGCGTCGAGGAACCCGTTGACGATCAGGGGTCCGGCCACTCCGGCGGCCGACCAGGCGGTGAGCAGCCGGCCGTGGATGGCGCCGACCTCCAACGTGCCGAACAGGTCCTTGAGGTAGGCCGGGATCGTCGCGAACCCGCCGCCGTAGAAGGACAGGATGACGGCCGCCAGCAGGACGAACAGCCCGGTCGAGGTGTGGCCGACGGTGGCGAGCAGGAGGTAGGTCACGATGCCGACGCCGAGGTAAATCATGTAGATCGGCTTGCGCCCGATGAGGTCGGACGTGCTCGACCAGACGAACCGACCCGCCATGTTGGCCAGCGACAGCACCCCGACGAAGCCGCCGGCGGCGGCCGCCGTGACGGTCGAGGTCTTCCCGTCGCGGAAGAAGTCCTGGATCATCGGCGCAGCCTGCTCGAGGATGCCGATGCCCGCGGTGACGTTGCAGAAGAGCACGACCCAGAGCAGCCAGAACTGCTTGGTGCGAATGGCTTCCGACGCGCGAACCATGGCGCCGTTGCGGCCGGTCATCTGGCCCGCCGGGGTCTTCGTGCCCGCGGCGTCGGTCGACTCCGGGGGCACCCGGATGAGCGAGGCGCCGAACAGCATGAAGACGAGGTACGCGACGCCCAGGACGAGGAACGTCATCGTCAGGGCGTGGCCGTCGGCGACCGAGCCGGTCTTGCCGTCGAAGCCGGAGTCGAAGGTGCCGAGCAGCTTGTTGGACAGCGGCGAGGCGATCAGCGCACCGCCACCGAAGCCCATGATGGCCATGCCGGTCGCGAGGCCGGGGCGGTCCGGGAACCACTTCATCAGCGTCGAGACCGGGGAGATGTAGCCGATGCCCAGCCCGATGCCGCCGATGACGCCGTACCCCAGGTACAGCAGCCAGAGCTGGCTGGTCGCGATGCCGAGCGAGCCCACCATGAAGCCGATCCCCCAGCAGAGGGCCGCGGCGACCATGGCCTTGCGCGGCCCTTCCCGCTCCACCCAGGTGCCGAGCACAGCGGCGGACAGGCCGAGCATGACGATCGCGATCGAGAAGATCGCCGCGACCGGGGTCTGCGAGGTGCCGAAGTGGTCGACGAGGGAGGTCTTGAAGACGCTGAACGCGTAGACCTGACCGATCGACAGGTGCACCGCGAGCGCGGCCGGCGGGATGAGCCACTTGCTGTAGCCCGGACGGGCGACCGAGCGGCTGCGGTCGAGGATCGACATGCACATACCTCCTTGTACGTGGCAATGCCCCCACAGCAGGACGAAGCGGTGCAGGAGCCGCGGTTGACGCTACCCCGGGTCGCGAACAACCGCGCGGCAACTGGTCTCCGGCACGAGGACGAGGCACGCGGACGAGGCACGAGGACGAGGCACGAGCACGGGACACGAGGACGGCTGCGGACCGGGCCGGGCGAGCGGCGCGCGGCCGCGCCGCATACCGTGGCGCCATGGGCAGGGTGACGCAGCGGACTCCGGCGATCCGGCTCGAGGTGACCCCCGAGGGAGTGGTGTCGCGGTCGCGCCCCGACACGGTCGCCGTCGAGGAGCCGCTGGAGATGCGCGTCGACGGCACCTCGATCTCGGTGACCATGCGCACGCCCGGCGACGACTTCGACCTCACCCTGGGCTACCTGCTCACCGAGGGCGTCCTGCGCCACGGCAGCGACGTCGCGCAGATGATGCACTGCCTCGACGAGGACGAGAACGGCTCCCCCACCTACAACGTCGTCGACGTGACGCTCGCCCCCGACGTGACCGTGGACCTCTCGCGCAGCGAGCGGAACCAGTACACGACCAGCGCGTGCGGCGTGTGCGGCAAGACGAGCATCGAGGCCATCACCACCCACCGCCCGTATGCCGTCGACTCCGACGCCGTTCGCCTCGCCCCTGCCGTCCTGGCGGGGTTGCCCGACGTCCTGCGGACGCAGCAGAAGGTGTTCGACAAGACCGGCGGCCTGCACGCGGCAGGGTTGTTCACCCCCGAGGGCGAGCCCCTGGTGGTCCGCGAGGACGTCGGCCGCCACAACGCGGTCGACAAGGTGATCGGCTGGGCCGGCCGCGAAGGGCGGCTCCCCCTGAGCGGACACGTCCTCGTCGTGAGCGGCCGGGCCAGCTTCGAGCTGGTGCAGAAGGCCGTCATGGCCGGGATCCCTGCCCTGGTCGCGGTCTCCGCGCCGTCGTCGCTGGCGGTCGGGTTGGCCCGCGAGGCGGGGCTGACCCTGGTCGGCTTCGCCCGGGCCCCGCGGCTCACGGTCTACTCCGGCGAGCACCGGCTCGACCTCGACTGACCCGGTCGTCGGGTCGCCACCGCGTCGCCACCGCCTCACCGTCGCTTGATCACCGACTCACCGTCGCGTGGCCACGGCGTCGTCGCGGCGCCCGGCCCCACCACCGCGGCACATATATGTGGGCGCCTGCTCCGGATACTGGCCAGTAGCCCCGACCGGGTTGTGACCGACGCCTCCCGAGGGGGGAAGATAGGGGCTGGTCGCAGGCAACCCCGCGACCGTGGCGCGAGAAAGGACTCACCACCGTGGCCGCACGCGAGGAAGCCGGACCCATTCTCAACGGCATCCCCAGCCAGCTCCCGGACATCGACCCCGATGAGACCCAGGAGTGGCTCGACTCCCTCGACGGAGTCATCGAGGAGGGCGGTCGCCAGCGAGCCCGCTACGTCATGCTCAAGCTGCTCGAGCGCGCTCGGGAGATGCAGGTCGGGGTGCCGTCGCTGACGGCGACCGACTACATCAACACGATCAGCCCCGAGGCAGAGCCGTGGTTCCCCGGTGACGAGGAGGTCGAGCGCCGCTACCGCGCCTACCTGCGCTGGAACGCCGGCGTCATGGTGCACCGCGCCCAGGCCCCGGGCATCGGCGTCGGCGGCCACATCTCCACGTACGCCTCCGCAGCGACCCTCTACGAGGTCGGCTTCAACCACTTCTGGCGCGGCGCCGACCACCCCGGCGGTGGCGACCAGGTCTTCTTCCAGGGCCACGCCTCCCCCGGCATGTACGCCCGCGCCTACCTCGAGGGCCGCCTCTCCGAGGACCAGCTCGACGGGTTCCGCCAGGAGCACAGCCACGTCGTGGCCGGCAAGCCGCTCGCGCTGCCGTCCTACCCGCACCCGCGCCTCATGCCGGACTTCTGGCAGTTCCCGACCGTGTCGATGGGCATCGGCCCGATGAACGCGATCTACCAGGCGCAGTTCAACAAGTACCTGCACAACCGTGGCGTCAAGGACTCCAGCCAGCAGCACGTCTGGGCATTCCTCGGCGACGGCGAGATGGACGAGCCGGAGTCGCGCGGCCTGCTGCAGCTGGCGGCCGGCGAGGAGCTCGACAACCTCACCTTCGTCATCAACTGCAACCTGCAGCGCCTCGACGGCCCGGTCCGCGGCAACGGCAAGATCATCCAGGAGCTCGAGTCGTTCTTCCGTGGTGCGGGCTGGAACGTCATCAAGGTCGTCTGGGGCCGTGGCTGGGACCCGCTGCTCGCGGCCGACCGTGACGGTGCCCTCGCGCACATCATGAACACCACGAGCGACGGCGACTACCAGACGTTCCGCGCCAACGACGGCAAGTACGTCCGCGAGCACTTCTTCGGCAAGGACCCGCGCACGCGCGAGATGGTCAAGGACTGGTCCGACGAGGACGTCTGGTGGAAGCTCAAGCGCGGTGGCCACGACTACCGCAAGGTCTTCGCCGCCTACCAGGCCGCCATGAACCACACCGGCCAGCCGACCGTCATCCTCGCGAAGACGATCAAGGGCTACGGGCTCGGCAGCCACTTCGCCGGCCGCAACGCCACGCACCAGATGAAGAAGTTCACCCTCGACGACCTCAAGGGCCTGCGCGACAGCCTGAAGATCCCGATCAGCGACGAGCAGCTCGAGAAGGACCCGTACCGTCCGCCGTACTTCCACCCGGGAGCCGACGACCCGACGATCCAGTACCTGCGCGAGCGCCGCGAGAAGCTCGGCGGCTCGCTGCCGTTGCGCCGAGTGGAGCACGAGCCGCTGAAGCTGCCCGACTCGTCGGCCTACGACATCGTCAAGAAGGGCACCGGCAAGCAGCAGGTCGCCACGACGATGGCGTTCGTCCGGCTGCTCAAGGAGCTCATGCGCGACAAGGAGTTCGGCAAGCGCGTCGTGCCGATCATCCCCGACGAGGCCCGCACGTTCGGCATGGACTCGTTCTTCCCGACGATCAAGATCTACAACCCGCACGGGCAGAACTACACCTCCGTCGACGCCGAGCTCATGCTGGCCTACAAGGAGGCCAAGGACGGGCAGATCCTCCACCTCGGCATCAACGAGGCAGGCTCGATCGCGGCCTTCACCGCCGCCGGCACGTCCTACGCCACGCACGGCGAGCCCATGGTCCCGATCTACGTCTTCTACTCGATGTTCGGGTTCCAGCGGACCGCCGACTCGATCTGGGCGGCTGCCGACCAGATGACGCGCGGCTTCCTCATGGGTGCCACCGCCGGCCGCACGACCCTCACCGGTGAGGGACTGCAGCACGCCGACGGCCACAGCCACATCCTCGCGGCGACCAACCCCGCGGTCGTGTCCTACGACCCGGCGTTCGCCTTCGAGATCGGCCACATCATGCAGGACGGGCTGCGCCGGATGTACGGCGACAACCCGGAGAACGTCATCTACTACGTGACGCTCTACAACGAGCCGATGAGCCAGCCCGCCGAGCCGGAGAACGTGGACAGCGAGGGCATCCTCAAGGGGATGTACCTCTTCGCCCCCGGCATCACCGACGGCCTGGGCGACGAGGCCCCGCGCGTGCAGCTGCTCGCGTCGGGTGTCGGCGTGCCGTGGGTGCTCGAGGCCCAGGAGCTGCTGCGCAACGAATGGGGGGTCGTCGCCGACGTGTGGTCGGTGACCTCGTGGAACGAGCTGCGTCGTGACGGGCTCGCCTGCGACGAGCAGGCGTTCCTGCACCCCGACGAGGAGCGCCGGGTCCCCTACGTCACCCAGCGCCTGCAGGACACCCGCGGCCCGGTCGTCGCGGTGTCGGACTACATGCGCCAGGTGCAGGACCAGATCCAGCAGTGGGTGCCCGGAGACTTCGCGTCGCTCGGCGCCGACGGGTTCGGGTTCTCCGACACCCGACCGGCTGCGCGTCGCTACTTCCACATCGACGGCCCCTCGGTCGCGGTGCGCGCGCTGCAGATGCTGGCCGCCCGTGGCGAGATCGACGGCAACGTCCCGCGTGAGGCGGCGGCCCGCTACCGCCTGCTCGACGTCACCGCCGGCACCTCCGGCAACGCGGGCGGCGACAGCTGACCGCCTGATTCGGTTGTCGCACAACAGGTATGCCGCCTGCTCACCGTGAGCAGGCGGCATACCCATTCTGTGGGCCGGCGCAGTCTGGGAGAGGATGGGGACATGACCTCCCCATCCCCCCAGAACCCGCGGCGCCGCGTCGCCGTGACCGGCTCCTCCGGCAAGCTCGGCCGCACCGTCGTCGCCCACCTCGCCGAGAGCGGCTACGACGTCCTCGCCCTCGACCGCACCCGGCCCGAGTCGCCGCAGACCCCGTTCGTCGCCGTGGACCTCACCGACTACGGCCAGGTCCTCGAGGCGTTCTCCGGCGGGGTGGACGAGCACACCGGGCCGGTGGACGCCGTCGTGCACCTCGCGGCGATCCCGGCCCCCGGGCTGACGACGAACGCGGCGACCTTCGCGAACAACTCGGCGGCCACCTACAACGTGTTCGCCGCCGCCCGGGCGCTGGGGATCCGCAGCATCGTCTGGGCCTCGAGCGAGACGGTCCTCGGCCTGCCCTTCGACACTCCCCCGCCGTACGTCCCGGTCGACGAGGAGTACCACCCCCGCCCCGAGAGCACCTACTCGCTCAACAAGGCGCTCGAGGAGGAGATGGCGGCCCACTTCTGCCGCTGGGACCCCGAGCTCACCATGGTCGGGCTGCGCTTCTCCAACGTGATGGATCCCGAGGACTACCAGGCGTTCCCGTCGTTCGACGCCGACGCGACCCTGCGCAAGTGGAACCTCTGGGGGTACATCGACGCCCGCGACGGCGCCCAGGCCGTGCGCCTGGGCCTCGAGCGGACCGAGCCCGGCGTCGAGGTGTTCGTCATCGCGAACGCCGACACCGTGATGAGCCGGTCGAGCGCCGAGCTGGTGGCCGAGGTGTTCCCCGGTGTCGAGGTGCGCAAGGAGCTCGGCGAGCACGAGACGCTGCTGGGCATCGACAAGGCGCGTCGGGTCCTGGGCTACGACCCGCAGCACTCGTGGCGCGACCACGTCTGAGCTCCGTCGACCTGACGCACGACGAACGCCCGGCCCCCGAGGGACCGGGCGTTCGTCGTCGGAACGGGTTCGCTCACTCGCTCTGCCCGAGGAAGTCCTTGCGCGCGGTGACGCAGATGTCGGGCTGGTCGCAGAAGACGCCGTCCACACCGGCCTTCATGAACTCCACCACCTCGTCGACCGCCCGTCCGAAGTCGGCGGGGTCGGACCCGACGCGGTAGTCCGTCGGCAGGAAGGTGTTCTCCGCACGGAAGGTGTACGGCGTCACCTTGAGGCCGGCAGCGTGGGCGGCAGCGACCAGACCGGTCGGAGAGGCGAGCGTCCCGTCGGCGCGGCGGCCGATCACGAGGTTCTTGTCGGGACCGATGCCGTCGATGGTCCGGGACAGCCGCTTCAGGCTGGCCGGCGCCAGCAGGTCGGCGTACGTGCGCGGGTCGCCCTTGCTGACGAGGTCGTACGGCGCCCCGGTGGCGCCTGCGAGGAAGACCTCGTTGGCGCGGTAGCCGTAGGTCGTCCGCAGCTCCACGAGGTTGGTGAGCTCGAAGGACTGGACCCACAGTGGCGCCTTCGGCGTGTCGAGCCGGTGCTTGCGGACGGCCTTGATGAGCGCAGCCTCGGGGTTGAGCCCCTTGGCGTGGAAGTACGTCGAGTGCTTGATCTCCGGGATGATGCCGATCTTCCGGCCGTACTCCTTGGACAGCTTCTCGCGCAGCGCCAGCACCTCCTCGAACGTCGGCACCCTGTACCGACCGTCGTAGAGCGTGTTCTCCTGTCGGATCTGGGGCAGCCGCTCCTTGGCCCGCAGCGTGCGCAGCTCGGCGAGGGTGAAGTCCTCGGTGAACCACCCGGTCGTCGCGACACCGTCGAGGTTCTTGGTCGTGCGACGCGACGCGAACTCCGGGTGGTCGGCGACATCGGTCGTCCCGGAGATCTCGGGCTCGTGCCGGTCGACGAGGACCCCGTCCTTGGCCATGACGAGGTCGGGCTCGATGTAGTCGGCACCGAGCGCGACCGCGAGCTCGTAGGCACCACTGGTGTGCTCGGGCCGGTAGCCGGAGGCACCACGGTGCGCGATGACGAGGGGCCCGGTGGTCTTGCGGACCCGGTCGATGGTGGCGGTGCGGTCCGCGCGGTCGGTGGCGGAGGAGGTGGTCGTGCGGCCCGAGGGTGCAGCCGCGGACGGCCCGGCGAGGGCAACGGTGGCACCCAGGACGAGGGCACCGGTGACGGCCAGGGCGGGGAGGGTTCTGGTCATGCCCGCGACGCTAGGAACCCGCCCCCGGCCGTGGGCGACCCTGCGGTGTCGGTCAGGTGAAGGTGCGTCGAACCGTTGGGGCCGCTCCCCCGGTGGTTGTGGGCGTCATACAAATAGACTCCCCGTATGGCGCCCGCGACGGTCACGACCTCCCCCGCCACCCTGCAACGGGTGGAGCGTGCCGCCGGGGAGCTGTCCAGCGGCGCGACCCGGCGGATGGAGACCGCGCACGACTGGTACCGCGCCCTGTCGGCGGAGGACCGGTCATGGGTCGGGCTGGTCGCCCAGGCCGGCATCGCGGCCTTCATCGCGTGGCTGCGCGAGGGCGGCGACCACATCCCCGTCACGGCGGACGTCTTCGGCACCGCACCCCGTGAGCTCACCCGGTCGATCACGCTGAGGCAGACCCTCGACCTCGTGCGCTCGGTGGTCGACGTCGTGGAGCAGGACGCCACGGCCCTCGCGGAGCCCGGTGAGGAGCAGGCCCTGCGCGAGTCGGTGCTGCGGTACTCGCGCGAGATCGCGTTCGCAGCGGCCGAGGTCTACGCGCACGCGGCCGAGGCCCGCGGGGCGTGGGACGCGCGGCTCGAGGGGCTCGTGGTCGATGCAGTCCTGCGTGGTGAGGCCGACGACTCCATGCAGTCGAGGGCCGCCGCGCTGGGCTGGGGTTCGACCACCCGCGTGGCCGTCATCGCCGGGAGCACGCCTCCCGGGAGCTCGGCCGGAGTGGTCGACGGCCTGCGCAGGGCGGCTGAGCGCGTGGGAGTGGACACCCTCGCCGCGGTCCAGGGACGCCGCCTGGTCTGCATCATCGGCAACGTCGACGACGCCATGGTGGCGGCGCGTGAGGTGGGCGACCAGTTCGGCGAGGGCCCCGTGGTCGTCGGTCCGACGGTGCCCCACCTGTTCGCCGCCGGCCGCTCCGCGCGGGCGGCGCTCGCCGGCCACTCGTGCGCGCAGGCCTGGCCCGAAGCACCCCGACCGGTGGCTGCGGACGACCTCCTGGCCGAGCGCGTCCTCATCGGCGACGCCCCTGCCCGCGCGCTCATGCTCGACCGGATCTGGCACCCGCTCTCCTCGAGCGGGGGTGCCCTGCTCGAGACCGCGGCGTCCTACCTCGAGACCGGGGGCGGCCTCGAGGGCACGGCCCGGCTGCTCTTCGTGCACCCCAACACCGTGCGCTACCGCCTGGGCAAGATCGCCGACCTCACCGGCTACCACCTGACCGATCCCCACGACGCCCACACGGTGCGGATCGCCCTGGCCCTGGGTCGGCTGAGCCGCCCCGGCCCCTCCGCGGTGCGCTACACGCCCGCCGGCTGACGACGTGGCGCCGGTCACGCCGGCGGAGATCAATTGGAGGAAACCTCCAAAACGGGCCCGGGATGTTCGTGCGGAACGGTCACGCCTCCGTCGGGTGGGGACCGCAAGGCTGGGACCGTGCTCGCAATCGTCTGCCCCGGACAGGGCTCCCAGACCCCCGGCTTCCTCGCGCCCTGGCTCGAGCTGCCTGCCTTCCGCGAGCGGCTCGAGTCGCTCTCCGACGTCGCCGGTCTCGACCTCGTGGCGCACGGCACGACCTCGGACGCCGAGACGATCAAGGACACGGCGGTCGCCCAGCCCCTCATCGTCGGCGCGGGCCTGGCCACCGCCGCGGTGCTGCTGCCGAGCGGCCCGGCGGGCACCGTCGGCGTCACCGCCGGCCACTCCGTCGGCGAGATCACCGCGGCGGCTCTGGCGGGGGTGCTGTCCGACCACGACGCGATGGTGTTCGTCCGCGAGCGCGGCGCCGGCATGGCAGCCGCCAGCGCCACCACGCCCACCGGGATGAGCGCCGTCCTCGGTGGCGACCCCGCGGAGGTGGCCGCCGTCCTCGAACGCCACGGCCTCACGGCGGCCAACGCCAACGGCGCCGGCCAGACCGTCGCCGCCGGCACCCTCGACCAGCTGGCAGCGCTGCTCGCCGACCCGCCGGCCAAGGCGCGCGTCATCCCGCTGCAGGTGGCGGGCGCGTTCCACACCACCCACATGGCCCCCGCCGTCGAGGCGCTCGGCGAGCTCGCCCAGGGCTTCGACGTCAGCGATCCCGGCGTCACCCTGCTGTCCAACCGCGACGGCGCCGCGGTCGGCTCGGGCGCCGAGGTCCTGACCCGCCTGGTCCAGCAGGTGAGCAACCCGGTGCGCTGGGACCTGTGCATGCAGACGATGGTCGAGCAGGGCGTCACCACGCTCATCGAGCTCAGCCCGGCCGGCACCCTCGTGGGGCTCGCCAAGCGCGGGATGCCCGGGGTCACCACCCTGGCAGTGAAGACGCCCGACGACCTCGCGGCGGCACAGCAGCTCATCTCCGACGACGCGCAAGAGGCCTGACATGACCACACCCGCCCCCAAGGGCACCGGCACCATCACCGCTCCCGCCGGAGCCACGTTCTCGCGGATCCTCGGCGTCGGCGGCTACCGCCCCGAGCGGGTCGTGTGGAACGCCGAGCTCGTCGAGGCGATCGACTCCTCCGACGAGTGGATCCAGGAGCGCTCGGGCATCAAGAGCCGCCGCTTCGCCGCCAAGGACGAGTCCGTCGTCGACATGTCCGTCGCCGCCTCGCACGAGGCCCTCGCCATGGCGGGGCTCGAGGCCTCCGCCATCGACGCCGTCATCGTCGCGACCGTGACCCATCCGTTCCAGACGCCGGCCGCGGCGCCGATCGTCGCCGACCGGCTCGGCATCCAGGCCGCTGCGTTCGACATCTCGGCCGCGTGCGCCGGCTACTGCCACGCCATCAGCCTCGCCAGCGACATGGTGCGTGGCGGCAGCGCCCGCCACGTCCTCGTCATCGGCGTCGAGAAGCTCTCCGACTTCACCGACCTCAACGACCGTGGGTCCGCCTTCATCTTCGGCGACGGCGCCGGCGCGGCCATCGTCGGGCCGTCCGACACCCCGGCCATCGGCCCCACCGTGTGGGGTTCGGACGGCGCGCAGTGGAAGGCCATCTCGCAGCGCGACTCCTGGGTCGACGTCCGCGACCAGGACCTCGGCTGGCCGGCGATCGGGATGGCCGGCCAGACCGTGTTCCGCTGGGCGGTCTGGGGCATGGCCCCGGTCGCGCTCAAGGCGCTCGACGCCGCCGGGGTGCGCCCCGAGGACCTCGACGCGTTCATCCCCCACCAGGCGAACATGCGGATCATCGACGCGATGATCAAGCAGCTCAAGCTGCCCAGCGACATCGCCGTGGCCCGCGACATCGCCGACA
The DNA here is from genome assembly GCF_054782575.1 of Pedococcus soli. Classification (NCBI taxonomy): domain Bacteria; kingdom Bacillati; phylum Actinomycetota; class Actinomycetes; order Micrococcales; family Intrasporangiaceae; genus Pedococcus; species Pedococcus soli. Next base: position 323,059 of record NZ_BAAGSF010000005.1, on the reverse strand, counting down.
CCGCCAACACCTCCGCCGCCTCCGTCCCCCTCGCCACCGAGCGCATGCTGCGCGAGGGTGAGGCACCACGGGGCGGCCTCGCCCTCCAGATCGGCTTCGGTGCCGGCCTGGTGTATGCCGCGCAGGTCATCGTCCTGCCCTAGCGGCACCCACGACTCCCGCGGGCCCGCGGGGTGCACGACCGGGCCGACCAACGACCAACCACACCGACACCCGTCGGACAACCAAGGAGCGCAAGCACATGGCACAGAGCGAGCAGGAGATCCTCGAGGGACTGGCCGAGATCGTCAACGAGGAGACCGGTCTGGACACCGACTCGGTGCAGTCCGAGAAGTCCTTCACCGACGACCTCGACATCGACTCCCTGTCGATGATGACCATCGTGGTCAACGCCGAGGAGAAGTTCGGCGTGCGCATCCCCGACGACGAGGTCAAGAACCTCAAGACCGTCGGCGACGCCGTGTCCTTCATCTCGAAGAGCCAGAGCTGACCTGCGGCTGACGCCGCACCCGCACCACCCGCGGGGTGGCGCGCCCGCGCCATACCCGGCTCGCCGGCCGCCACCCCGCAGCAGCACCACGCACCACCCTCCACCGCAGCACCACGCACCACCCTCCACCGCAGCACCCCTCACGAAGGAGCACCCAGACATGACCGCCGAACGACGCGTCGTCGTCACGGGCCTCGGAGCCACCACCCCCGTGGGCGGCAACGTCCCCGACACGTGGGACGCCATCCTCGCCGGCCGGTCCGGTGCCCGGACCATGCCCTACGAGTGGGTGGAGCAGTACGACCTCCCCGTGAAGTTCGCCGCGACGCTGAAGACCCCCGCCGAGGAGGTGCTGAGCAAGGTCGAGGTCCGCCGCATGGACCCGAGCGCGCAGTACGCCCTCATCGCCGCGCGTGAGGCCTGGGCCGACGCCGGGTCGCCCGAGGGCGACCCCGAGCGCCTGGCTGCCTGCATCGGCACCGGCATCGGTGGCGTGTGGACGCTGCTGTCGCAGTGGGACAACCTGCGCGAGAAGGGCCCGCGCCGCGTCTTCCCCCTTGCCGTCCCCATGCTGATGCCCAACGCCTCGTCGGCCGCGGTCTCGCTCGAGATCGGGGCCCGCGCCGGCGCCCACACCCCCGTCTCCGCCTGCGCCTCCGGCCTCGAGGCGATGGGCTACGCGTACGACATGATCCGGAACGGTCGTGCGGACATCGCCGTCGCCGGTGGCACCGAGGGTGCCGTGCACGCGCTGCCCATCGCCGGGTTCGCCGCGATGCAGGCCCTCTCGACCCGCAACGACGACCCCGAGCGCGCCTCGCGCCCCTACGACACCGGGCGCGACGGCTTCGTCCTCGGTGAGGGTGCGGCCGTCGTGGTGCTCGAGGAGTACGAGGCGGCGAAGGCCCGCGGTGCCAAGATCTACGCCGAGGTCGGGGGCGTGGGCATGTCCGCGGACTCCCACCACATCGCGGCGCCCGAGCCCGAGGGTGCTGGTGCGTCCCGAGCCATGGTCGAGGCCGTCCAGCGCGCCGGCCTGACGCCCAAGGACATCGTCCACGTCAACGCCCACGCGACGTCGACGCCGGTCGGCGACGTGGCCGAGTCCAACGCGATCCGCCGGGCGTTCGGCGACGACGCGGACGGGATGCCCGTCAGCGCGACCAAGTCGATGACGGGGCACCTGCTCGGTGCCGCCGGTGCGCTCGAGGGCGTCCTGACGATCCTCGCCCTGCACCACCGCCTGGCCCCTGCCACCATCAACCTCGACGACTTCGACCCGGCGATCAAGCTCGACGTCGTGCACGGTGAGGCGCGCAAGCTGCCCGCCGGCGACATCGCCGCACTGAACAACTCGTTCGGGTTCGGTGGTCACAACGTGGCGGTGGTTTTCACTTCACCGTGACCCGTGCGGTTGCCTGAGTTAACGGCAAGTCAGCCGTTCGGAGGGTGGTCGTCCCGTGATGTCTTCGTGATCATCGAGTCGCGGCCAGTTTGCGGCCGTGAGTCCGATCAGGGAGGTCGCGGGTGGTTGGTGCATCGGGAGCGCGGGGCTGGGGCGTCGAACGCATCCAGGTCGTCGACGACCGCCTGCCCCGACGGTTCCGGGCAGCCCTGTGGTCGCACACCCTCCGCAGCCCCCTCGTCCTGCGCCAGCTCGCGCCCGTCCTCGCCGTGGCAGCCCTGACGGCCCTGTTCTGTGCCTGGCGGCACCCCGGCGGGGCCGCCGAGCTGACCTGGTGGCTGATGGGCGGGCTCGCCGCGGTGGCCCTCGCCGCATATGGCGCCATCGTCCTGATGACCATGGGCCGCAACGAGGCGTGGCTGGCCCGTGAGGTGGTCCCGGGACGGTTCATCGCCGTCACCGTCGGGCAGGAGAGCCTGCGGGTCCGGGACCACGACTCGTCCGTCGAGTACGGCTACTCGCTCATCACCGGTGTGCACCAGTACGGCGACGTGGTCGTCATCGAGCACAGCCCGTCGTTCTGGACGCTGCCCCTGGAGCTGTTCGAGGTGCACGAGCTCAGCGTCATCCGCGCCCGGGCCGGGCGCACCTTCCTGCCGTCCGCCGGCACCACCGAGCAGCCGCTCGAGGTCGGGCAGCACGCGATGGTCCAGGGGCGGGCCGGTCGGGTCGGCCGCATCGTCCGCTGACGGCGGGCGTCTCGCCCCGCTCCGTCCAGACCCGGTTCAGCGCGGGGCTGGGGCCAGGGTCACGCCGCGGATGGGCGTACCCGGTGACGACCGTGGAGGTGGTCGGCGGCCGGGGAGGTCGCTCGCGTGGCGGTCGAGGACCGCGAGGAGCTTGTCGTCGCGAAGGTGGGCGACACCGTGCTGCCGTCCGGCGCCCCTCCCCCTGTGAGCGCCGCATCGGGCACCGACCGGTTCTGGGTGGCGGGCCGGTCGGATCGGGTCGCGTCGGACCGCTCGGGCAGGACGAACGGGAACGCCAGCAGGGCCGTGAGACCGGCGACCCAGAGCAGCAGCAGCCCCGGCCGCGGCTTCCAGCTGCCGCGACGGGCCAGTGCGCCGTGCCGGACCAGCTCGCTCAGGTAGGCGATGAGCGTGGCGAACGCGGCCACGGCGAGCAGCCACAGGGCCCAGGCTGCGGCCGCTGCGTCGCCGGGCAGCGGGGCGGTCAGGACTAGCCAGGCGCACCACAGCAGGACCCCCACACCAGCCGTGGCCAGCACCCCCACGAACACCAGCGGACTGGCCTTGGGGCGGGTCACAGATACCTCCAGGGTCGGACGATCAGCGTGACACGCTACCGAAACCCGTCCAGGACCCGGGAATCCCGCAGGTCAGCGGGGATCGCTCTCCGGCCGGCTGCGGCCCGGCACGCAGACGAGCCGGCGAGCCTCCCCCCGGAGGCCTCGCCGGCTCGTCCCTGCCTTGCTGACCTGGGTCAGCCGACCTTGTGGAGCCATCGCACGGGCGCGCCGTCACCGGCGTAGCGGAACGGCTCGAGCTCCGCGTCCCAGTCCGACCCGAGGATCTCCTCGAGCATGTCGGACATCGCCTCCGGGGAACCCTGCGACAACCGCAGGACCTCCCGCAGCCGGTCCTCGTTGACCACGGCGTCTCCCGCGGCCGAGGTCCAGGTGTGGTGGATGCCCAGAGCCGGCGTGTGCGACCAGCGTGACCCGTCGGCGCCGGGACTCGGCTCCTCGGTCACCTCGTAGCGCAGGTTGTCCCACCCGCGCAGCGTCGAGGCGAGCTTGGCACCACTACCCTGCACACCGGTCCACGCGAGCTCGGCGCGCACCAGTCCTGCGCCGGCCGGTTGCGGGGTCCAGTCGATGGACAGTGGGCGGTCGAGGGCTGACTCGAGCGCCCAGGTGATGTGCGGGCACAGCGCTTTGGGGGTGGAGTGAATGAACACCACCCCGCGAGTCGTGACACGCGGCATCGCGACAGACATCCGGGCCTCCTTGGGTGTGCGAGGGACGTCTTCCCCACGAACCTGCGCACATCTCGGGTCACCGGCGTGTTGCCGCGATCTTCAGTTGGGACCTGCTGGCGACCATTGTGCACCACGCACCACTTCGGCACCAGCGTTATCACGAGTCCCGTCCAGCACATGGTCACCGACGGGTATGGCGGGCGGTGAGCAGCGCCCGGCCGCGCGCCATACCGGTCTGCCGCGCCCACCCCGCCCATGCTGGTGCGGGGTGGGTGCGACAGGAGGATGGTGCGGTCAGGTCGTCGAGCTGGAGGTGGCTGCCGGCGCCTCGCCCTGGGTGGGCGCCGCTCCCCCGGCTCCTTGCCCAGCGGACGGCCCACCGCCCTGGCCGCCCTCCTGAACCGCTGTCACGGCGTAGTCCTTGCCGATCTGGACGATGACGTGGGTGCCGTCGGCGCGGACCATGTGGGCCTCGAACACTCCGTCGGAGTCGGTCTCGACCCGTTCGATCGTCGCGGTGGGCTCCTTGGCCTTGGCGGCCGCGGTGACCTTCGCGGCCACGTCCCCGGTCAGGAGCTTCTCGTCCGAGCGCATGGGCCTGCTGGGGTCGGCGGCCGCGCCGGACCCGGTCGACGGCGGGTACGACGACGTGGCGGTGGACGACGTGACCTGGTCGGCGCTGGCCAGGGACGCGCCCGTGATGGCGATGCCGGTGGCGAGCGCGAGACCGGCGGCGACGGGGACGATGGTGATCTTCACGGGGTGCTCCTTGGTTGGTGGAGCTCCACCGTGCGACCGGCGTCTGTGCCGGAGCACTGCGGGAGGAGTGCCGGGGCTGTCGGTGCCTGTGACTCCCTGTGAGGGCTGCCGGTAGGCTCACCGCGCCCAGCCGGTGACAGCCGAGCTGGTGCCGGGGCAGTAGCTCAGTCGGTCAGAGCAGCGGACTCATAATCCGTCGGTCGTCGGTTCAAGCCCGACCTGCCCCACAGGTGTTTACGCAGGTCAGCGGCCTGCAGTAGACGTTCGAAGATGGTCTCTCCGATCGTTATTGCTACGGAACTGCTAACGACGGTCACTGGCCACGCTCCCGAAACATCTCGTCGTTCGGGGAGTGTGCGGTGGGTGCGCCTGGTGCCTGCCCCTGGAGGAGCGGTGGCAGCGGGCCAACCGGACGGCGGAGCGTGCCGGCGAGCGGCTGGGTCTGGATCCGCAGTCCAGGGCGCAGCTGTTGGTGCGCCTGCGTGCCGCCGGCCTGATCATGAGCGAGGCGGAGCAGCCGAAGAGCCTGCTGGGCGAGCTCGCTCGTGCGATGGGTCTGGACCGTGAATCGGGTGCGCTCGAGGGCGCGGATGTGGTCGATGCCGAGGAGGTGACAACGGGATGACCGATCCGTTTCGCCCCTCCCGCAAGTCTCTGACCTGCGCAAACTCGATGCCTGCTAACGGCTTGCTATCAGCATCAGTGCCGGCCAATGCCTCGAGCGATGGCCTCGAGCGCCTTGATGCTGCGCTTCCTCATGCCCTTCTCGTCGTCGTTGGCGGGGTAGGAGCCAGTGGCGTCCTTCAGAGTTGCCATGCTGAGGACGTAGGCGTCCGTGTACTTCGACCGCTTCTCGGCGTCGGTGTAGTGGAAGGTGACGGTGACCTCGTCTGCGACGGGCTCACGACTCTCGCCTCCGTAGCCCTGTTGGTAGACGTTCACCAGTTCCATCTGCGGCACAATCGTCGGGATTACACCCCGGTACCGACGCTCGAGGAAGGGTGTCACGAGCCCCTGCGCCTCGGCTCCCTCGAGTTGCGGCAGCGGGGGGTCGAAGGTGACCTTGACGTTGACGGCGGCGGTTGGTCCGTAGTTCTTGACCACCAAGATGGCCGTCGCCTTCGTGAGCACGTCCGGTTGGAGGAAGGCGCCCATCTGCGGCCGGGTGCGGTCCCGGCTGTCCTGCTTGAGGGCGAGCAGCGTGACGATGGCGACGATCGCCGCAGCGGCTGTTGCGATGGCACCGACCCCGGACCAGAAGGCCGAGATCTGGTCGGGGGTGTAGTTCTCCACGGTCAGGCCCCGTTGATCTGCTTGGTAATGACAGAGGCCATCACGTCGGTCATCAGGTCGCGCCCGACGCCCACGACCCCGTCTCGAAGCTTCTGCAGTTTGGTTCGTTCCTCCGGGGTCGCAGTCTCGATGCGTCGTTCGATCTCCCACAGGACTCGGTCCGTCGCGTCGGACGCGTCTGGCCAGAGGCCAACAAGCTGGTATGCCGCGGGCGACACATTCGAGACATGTCCGTACCCGGACATGCGACCAAGAAGTTCAACCAGGCCTGCTCGGCTGAGGGCCACGATGGACCGGCTCACCATGTCTTCGTCCAGTCCGGTGGCTTCCTGCAACTGGGCCTGTGTGATGACAATGCGCGGGTCGGCGTCCTTCATCCGGACCGCCTCGCGCAGCACGGGAAAGTCCCTGCTGGCCCACACGTCTTCGAGCTTGTCGGTCATGGTGTTCCCCTGGCTAGTTGGAGCCTTGAGCCTAGGGGCCGCAGGTGACACGGGACTCCCTCCAGTGCGGCTCTGTGGACGCGCTCCTGACTCCTTCGACGGCTCGCGCCGTCCTTGCGCTGTTGCAGCGCGGTCTCGCCGTCGATGTTCGTCGCAACGGCCTGACGTGTCCTGGCTGGGCGGCCCGCTGATGGACGAGCTGGCGGTGATCGCAGATGTGGAGCTACCTCTTGGTTGCGTCACCGGAAGCCCTGTTGCGAACGTGGATTCGTCCTCCTGGAATGCCGGGAGGCTTGCGAACGGCGGCCGCGGTACGGCCGGCGGCCAGACCTTCAACGAGGACGGCGGCTACTACGGGCCCGGCACCCCGCGCATCTTCGGCGCGGGCGAGGGCATCAAGCATGTCTTCAACGAGCCGCGCGCCGGCGGGGAGTCGTTCATCCCCCACGCGCCCGGGAAGCGGAAGCAGGCCCTCGCAGTGCTGGGCCAGACCGCGGATCTGTTCGGGCTGCAGGTGCAGCCGAAGTCCTACGTGGGCAACAGCAAGGTGTCCGTCCTGCACACCGGCAACGTCATCGCCAACGACCCCGGCACCTACGCCCAGCGCACCGCGGCCATGGAGAAGCTCCAGGCCCAGCGGAACGACGAGGAGTTCTGGGGCTCCGCCACCGTGAGCAGATCGGCACGGCGACGGAGCCCCTAGCCCGCTAGCTGAATTTCCGGCCCTCAGGGCACCCGTTCCTGCACTCACGGCCCGAACCCACCTGACGGACCGTCCTGCCACCCAGCAGTACCTGGTCGCTGAACTTGCCGAGAAGCGGCTTCCCGCACTTCGGGCAGGGCTCGTCCTCGTACTCGAGGTGCCCGCTCTTGCCCTTCGGCGGCGGCGGATCCCGGTGAATCGGACCGTCGTACTCGTTCGGAGCCATTCCCCACCCCTTCATCTGCCACCACGCCAGGCGCGGTGATCTGGCGTGACCGTACCCAGTCGGGGCGACAACGCCGAATCACTTATCCACAGACGGCCCATCTGACACCCTCTGCGCCCCCGGTCCGCGTATTGGCACGCCGGCCTGATCAAGGGCGCGACCGACGGCGCTCTGGGTCCGGTCGGTGAGCTCGGCCAGCTCGCGCAGCGATCGTCCTCCCTGATACTGGCGGGCCACGAACTCGATCAGCTCTCGACGCTGCTGCGCGGTGGGCTGCGGGCTGGCCGTGCCGCGGAACTGCGGCAGCGCTCGAGCACCGGCCGGCCGGGGTAGACCATGCAGGTGGGCTACCTGCGCCGTTCTTCGCACGTTGCTCCGGTCGGCCATGGGCCCAAGCGGGCTACGCTTGAGGTGTTGTATTACTACCTTGAACTAGTCCATGTCGCATTTCGACAGCCCTCTGGACTCGCCGCACCTGAGTTCAAATTCTGGCGGATTGACGACAATACTAGTCCGTTCGGGCCATGCTGGCTTTGACAGTTTCTTGACGCGCACGTATCTTTCCCGTATTGCTCCCCGCCGTCCTCCGGGACTGGCGGGGCTTTTTTCTTCCCGGGGGGGCCATGGGTAAGGCGATCGTCGTCATCGACTACCAGAACATTCACCTGACGGCGCACGAGCAGTTCGCACCGAACGGCACCGCGAAGCACGAGAGCCTGGTGCACCCTCTCCATCTCGCGAACCAGATACTGAAGGCGCGATCCGTGGCGCGCGCAGCGAAAGGTCTAGAGGCAGAGGCCCTCGACTTGGCGCGCGTTGTTGTATTCCGGGGGCTCCCGGGTAACCGGCAGCAGCCCGACTTCTACCGTCGTAACCAAGCCCAAAAGTCTGAGTGGACCCGTGACAGGCGGGTGGAGGTGAACTACCGGCCGCTCAAGTACACCTATGACCACACGGGCCACTGGACTGCGCAGGAGAAGGGCGTCGACGTACGGGTCGCCATCGAGGTGGTGAAGTCCGTCGATTCGGAAGACTACGACGTGGTCATCCTCGCGGCCCACGACACGGACCTCGAGCCTGCGCTGGAGTACGCGTTGGAGACGGACGCAGTGGCACAGGGGCGGGTCGCGATCGAGACCGCGGGGTGGGCAAACTGCAAGCGGCTCGTAATCCCCGGACGCCCGGCATGGCACACGTTCTTGAGTGGGGCCTGTTTCGTGAACTCGCGAGACCGCAAGGACTACAAGTAGCGTTCGCTTAGTTGCCGGGCTACTCCTCCCACCCCGGTGCCGGGTAGCGCCGCAGGATCCAGAGGATGTGGGCCTCGAGCTCGTCAGAGTCCTGGAGTGCGTGTCCCTTGGCGGCCGGCTGGATCTTGTCGCGAAGCATCGCAGGGCGTCCTCGAGGCGTTCCCTGGTGGCGCGTGTGCGCTGGGCGCAGGCTCGTGAGCAGTACATCTGTCGTGGGCCGCGGCGCTTGACCCAGTCGCACATTCTTTTGCAGTCCGGCGCCAAGCACGGCGCGGTTTCAGGGGTCGCGAGGGTGAGCTCGAGGAGCTGCCACTGGTGGTCAGCCACGGGCTCGGTCCCACGCCCACCAGCCGATGAGCGCCAGTCCGGCGACCAGGAGCACCCATCGCATCGTCAGGACTTCCCGGAGGCGATGGCGTAGATCCGCGCGCGAGCGCTTACCGCTCGAGAGGTTGTGTGCCGAGAGGTGCCCGGTGCGCATCCAGAGCGCGGCCGTCTCTGGGTGGATGGACAGCCGGGCTGCAACGTCCGCCAGGGTGAGGAGCGGGCTGCTCATGCCCTTACTCTCCCGATAGCAACGAGGTGGCACAACCAGCACAGGCGCAGGGCCAGGACCGAATGTTCGGCTGGCCGCGTGCCACACCGCCCACGCGCCCCCAGTGCTAACGCGGTGCTACGGCACCCGCCGGGATCGGGTGGAATCCGCAGGCATCCGGCCTCGCCACCGTGGCTCTCATGAGCACGCGTGAGAGCCGGGTGGGACCTACCGGGACGTGGACTGACCGACTCATAATCCGTCGGTCGTCGGTTCAAGCCCGACCTGCCCCACCACCTCCGGCACGATGTCGGCCGGCCCTTGACACCCATCACGCCCGTGCCGATGCTGGACGGGACCGCAGACAGCGGTGCTGCCCGGACCCGCGGCGATCGGACCCCCGAACCACGGGACGGCACGCCGTGAACCAACCCCCGCCCATCCTGACCCCCAGCCTGGCTCTGGCCATGGTCGTCGAGGCATCGCGCGTCCTCTCCGGCGCCTCGTTCGACGGCGTCACCGAAGCCGCCCCGGTCCTTCTGCTCGAGGCGCTCCCCTGCGCGAGCCGCGTGGAGCTCGCGCTGAAGCGCCCGGGCGACTCCGAGGTCCTCACCCGCGTCGCGACCAGGGAAGGGCACGGAGGACTGACCTCGGTGGCGACCGGAACGAAGGTCGTGTCCTTCGACATCTCCCTCTGGGGCCACCCCGCGGCGGGCACCGTCTCCGTGTCGGTCCACGGTGACGACGACGACCTTTGGATCGCCTCGATCACCGCTGAGCTGTTGACCATCCAGGTGGAGTCCGCCCTGGATCGCGCGCTCGACCACGAGCCGTTCGCTGCCCCTCCTCCGTCGACCCACCAGGCCGCCCTGGACATCGGCACGGCGACGGGACTGCTGATGGTCCGTGAGGGACTGAGCCGTGACAGCGCCCTCGAACGCCTGCGCGAGCTGAGCAGGCAGACCGACCGCGCCCTCGCCGACATCGCGACGAACGTGATCGACGAGCGCGGCGCCGTCACCCACCACGCGCTGCTGGCGCTCGTCCGCCCCACCGGCGTCGTGGAGCGGGAAAGGTAGTCACGCCAGGGGCTGTTGATGGCGCCTGATGAGTTCTATGGTGGAGGTGCTGCCCCAGACCATGGCCTCGGTCCTCTGGAGCATGCTTCCGTGGGGGGACCGGCGCCGGGGCAGGTCCCAGCGCGCCCCCTCCCGAGGGATCCCCCCATCGCCTCTGGTCGAGGGGGCGCGCTCGCGCCCCGGGCCCGATCACCCCTGGTGCTGGGCCGAGGTCAGGTCCGGATGGCTCGTGGGGTCGTGCAGCACGGCATCGGCGACGTCCGTGAGCCGAAGGTGGCGCCCGCGGCTGTACGAGCGGAGCATCTCGAACGCCGCGTCCGGCGTGGTGCCGTGCAGCTGCGACAGGGCTCCCTTCGCCTGCTCGATGGTGATGCGACTGTTGAGGGCCCGCTGCAGCTGCTCGGTGAGCAGTTCTCCGCGCCTGATGGCGCGCTCCTGCAGGATGCCGATCGTCGCCACGTCGGCCAGGGCCTGCAGCAGGTTCGCATCAGCGCTGGAGAAGTCCCGCGGCACCGCGTCGAAGAGGTTCAGGGCGCCGATCAGCGTCTGTTGGTGGCGCAGGGGGAAGGCATGGACGGAGCGGAAGCCCGCCGCGACGGCGCGGGGCGCGAAGCTCGGCCACCGCGCCGCACTGTCCTCGAGTGCGGACTCCGAGATCGCCACCCCGCTACGGAAGCAGTCCTGGCACGGACCTTCCTCACGCTGGACCTGGAACAGCTCGATGATCCTGGCGGACTCCGTCGAGGCGGCCATGAACTGCAGTCGACCGTTCTCGTCGCTGAGGAGCAGGCCGGACGCGGACGACCCGGCCAGCTCGGCGGCGCGCTCGGTCACCAGGGTGAGGAAGTCGATGAGGTCGAAGTCATCCACCAGGGTGTCGGCGACCTGGACGAAGGTCTCCGCCAGCCGTTCGCTGGAGATGGTGCTCATGGTGCGCTCCCGTCGACCCGGTTCGGACGGGCCATGCTCGTGGTCACAGGTCATCCCGGGTCAGGTCGATCCTACCGGCGAGGACGTCCGCGGCGATCTCCTCCAGCGAACGTTCGGTCGCGTAGGCACGAGCCCGGAGCCGCAGCATCGCCTCCGACAGGGGAACTCCCAGCTGCACCGTGAGGACCCCCTGCGCCTGGTAGACCTCCGAGCTGAGGCCGAGGCCGTCGCCGAGCCCGTCCGTGGCGCCGACCAACGAGGCGGCAGGCACGCTCAGCATGGTGTTCAGGCAGATCCGCGCGAGCCCCAGGGCGTCGAGGACGACCTCGTGGTCCAGCGGACGACCCTCGTGGCGGTAGACGACCATCGCCCCCAGGCGCGCCGCGCCCACGTGGATCGGGAAGGCGAACACGGCGTTCACCCCCTGCTCCTGGGCTGCGGCGGCATACGCGGGCCACCGGCGTGCGCCGGAACCGGTCAGGTCGTCCTCGAGGACCGGGCTCCGCGCCGAGGAGGCCTCCACGCTGGGGCCCTCACCGAGCGTGAACTGGACCTCCTCCAGGCGACGGACGAGTGGGCTGGACGCGGCAATTGTGCCGAGCGGTCGCGCCGCCCTGTCCATGAGCGACACCCCGACCCCGGCCACGGCCAGGATCCGCACGGCCGCACCGCAGATCCGGTCCAGCTTCCCGGCCAGCCCACTCGCGACATCGGCCGGCGCCTCGACGTCGACGAGCGCCTGCAGCCGGTGCAGTCGGTCGGGTGCCTCGCTCACCCGCGTGACCGTGGCGGTCCGGCAAACCCAGGCATGGCTCTCGGTCCTGCTCTCTGCCGCAGTCAGTGGTGTCCGTGGTCGGTCCACCAGCCTACGGCCACCCGAGCAGCCGCGCCTGATCCACCGGAGCCCAGCATGCGAGATATGAGGTGGATTGACGGGCGCCGGGGTATGGACTTGGCCCCCGGAGGGCAAAGGTCCGGTCAAGGCACTGCCGCTCGCGCACCGCCGAGGCGTACCTTCGACGTGTCGGGACGGCCAAGCGCACCCCCACTCCAGCGGCGAAGCCCCCCGACAGCGTCGAAGGTCCCGGTCTCATCCGCCGCGGGCCCCGACTGCGGCCGACAATCAGGGGTAGGCCGCACGTCCAGCGCCTCCGCCAGCTCCCGCTCTGGGACGGCGGAGGCGCTTTCGCGTTCCCCGGGAACCTCAGCCTTCAACTCGTCGGGACGCCTGTGGCGGCAGCCAACCCGGCCGCCGCATCAGCAGGCGGTGATGCGGTAGAGCGTGAGGCGCCCGCCGCTGGCCACGGGGACGAACCCCGGTGCACGGGAGACGTCCAGCCCTCGGTAGGCCGCCTGACGCCAGTCGCCCTTCCAGAACGAGACCGGGCCCGACAGCACGTACCCCAGCCGCAGGCGACGCACGGCCGGGCAGACGTCGGGGTCGCTGCCGGCAGCGGACAGGTCCGCGGCCACCAGGGCACGGTCCGGCCCCCAGCTGCCCTGAAGGTGCGGGAACAGCGCAGCCCGGTCGCCGAGCGGCGCGCTCAGGACCGAGCCGTTCCACGGGTTCCCGGCCACGGTGCTCCCGGCCGGGACGAGCTCGGGCAGGCGGCGCAGGAGCGACTCCTCACCGGAGCCGACCATGCCCTGGCCGGCGTACCACGTGGCCACGACCCGGGTGTTGGAGCCGGTGTAGACGCCGCCGGTCACGACGACGAACCCGATCGCCGCGGCGGCGACGAGACGCTCCGGCCAGCGCGACGCCGCTGCTCGGTCACCCACCCCGTCGGCGAGGTGGGCCAGACCCACGGTCGCAAGGGGAACAGCCGTCACCCCGAGAAGGGCGGCGAGGCGGAACGGGTCGTCGTACCAGGGCCCGCTCAGCGTGCGGGAGACCGGTCCGTCGCTGCCGGCCACGACCACGAACGCGGCGCCCGCCGCAGCGTGCGCCAGCACCAACCAGCGCCACGATGGTCGCTTCCACGCGGTCACGCACCCGACCAGCACCAGCGCTGCCGCGAGCCACGGCACGGGGGTGCGCACCGGTGCCGACAGCGCCCACTCTCCCGCGGCCTGCGCGAGTCCCTGGCGGGCCGGCCAGCTCGTCCGTCGGGTCGCCGCGAACACCGGGGACTGCGCGACCACCGCGAGCTCGGTCGACACCAGCAGCAGGGCCGCGACGCCGACCGCGACCCGCCGGGCGGTGGAGGTCCGTGGTCTCGCCACCCACTGCCACCCGGACACGAGGGCGACGACGGTGACGAGCAGGACGGCGCTCAGCACCGCGTTCGGGTGCGCCAGTGCCATCCCGGGGACGACCGCCACGGCGACCAGACCCGCCCGGAACCGGCCCAACGACAGGTCCGCCGCTCGGAGCTCGTCGGTCCGCCAGCTCGCGGGGGCTTCGATGGGACCGCCGTGACCGATCCCGCCCTCGGGGACCCGCAGCACCGTCACCGCACACGCCAGCACGGCGGGGAGCAGGACCGTGGCGAGGGCGTTAGGCCACAAGGTCCCGTACGACAGGAGCAGGTGGGGCGTCGCGCCGAAGGCCGCGGCGAGGACGCCACCGGCCAGCAGGACGCCGGGACGGACGCCCACGGTCTGCCGCACGAGGAACACGCAGCCCAGGGGCCAGACGACCCCGGCGATCGCCACCGACACCGCGCTCGCCGACACGATGACCCCCGCGCCGCTGAGCTGGGCGACGAGGACGGTCACGCCGTGCCAGGCGGCGGGGTAGAAGCCTGCAGCGCGCTCCGGGGCCGCGACCGTGCCGAGGGTCAACGACGAGGCGTCGCCGCTGCGCAGGGCCGTCCACACGGCGTTGAGGTGGAACATCGCGTCGAACGTCTGGGGGAACACGTCGGGCCGGCCGATCCCGCGGGCGACGGCAACGGCGGCGCACACGCCCCCGAAGGCGGCCCCGCCGAGCCCGGCCAGGTCCGGGAGGTGCCCGACCGTTCGCGCCTCGGGGCACCGCAGCCCCAGGGAACGGGCCAGCGCGAGCACCCCCACCATCGCCGCGGACAGGACCACGGCACCGAGGGCCACCACACCCATCCCGAACGGCACGCCGAGCCGCCCCGCGACCACGGCGGTGACGGACACCGTCGTCACCGACAGTGCCGGTGCCAGCCCCAGGGCGGGTATGCCGCGCAGCCCGGCTGCCAGGGCGACGACCAGTCCCGGGAGGACCAGGACCCCGCACGCGGCGACGAGGGCCGGCCACGCGGCACACCAGGCGCTCAACCTGCCACCCGCATGGCGGCGACGGCCGCGCCGATGGGGGCGTCGGCGACCAGGTGGCCCCGGTCCAGGACGATCCCGCGGTCGCAGAGCCGTTCGACCAGCGGCAGGTCGTGGCTGACGACGACGAGGGTGCGGCCCTGGGCGCGGAGGAGGTCGATGCGGTCGAGGCACTTGGCACGGAAGGCCTCGTCGCCCACGGCGAGGATCTCGTCGACGAGGAAGACGTCCGGTTCGGTGTGGACCGCGACCGCGAAGGCGAGGCGCAGGAACATGCCCGAGGAGTAGAACCGCACCTGGGTGTCGAGGAACGGCCCGATGTCGGCGAACGCCACGATGTCGTCGAAGCGTTCCTCGATCCGGGCCCTCTCGACACCGAGGATCGAGGCGTTGAGGTAGACGTTCTCGCGCCCGGTGAGGTCGGGGTGGAAGCCCGCGCCGACCTCGAGCAGCCCGGCCAGCCGTCCCCGCACGCGGACCTCGCCCGTGTCCGGGGCCATGACGCCGGCGACGAGCTTGAGGAGGGTGGACTTGCCGGATCCGTTGCGCCCCAACAGCGCCACGGACTCACCACGGCCGATGGTGAGCTCGACCGGGTGCAACGCGGTGAACTCGTCACGGCGGGCGCGACCCTGCAGGGCCCACACGACGCTCTCCTTGAGCGAGTGCGTGTGCCGCAGGCTGAAGTGCTTGGAGATGCCGTCGAGCTCCACGGCGGACACGGGGGCGACCATCACAGCTCCTGCGCGAAGCGGCCCGACAGCGAGCGGAACACCCACTGCCCCAGGGCGAGCAGCGCCAGGGCGATGGCGAAGGAGCTGGCCACGCGCACCCCCAGGTCACCCGGCAGGGCAGCGGCGTTCCCCGGTGAGGCGTGCGCCCAGGTGCCGCGGTGCACGAGCTCGACGGCGACCGTGAGCGGGTTCGACTGGTAGATCGCCAGGAGCGTCGAGCCGTGGCCGAGCAGGTCTGCGACCCGTTGCCAGGGGTACAGGACCGGGCTCGTCCAGACGACGACCATGAGGACGAGGTCGACGACGTTCTCGACGTCCCGGAACAGCACGTTCACGGCCGCCAGCAGCAGCCCGAGGCCGAGGGCCAGCACCCCGACGAGCAACAGGGCTCCCAGCAGGGCGAGCAGGCCGACAGGGTCCGGCGACCACCCGGCGACCAGGGCCCCGATCACGAGGACGAGCAGCTGCGGGCCGAGGTGCACCCCGGCGACGCAGAGGCTGGAGACCGGGAAGAGCTCGCGCGGGAGATAGATCTTGCGGACCAGGTCGGCGTTGGCCACCACCGAGCGCGTCGCGTTGCCGACGGCCTCGCCGAAGACCGTCATGACCACCAACCCACCGAAGAGGTACACGGCGTAGTCGCCGATCGCGTTCTGCCGCAGGACGAGTCCGAGCCCGACGAAATAGACGCCGAACTGCACCGCCGGCTTGACGTAGGACCAGCCCAGGCCGAGGACCGACGCGCGGTACCGGACGCGGAGCTCCTTGCGGACGAGGAGGCTGAGCAGGAAGCGCCGTCCGGCCACCTCTCGCAGGCCCCCGCTGCGTCCCTGGACCACCAGCGGCGCCTCGCCGGTCGTCGGCAGCGACACCGTCACTGCCCGTCCTCCCGGTCCGGGAGCGGGAGGTCGAGCGTCTTGCGCCATGCATCGGCACCCACGAGGTCGGGCAGCGCCGCGCGGTACTCCGCAGCCAGGCGCGGCCACTCCCGCAGGAGCCGTTGGTGGACGGCGGTGGCGCGCCGCGTCGCGGCAAGGGCCGCGGCACGGTCGCGGCGGTGCCACGAGACGCCGGTCCCGTCCGTGGTCGACACCAGCGCGGAGTCCAGGCGCGAGAGCGTCCACCAGCCTGCGTCGACGGCCGGCACCTCGCGCTCGGGACGCTCGCGCGACGCGGCGGGCACCGGGGTGAGCTGGCGCGCCATACCGAGCAGGGCGGTGACCACCGTCGCGGCCTGGCTGGTCGGCTTGCCCGTGCTGGGGTCGCGCCGGCGCGGCTTGGCCGGCCGGACGGCGGCGAACTCGTGGGGGTCGGCGGCGAAGCGGGCGTCGTCGAAATCCGCACGGGCGGTCCGGACCTCGCCGAGCGTCGTGGCCAGGCTGCCGTGCAGGGCCGCAGGCCCCTCGAGGACGTCGAGCAGGGCACGCTCACGCAGGTGGGCTGCCGAGTACTGCATCGCGACGAGGTGCTTGAGCTGGATGGCCAGGCTCTCCCGGACCATCCGCCCACCGTGCTCGAAGGGCGAGTGCAGCAGCGCCGCGACGAACCGGTTGCGGGCGTGGAAGTAGGCCTGCCAGTCCACGGAGTCGTCCTTGTCGGTCCACGGCACGTGCCAGACGGCCGCACCGGGCAGGGAGACCGTGGGGTAGCCGGCCGCCGCGGCACGCAGGCCGAACTCCGCGTCGTCCCACTTGATGAAGACGGGCAGCGACAGCCCGACGTCACGCAGGACCGTCGTGGGGATGAGGCACATCCACCAGCCGTTGTAGTCGGCGGCGGCGCGGCGGTGCAGCCACGGGGTGGACCGCAGGTTGGACGACGACAGGTCGTGGTCGTGCTCGGTGGCGGCGGCGGGGGCCCACCGGAACTGCCACGGCGCCACGCGCTCGGCGAAGGCGTGCAGCACCGACCGCTCGTACATCGAGAACATGTGGCCACCCACGACGGTGGGCGTCCGCGCGAAGTCGGCGAAGGTCACCGCACGGGCGATGCCCTCGGGTTCGCAGACGACGTCGTCGTCGAGGAGCAGCACGTGGTCGCTGCGGCCCACGTCGAGCGTCTCGAGCATGGCGCGGGCGAACCCACCCGAACCCCCGAGGTTGCCCTGCTCCAGGACCCGCAGCCTCCGGCCGAGAGCCGTGGCCGCGTCGTCGAAGCCCGGAGCCTGCCGGACGGCCTGCGTGCCCTGGTCGACGACCAGCACCTCGTCGACGACGTCGCGCAGCTCCTCGGCCGCCCCCAGCTGCCCCAGCAGTGCCGCGCAGTAGGCGGGGCGGTTGAACGTCGTGATCCCGATGGTGACCGAACCGCGGGGCGGCTCCTGCGCCTCGGGGCGCAGGTCGCCGGACAGCCACTCGGCCGACTCGAGGACCAGGTCGCTGCTGCCGGCCACCAGGTCGAACCAGTACCAGCCGCCGTCGCCGAACGCGTTCAGCGGCAACGACACCCCCTCGTCCGACGACCCCGCGAGCGACCGCGAGGTCACGCGGGCCACCGACCCGCGGGCGGACGAGCGGTAGACGACGAGGGTGCCGGCCCCGCTGGTCCGCACCCGGAGCCGGACGCCCGCCAGGGTGCTCCACCGGCGCCAGTACCCCGCCGGGAAGGCGTTGAAGTAGGTGGCGAAGGAGGCCCGCTGCCCGTGGCCGAGCTGGTACGAACGACGGCCGAGCACCTGGTCGGGGTTCTGGTCGTAGGCGACCGGCAGGACGGTCTCGCCGTCGTCCACCGCCACCGGGACCTGCTGGCCGTCGACGTAGAGGGGCAGGACGTCCAGGTCGCCGTCGGTCGGGAAGACGACGCGCGCGAGGACGCGGGGCTCGGTGCTCACGTGGTCGCTCCAGCCGTCGCGCCGGCCGGGGCGAGGGCCGGCGCGCCGGCCGGTGCGAGGGCGGCACGACCCCGGCTGCCGGAGCCCGGTCGCGTGGCTGCGCCGCGGCCGTGCACCAGCTCGTCGAGGTCGTCGACGAGGCGCAGCGCGGAGGCGATCGCCATGTGCATGTCGAGGTACTGGTACGTGCCCAGCCGTCCCCCGAACGCGACACCGAGTCCCCGCTCCTGCTCCACGAGCTCGCGGTAGGCCAGCAGGAGACTGCGGTCCTGCGGGGTGTTCACCGGGTAGTACGGCTCGTCGCCGGCCCCCGCCGTGCGGGACCGCTCTCGGACGATCACGGTCCGGTCGGTGCGGTAGTCCCGCTCGGGGTGGAAGTGGCGGAACTCCAGGATCCGGGTGAAGTCCACGTCGCCGTCCGCGTAGTTCATCACCGGCGCGCCCTGGAAGTCGCCGACCGGCAGCACCTCACGCTCGAAGTCGAGCGTCCGCCAGCCGAGCGGTCCGTGCGCATCGCCGAAGTAGCGGTCCACCGGACCCGTGTAGACGACCGGCACCTGCCCCCTCACGGCGTCCCGGGACAGCGCGTGCCCGGCTTCGAGGAAGTCGGTCTCGAGGTGCACCGAGATCCTCGGGTGGTCTGCCATCCGGCTCAGCCACGCGGCATACCCGTCGACGGGAAGGCCCTCGTAGCGGTCGTTGAAGTAGCGGTTGTCGTAGGTGTAGCGGACAGGAAGCCGGCTGATGACCTCCGCAGGCAGGTCGCGCGGGTCGGTCTGCCACTGCTTGGCCGTGTAGTCGCGGATGAAGGCCTCGTAGAGCGGGCGCCCGATGAGCGACACCGCCTTCTCCTCGAGGTTGCGGGGCTCCCCTGCGAGCTCGGCCGCCTGCTCGGCGACCAGCGCCCGCGCGGCGTCCGGGCCGTGGTTGGAGCGGAAGAACTGGTTCAGCGTGCCCAGGTTGATCGGCAGCGGGAAGACCTCACCACCGTGGACGGTCCAGACCCGGTGCCGGTATGCCGTGAAGTCGGTGAAGCGGTTGACGTACTCCCAGACCCGCTCGTTGGAGGTGTGGAACAGGTGGGCGCCGTAGCGGTGCACCTCGATCCCGGTGTCGGGGTCGGTCTCGCTCCAGGCGTTCCCACCGGGGTGGTCACGACGGTCCACGACAGCGACGTCCAGCCCGCGCTCGGCCGCCTGCTCCGCGACGGTGAGGCCGAACAGGCCCGCCCCGACGACGACGAGGTCGGCCCTCATGCCCCGCTCCTCTCGTGGCGCTTCCGCTGCGACGGCGCGACCCCGGGGCCACCGCCTGCCTCCCGGCCGAGGACCTCCCCCGCGTCACCGACGGAGGTCGTGAACTTGTTGCGGTACAACGAGGTCCGCAGACCGACGGGGATCACGCGATAGCCCCCGCGCACCGCGACGTTGCGCAGCATCTGGCCCGAGGTCGTGAACCCCTCACGCCGCAGTCGGCGCTGGAGCCCGAGCTCGGAGCGCAGCAGCCGCAGTCCCCCGCGTCGCTGGTAGGAGCCGGCATCGACGCGGTAGAGGACGAGCGGCTCCGGCACGTTGGCCACCACGGACCCGGACTCGATCATCCGCGTGAAGAGCCAGTAGTCCTCGAGCAGCGGCAGCTCGCGGTAGCCCCCCGCCTGGAGGACGGCGGAGCGACGGTAGACGACCGTCGGGTGGTTGAAGGGGCTGCGCAGGCGCGCCTCGGCGGCGATGAGCGCCGGGTCGGTCGGCGGGATGCGCAGCAGGCCCCCCGTCGGCGTCGTCTCGCCGAACTCGCGCATGCCGGCGCCGACGAGGTCCGCCCCTGCCTCGATCATGGGCAGCTGCACGGCGAACCGGTGCGGCAGGCTGATGTCGTCGGCGTCCATGCGCGCGACGACCTCGTGGGAGCAGGCCGACAGTCCGCACTGGAGCGCCTGCGCCAGGCCGACGTTGTGCTTGAGCCGGAGGCGGCGCACCGGCACCGGGCTCGAGGACTCGGCGCGCTCGAGGGCGGACGCCAGCTCGGGTCCGATCTGGCCGTCCTGGACGACCACCACCTCGGAGGGTCGCACGAGCTGCTCGCTCACGGTGCTCTGGAAGGCCCTGGCCAGGTAGTCGGCGCGGTCGCCGCGGTACACGGGCAGGAGCAGGGAGAAGGGAGTGCTCACGAACGACGACGCTAGGCACGCCGCCCCACGGGACGGTGAACACGCCGCGTCCTCGAGGTGGACCGACGGCCAAGGACACGGTTCGGTGCGCGAGTCGACACCGTCGGTGCACTGGACGTTCACCGGGAACCCGCCCGGACACCACCTGGGCCGCCTAGCGTTCCGGCCGTGAGCCTCCCCCAGCAGCACGGCGAGCCCTTCGTGGTGTGCGTCATCGTGACGTGCGACCGGGCACGCCTGCTGCGTCGCTGCCTCGAGTCGGTGGCGGCACAGCACCACCGTCCGGACCACCTCGTCGTCGTCGACAACGGCCAGGAACCCGGTGCGGCGGAAGCGCTTGCTGCGACGGGGATCCCGCACACCCTGCTCACCAGCGAGACCAACCTCGGCGGCGCCGGCGGATACGCGTACGGCGTGTTGACCGCACGCGCGCTCGGTGCCGACTGGGTGTGGCTCGCTGACGACGACGGGCTGCCCGGATCACCGTGGACGCTCGGGCGGCTCCTGGCCTGCGCGGCCGACCACCGGCTCGACGTCGTCTCGCCGCTCGTGGTCGACCAGGACGACCCCGACCGGCTGGCCTTCCCGCTGCGTCGCGGGCTGCGGTGGGTCCGGCGCCGCGACGAGCTCGGTCCCGACGTCCTCGTGCCGAACGTCGCGAACCTCTTCAACGGCGCCCTCTTCTCCGCCCGGGCCCTCGACGTCGTCGGCGTCCCCGACCCGCGCCTGTTCGTGCGGGGCGACGAGGTGGAGGTCCACCGCCGGCTGCGCCGCAGCGAGCTGCGGTTCGGCACCTGCTCCCCCGCGACCTACCTCCACCCGCAGGGCCACCACGACTGGAAGCCGCTGCTCGGCGGTCGCCTCACCGTGCTGGTGCCGCAGGACCCGGTCAGGCGCGACCGCACGTTCCGCAACCTGGGCTACCTCACGGCCCAACCCGGCCTCCGCTGGCGGCGCTGGCCGGACGAGATCCGTTACGCCTGGTACTTCCTCGGCCAGCAGCGCGACGTCTCGGGGTGGGCCCGGTGGCGGCGACTGAGCCGTGCCGGACGGCACGAGATCTTCGAAGCAGCACCCGAACGCGCACCCGCCCGCCAGGTTGCCATTGCGTGACAGTCCGGGCCGGGGTGGTCCCCTGATGGGGGCAAACCGGTAGGTTGCCGGACATGACGGAGCCCCTCGTCGTCCTCAAGGACGTCAACAAGCACTTCGGCGACCTGCACGTGCTGCGTGACATCAACCTGTCCATCGGCAAGGGCGAGGTCGTCGTGGTCATCGGCCCGTCCGGGTCGGGCAAGTCGACGCTGTGCCGCACGATCAACCGGCTCGAGACCATCGAGAGCGGCTCGATCACGATCGACGGACAGGCGCTGCCCGAGGAGGGCAAGGAGCTGGCCCAGCTGCGTGCCGACGTCGGCATGGTCTTCCAGTCGTTCAACCTGTTCTCGCACAAGTCGATCCTCGACAACGTCACCCTCGGCCCGATCAAGGCGCGCAGGACGCCCAAGGCCGAGGCCGAGAAGCGCGCGATGGAGCTGCTCGAGCGCGTGGGGGTCGCCCACCAGGCCCAGAAGCTCCCCGCGCAGCTGTCCGGCGGCCAGCAGCAGCGGGTGGCGATCGCCCGCTCGCTCGCCATGGACCCCAAGGTCATGCTCTTCGACGAACCCACCTCCGCGCTCGACCCCGAGATGATCAACGAGGTCCTCGACGTCATGGTGGCCCTCGCCAAGGACGGCATGACGATGGTCGTCGTCACCCACGAGATGGGCTTCGCCCGCAAGGCTGCCAACCGCGTCGTGTTCATGGCCGACGGGGCGATCGTCGAGGAGCAGGAGCCGGAGGCGTTCTTCACCGCACCGAAGTCCGACCGCGCCAAGGACTTCCTCGGGAAGATCCTCACCCACTGACCAACTGACCTGCTCGACCGCAGCGCACCGGTGCTGCGATCAACAACCAGGAGGAAACAATGAAGGTTCGTCAGATCGGAGCCGTCGCCGCCGCATCGGTGCTCGCGCTCAGCCTGACCGCGTGCAGCGACAGCGCGTCCGACGGCGGCGCCGGCGGTGGTGGTGGCGGCAAGGCGTTCAAGGTCGGCATCAAGTTCGACCAGCCGGGGCTCGGGCTCAAGGAGGGCACGAAGTACACCGGGTTCGACGTCGACGTCGCGACCTACGTCGCCAAGGAGCTCGGCCACGACGCCGCAGACATCCAGTGGGTCCAGGCGCCCTCCGCCCAGCGGGAGACCCTCATCTCCACCGGTCAGGTCGACATGGTCGTCGCCACCTACTCGATCACCGACGCCCGCAAGGAGAAGAT
This sequence comes from Pedococcus soli, assembly GCF_054782575.1. NCBI lineage: Bacteria > Bacillati > Actinomycetota > Actinomycetes > Micrococcales > Intrasporangiaceae > Pedococcus > Pedococcus soli. Next base: position 300,649 of record NZ_BAAGSF010000005.1, on the reverse strand, counting down.
CTCCTTCGCAGGCCCGTACTTCGTCGCCGGCCAGGACCTCCTCGTCCGCGCCGACGACAGCTCCATCACGGGTCCCGACTCCCTCACGGGCAAGAAGCTCTGCTCGGTGACCGGGTCCACCTCGGCGCAGAAGGTCAAGGACAAGTACCCCGGGGTCCAGCTCCAGGAGTTCGGCACCTACTCCGAGTGCGTGACGGCACTCGCGTCCAAGGGTGTCGACGCCCTGACGACCGACAACACCATCCTCGCCGGCTACGCCGCACAGGCGCAGTACAAGGGCAAGCTCAAGGTCGTCGGCCAGACCTTCTCCGAGGAGCGCTACGGCATCGGCCTCAAGAAGGGTGACACCGCCACCTGCGAGAAGGTCAACACCGCCATCGCGAAGATGATCTCCTCCGGCGACTGGCAGAAGGCCGTCGACGCCAACCTCGGCCCGGCCGGGTTCAAGGTCGACTCGGCCACCAACCCGCCCAAGCAGGACGCCTGCTCCTGACCGTGCAGACCAAGGCTCCGGTATGCCGTCCGCCGGCCTGCGCGGCGCGCGGGGCCCACGTCGTGGGCGGCATACCGGGAGGTCCTGCACGTCCCCCCACCGCAACGGAAGGTTCCCTGCATGGGTGACATCCTGAGCAAGTACGACGTCCTCGGCGCCTTCGGCATGACCGTGTACCTCGCGTTCTTCTCGGCCATCGGCTCGCTGCTCCTGGGCACCGTCGTCGGCATCATGCGCCTGTCGCCGGTGCGGGTGCTGCGACTGCTCGGGACGGGGTACGTCAACATCTTCCGCAACACCCCGCTCACCCTGCTCGTGGTGCTGAGCGTCCTGGGCCTGACGTACATCCTCGGCCTCAACCTGGACCCCTCGTCGATCACCGGCAACGCAAGCCGCTGGGCCATCGTCATGCTGTCGATCTACCACGCGTCGTTCGTGTGCGAGGCGTTGCGGTCCGGCGTCAACACCATCCCGGCGGGGCAGGCGGAAGCGGCTCGCGCCATCGGGTTGACGTTCGGGCAGAGCATGCGAGAAGTCTTGCTGCCACAGGCTTTTCGCGGCGCCATCGCGCCGCTCGGATCGACGCTCATCGCGCTGATCAAGAACACCACCGTGGCCGCGGTCGTCGGCGTCGCCGAGGCCGCCAACCTCATGGCGGTCATCATCGAGAACGAGACGGGCGGACTGGTCGTGTTCCTCGTGTTCGCCATCGGGTTCGTCATCCTGACCCTGCCGCTGGGCCTGGCCTTCACGAGCCTGTCGCGGCGCCTGGCGGTGAAGCGATGAGCTCCAACGTCCTGTTCGACGCACCGGGTCCCCGCGCCCGGCGGCGTCACGCGATCCTGTCCGTCCTCGGCGCCGCCCTCGTCGTCGGGCTGGTCTACCTCGTGGTCCGCAAGCTGGGCGACGCCGGCCAGCTCGAGGTCGAGCAGTGGAAGCCGTTCGTCGTCGACCGCTCCGTCTGGCGCGACTACCTGCTCCCGGGGCTGCTGGGCACCTTCAAGGCGGCGGTCCTCTCGATCGCGCTGGCCGGTGTCTTCGGGCTGCTGCTCGGGGTGGGAAGGCTCTCGGGGATCGCGCCGATCCGGTGGGCCAGCAGTGTCGTCGTCGAGTTCTTCCGCGCCGTCCCGGTCCTCATCATGATGATCGCCAGCTACGGCCTCTACTCCCGCAGCGGCGTGTTCTCACCCGAGACCGCTCCCCTGGCGGGTGTCGTGACGGGGCTGACCCTCTACAACGGGTCGGTCATCGCCGAGCTCGTCCGCTCCGGCGTGCACTCGCTGCCGAAGGGCCAGTCCGAGGCCGGGCTCAGCGTGGGCCTCACCCCGGCGCAGACGCTGCGGTCGATCCAGCTGCCCCAGGCGCTCACCGCCATGCTGCCCGCGCTCATCGGGCAGTTCGTGGTCATCCTCAAGGACTCCGCCCTGGGGTACGCGATCACCTACCTGGAGCTGCTCAACTGGTCCAAGACCCTCGGATCGGCCTTCGCCAACGTGCTGCAGGCCTACCTCGTGGCGGCGGTGCTCTTCATCATCGTCAACTACCTGCTCACCGTGCTCGCCTCCCGGGTCCAGCGTCGCCTGTCCCGGCGCGGCCGGGCCAACGTCGTGGCCGTCGGGGCCGTGGTCGGCGCCGTCCCCGAGGCATCCACGCTGGGTGGCCAGGGTGTGGTCAACACCGACGGGACGCAAGGGGGCCCCTGAGGTCGTGTCGTCGGTGCCGGGGTGAGCGCGGTGACCCCGCCGCCAACACCTCGGCGCCAGGGCATCACATGCCGGGCGGCCGCCTGTCCTTCCGGTCCAGCATCGGCCTCGAGCCCCGGTACTCGCTGGGTCCCTTGACGTCACCCAGCTGGTTGAGCGAGCGGGAGAAGTCGTCGATGAGCCGGCGGGCCCTCCTGATCTCCCGCTCGGCACCTCGCCCGGGCTGACTCGACCGCCCGGGCGACGCCGCCCGTCGAAGGACCCGCAGAGCCGGGCGCGCCGTGCGCCGGGACAGCCTGTGCGCACCGAGCACGAGGTCGACCAGGACCTGGAGATGCTCCCTCGCCGCAACGATCAGCGCTGCATCCGCGGGCGACGGGGGGATCCCGGCGACATCGGCCACGGCAACTGCACCGTGCCGGAGGGAGCGGGGGACGCCGTCGGCGGAGTACCGCCAGTGCCACGGCGCGGGCGGCGCCGAGGTGGCCAGGGCCTCGAGGGCCTTCAGCTGGCGCCGTCCGAGCCACATCCCTGCCCGTGGCCCTCCCACCCACGGGCTGAGGTCCAGCGATGCCACCGCTTGGCGCAGAGCCCTGTCGGACCCGAGGGCGGCCCAGAGGTCCTGGAGCCGGGTGAGCTCCTCCCGGTCGCGCCGGGCGCGTTCGGTCCCGGCCGAGCGCAGACGCAGCACCTCCCGCACCAGGGCCGGGACGAGCTCCGGTGCAGCACAGATCAGTTCGGCCGCCGGGCCACCGAAGTAGTGGTGGTCGAGCTCGAGCACGCAGCCGGACCGGGAGTAGATCGCGTCGAAGGCCTCGTGCTCGGGGTCCTGGCTCAGCACCCACGGACCCGCGGAGGCGCCGCGCAGAGCGCCAGGAGTCGGTGGAGCTGCTCGTCATCCACGTCGCGGGGAGCGGACCGGCTCGCCCCGCGCGTCACCGTCCCACCGAGATCCGCCTGCGCCGCCGGGACCTGCGCATCGTCGCCTCTCCGCTGCCGGATGATGCAGACCGCTGACGGACCGCACTCCTTCTGGCTACGAGTCACTGTAGGGCCGTGGTCGCGACGATTCCCGGTATTCCAGATCCCCCGCGTCCGGGCCTTGCTAGCGTGTGGGGACGACGGATGCGGAGGCGCGACATGGTGCTTGGTCCGGACCGTGGTGCGGTGGGTCGATGACGTCCCCGGCGCGTTCGACCAGCGGCAGCGGCCCGCGGGTGATCGTCATCGGTGCCGGTATGGCGGGCCTGGTCGCCTGCCTCGAACTCGTCGACCTGGGCTACGACCCGGTCATCCTCGAAGGTCAGTCCCGGGTGGGCGGGCGCATCCTCACCCTGCGCGACTTCGCTCCCGGCCTCCACGCCGAGGCGGGCGCGATGCGGATCGCCCGGGTCCACCAGCTGACGCTGGAGTACTGCCGTCGGTTCGGGCTCGGGCTGCGCCCCTTCGTCATGGAGAACCCCAACGCGTTGGTCTACATCGCCGGGAAGCGGTGGACCTACGAACAGGTCAACCGCGAGCCGGACCTGCTCGGCTTCGACCTGCACGAACGGGAGCGGGGACGGACGTACGAGGACCTCTGGCTCGAGGCGACCACGGAGATCAGGGACCGCTACGCGCGCGAAGGGCCGACCGCGCTGGCGGGCATCGGCAAGGAGTACAGCCACGACTCCATCCGGGACTTCCTGCTCCGGCAGGGCTTCTCGGAGGGCGCCCTTGAGCTCTACGGCCTGATGAGCTTTCGCGAGGCCAACATGAACGCGGCCGTGATCGAGCAGTTCAGGGAGATCGTCGGGCACGCCTTCGAGGACATGCAAGAAGTCGTCGGCGGCATGGACCAGCTGCCCAGAGCGATCTACCGCCAGCTGCGGAGCCGCGTCCGCTTCGGGGCGCAGGTGCAGGCCGTGACCCAGGACCCTGGGTCGGTCACGGTGCACTACCGGACCCGCGCCGGGGTCTTCTCGGAGACCGCGGACCACGTGGTCTGCACCGTGCCGCTCGGGCTGCTGAGGCACCTCGACTTCCAACCCCCGCTGCCCCGCGCGAAGTACCGCGCCATCCGGCAGCTCAACTACAACGCCTCCACGAAGATCTTCCTCCAGGTGCGCCACAGGTTCTGGGAGTCCGCAGACGGGATCGTGGGTGGCACCACGACCACGGACCTCCCGATCCGACGGCTGGTCTACCCGTCCCACTCCGACCCCGAGGACGAGCGAGCCGTCCTGCTGGCGAGCTACACGTGGGGTCAGGACGCGGCACGCTGGGGCGCCCTGGGACCCGACGAGCGGATCAGCCTCGCCATCAAGGACGTGGCGAAGATCCACCCCCAGATCGTGGACGAGGTGGAGGGCGGTGCCTCCCACGTCTGGCAGAACGACCCGTGGGCCGGAGGTGCGTTCGCCCTGTTCGAACCCGGTCAGGAGACAGCCCTCCACGACGACATCGTGAGCGCGCACGGCCGTATCCACTTCGCCGGCGAGCACGCCTCGGTGCACCATGCCTGGATCGAAGGAGCCATCGAGTCCGGCCTCCGAGCGGCCAGGGCCATCGACGGGTCCAGCTGATCGGTCGCCCGCTCACGACGAAGGCCCCGGACCTGGTGGTCCGGGGCCTTCGCGGCGGGCTCCCCCGGTTGGACTCGAACCAACAACCTGCCGATTAACAGTCGGCTGCTCTGCCAATTGAGCTACAGGGGAAAGTGCTTCGGCGGTGACCCGCCGTTCGCGCTGCGCAACCATAGCAAAGGATGCGCGTCGACCAGAAAACGGGACCCGCCGCGCGGGTCGGCTCCTGGGCCGGGTCGCGAAACGTGCTCAGGAGAGGCCGACCTGCTCCCGCAGGTAGGCCAGGGCGGCAGCTGTCGCGGCGGCCACCTCGGGGTCGTCCGCCCGCACGCCACGCCCGAGGACGACCTGCTCGACGAGGCCGCCACCGCCGAGGTCCTGGCGGATGACGGCGCGGGCGGTGCGGCGGGGGCCGAGCTCGATCTTCTGGGTCAGCACGACGCTGGCCTGCACCCGCTCCCGCAGCGTCTCCGGCAGGAGCGTCGTGTCACCGAGGACCCACTGGCTCGGTCTGGTCCCGTCGATCCACGTCACGGTCAGCTGGGTGAGATCGGCCGACCACGACCCGGAGTCCACCTCGTGCCACGGGCGGGTGAGGGTGCGCTCGCCGGCAGCGCCGACGGCATACAGGGCGTGGTTGGTCGCGACGAGGGTGGTGCCGCTGGGCTCCCCTGCCACCCCCGGGCCGGCGCCGACGAGCACCGGCGCCCAGGTGAGCACGCGCTCCCCCGGACCGAGGCCGACGGCGGCACGGACGTCGGCAGGGAGTCTGGGCGCGCGACGCAGCGAGAGCGCCATCAACTGGCCCGGTCGCGCAGCTGCGCGAGCTCGCGCTGCAGGTCCTGCAGCTGACCGCTGAGCGTCCGGGACGCTGCCGGGTCGCTGTGCGGGTCGGCCGCCATCCGGCGCATCGCCGACATGGCGTCCCCGATTTTCCTCGTCAAGGTGACCTCCTGGACCCGCACGAGCAGCGAGTCGATGTAACGGCGTTCGGGCAGGCCCGTCGCCTTGTCGAACCGCGTGGGCAGCGGGGCCACCGACAGCTCGGAGACCAGGGTGCGGACCGAGAGCGGCGCGGCTTCGGCGACCGCGTCGCCCCAGGCCTGGGTGGACATCCCGCGCTGCGGACCACCGACACTGCGCACCCCGTCGAACACGGCGCGGTGGGCGGGAGCAGTGAACGCGTCGGGGCTGACGCCGTCGATGTCGGCCTCGTCGAAGCTGTCGGGGTACTGCAGCAACGTCTGCAGGAGCTGTCGCTCGGCGAAGACCACGGGGTCCCGCAGGTCCGGCGCCGGCAGCGACGAGCGCACCTCCTCGGGCGACGGCTCGGGGACGACGTCGGCATCGGGGCGCTGGCTGCCCCGGCCGTTCTGCGAGCCCGGGGCGTCTGCCTCGGCCTTGGCGTCGCGGGCGGCCATCCGCTGGGCGCGCGAGACCTCGGCCTGCACCTGCTCCACCTCGACGCCGATCCAGCCGGAGACGGTGCGGATGTACTCGGGCCGCATGGAGCTGTCACGGATGCTGTTGACGATCGGTGCCGCGGCACGCATGCCCTGCACGCGGCCCTCGGCGGTGGACAGGTCGAACCGATCGATCGTGGTCCGCACCGCGAACTCGAACATCGGCACGGCGTCCTCGATGAGGTGGCGCACCGCGTCGTCGCCCTTGGCGATGCGCAGCTCGCACGGATCCATGCCGCCCTCGGCCACGGCGACGAACGACTGCGAGGCCCAGCGCTGGTCCTCGCCGAACGCACGCATCGCCGCCTTCTGCCCGGCGGCGTCGCCGTCGAACGTGAAGACGACCTTGGCCGGCGCGAGGTCGGCCTCGTCGCGCATGATCCGCCGCAGCATCTTGATGTGGTCGACGCCGAACGACGTGCCACACGTGGCGACGGCACCCTCGATGCCGGCGAGGTGGCAGGCCATGACGTCGGTGTAGCCCTCGACGATGACGGCCTTGCGATCCCCCGCGATCGACTTCTTCGCCGCGTCGAGGCCGTAGAGGACCGTCGACTTCTTGTAGATCGGCGTCTCGGAGGTGTTGAGGTACTTGGCGGCGATGCGGTCGTCCTCGTAGAGCCGTCGTGCCCCGAACCCGACCGTGTCGCCCGTGATGTCGCGGATCGGCCAGACCAGGCGCCCACGGAAGCGGTCGTAGAGACCGCGGCTCCCGCGGCCGGACAGGCCCCCCAGCGTCAGCTCCTCGTCGGTGAACCCCTTGCCGCGCAGGTGCCGCGACAGCTCCTCGCCGCCCCGGGGGGCGAACCCGACGCCGAACCGCTTGGCCGCCTCGCTGTCGAACCCGCGCTCGCGCAGGAAGTCGCGGCCGATCCTCGCCTCGGGCGAGTTGAGCAGGGCGTGGTGGTAGAACTCCTGCGCCACCCGGTGGGCCTCGACCAGCCGCGAGCGCCGCCCGAGCGACTCACCCGTGCCGGGGCGGCCGCCCTCCTCGTAGTGCAGCTCCATGCCGAGCTTCTGCGCCAGCCGCTCGACGGCCTCGCTGAACGTGAGGTGCTCGACCTTCTGGACGAACGAGATGACGTCGCCGCCCTCACCGCACCCGAAGCAGTGCCAGGCACCGACGGTCGAGCGGATGTTGAACGACGGGGTCTTCTCGTCGTGGAACGGGCAGAGCCCCTTCATCGAGCCCGGACCCGCGGGGCGCAGCGTGACGTGCTCGCGCACGACGTCCTCGATGGACGAGCGCTCCTTGACGAGCGCGACGTCCTCGGCCTTGATCCGACCCGGCAACTGGCCCTCCTTGTCGCGGCCGAGTCTAGGTGGTGGCTCGGACGCCGTGGGGGCTCCCCCACGACCACCGGCCACGCGGGGTCCCGTGGCCGCGCCGCCGGCCGGCCCCATACCTCCCGGTCGGCTCGTGCCCGACCCCGCGATTTCAGCGGCCGGGAGGTGAGCAGTAAGGTAAGGCTTGCCTTCACCCCCCACCCCGCACAGGAGAACCCGATCGTGATCCGCCGACGGACCGTCCTCGTCGCACTGGCCGCGAGCGCCACCCTCGCCCTCACCGGCTGTGGCAACGGCACCCTCGAGGCGGGGAAGAACCTCGACCCCGACAAGCTGACGATCTACAGCGCGCAGCACGAGAACCTCACCGAGGCGTGGGCGAAGAAGTTCCAGGACGACACCGGCATCAAGGTGCAGATCCGGTACGGCAGCGACTCCTCGATGGGCGCGCAGATCGTCCAGGAGGGCGCCAAGTCGCCGGCGGACGTGTTCCTCACCGAGAACTCCCCCGCCATGACGACGGTCCAGAACGCCAAGCTCTTGGCCCCGGTCGACGCGAGCACCATCGCTCAGGTCGGCGAGACCTACGCGCCGTCGAGCAAGGAGTGGGTCGGTATCGCCGCCCGCTCCACCGTGCTGGTCTACAACCCCGGCAAGATCACCGAGGCCGAGCTGCCGAAGTCGATCATGGACCTGCAGGACCCCAAGTGGGCCGGCAAGTGGGGCGCCGCCGCGGGTGGCGCAGACTTCCAGGCGATCGTCAGCGCGATCCTCGCGACCCAGGGCGAGGAGAAGACCGCCACCTGGCTCAAGGGCCTCAAGGACGGCGCGAAGATCTACCAGAACAACATCGCCGTGATGAAGGCCGTCAACGCCGGTCAGGTCCCGGTCGGGATCATGTACCACTACTACTGGTACCGCGACCAGGCGCTGACCAAGGCCGGCAGCGGCAACACCAAGCTCCTGTACTTCCGCAACGAGGACCCCGGTGCGTTCGTGAGCGTCTCCGGTGGCGCGGTGCTGAAGTCGAGCAAGCACGCCGCCAACGCCCAGAAGTTCCTCGCCTTCGTCACCAGCGCCGAGGGCCAGAAGATGCTCGCGACCAGTGACGCCAAGGAGTACGCCGTCGGCAAGGGCGTCGCGTCCGACGCGGCTCTCGAGCCGCTGGACACCCTCCAGGCACCCAAGGTCGACCCCTACACGCTCAACGGTCCCAAGGTCATCGAGATGATGACGGCGGCAGGCATCCTCTAGGTGGGCCGACCCCGAGGAGGAGCCCCCTCCGCACCGGCAGCAGTCGTCACGGCGAGCCTCGCCGTGGCGGCGCTGTGCGTGCTGCCGCTGCTCGTCGTCGCCTTCACGGCGTTCGACACCGGCGCGGGGGCCGCCTGGGACCTGCTGTGGCGGCCGCGGGTCGGCGAGCTCCTGCGCAACACCGCCTCGCTCGTCGTCGTCACCGTGGCCCTGACGACCGTCATCGGCATCGCCGCCGCCTGGCTGGTCGAGCGGACGTCGCTGCCCGGCGCGCAGTTCTGGCGGGTGCTGCTCGTCGCCCCGCTGGCGGTCCCGGCGTTCGTCAACAGCTACGCGTGGACCACCGTCCGCCCCGACCTCGAGGGGCTGACCGGCGCGGTCCTCGTGACCACCCTGTCCTACTTCCCGTTCGTGTTCCTGCCCGTGGCCGCGGTCCTGCGTGGGCTCGACCAGAGCATGGAGGACTCCTCCCGCTCGCTCGGCCTCGGGCCGTGGCCGACGTTCTTCCGGGCGGTGCTCCCCCAGCTGAGGCCGGCAGCGCTCGGCGGCATGCTGCTCGTGTCGCTGCACCTGCTGTCGGAGTTCGGCGTGCTGGCCATGCTGCGCTTCCCGACGTTCACGACCGCCATCCTCGAGCAGTTCCAGGTGGCGTTCAGCAACAGCGCCGGCAGCGTCCTCGCCCTGGTCCTCATCGGCCTGTGCCTGGGCCTGCTCACCGTCGAGCTGCTGCTGCGCGGGACGATGCGGCACTCGCGCTTCGGGCGCGGGGCCGCACGGCGTGCGCTCCCGGCCCGGCTCGGTCGGTGGACCGTCCCGTCCCTGCTCGGGCTCACCCTGCTCACGGTCCTGTCGCTCGGTGTCCCGCTCGGCAGCCTCGTCTACTGGTTCGCCGCAGGGAACGCCCAGCCCGACGTGCCCGAGCTGCTCCAGACGCTCGGCAGCACCCTCGGCCTCGGCCTCGGCGCCGGCGTGATCACCGTCGTGGCCGCCTTCCCGATCGCCTGGCTGATCGCGCGCCGCCGCAGCTGGCTCTCGGTGCTCGTCGAGCGGGCCACCTACGTCGCGTCGTCGCTTCCCGGCGTGGTGATCGCCCTGGCGCTGGTCACCCTCTCGGTCCGGTACGCCAACGCCGTCTACCAGACCAGCATCGTCCTCGTCGCGGCCTACGCGATCCTCTTCATCCCGCGGGCCATGGTGAGCATCCGGGCGGCCATGGCGCACGCGCCGGAAGAGCTCACCGACGCGGCTCGCGCGTTGGGGGACAGTCCCTTTCGCGCGTTCGTCCGCGTCCTGCTGCCCCTGACCCTGCCGGGCACCCTGGCGGGTTTCGCGATGGTGTTCATCGCCGTCTCGACCGAGCTCACGGCGACGTTGCTGCTCGCCCCGACCGGGACGCAGACACTGGCCACCGCCTTCTGGAGCGCGAGTGAGAGCATCGACTACGCGGGCGCGGCTCCGTATGCCGCCGCCATGGTGCTCGTGTCCGCGCCCCTGACCTACCTGCTGCTGCGATCCCCCGACGAGGAGCCTGCCCTGTGACCACCCTGCGCGTCAGCGGTGTCGACGCCTCCTACGGACCGCGACCGGTGCTGCACGGCATCGACCTCGTCGTCCCGTCGGGCACGACGACGGCGATCCTCGGGCCGTCGGGCTGCGGCAAGACGACCCTGCTGCGGGTCGTGGCGGGGTTCCAGACGCCTGATGCCGGGACGGTGCAGCTGGGTGAGCAGACGGTCGTGGGACCCGGCACGTGGGTCGCCCCCGAGCGCCGTGGCATCGGGTACGTCCCGCAGGAGGGCAACCTCTTCCCCCACCTGTCGGTGGGGCACAACGTGTCGTACGGGCTCCCCCGGGCATCGCGCCGGTCCGGTCACCGCGTCGGAGAGCTGCTCGAGCTCGTGGGCCTGTCACCCGATCTGGCGACCCGGCGCCCCGACCAGCTCAGCGGCGGCCAGCAGCAGCGCGTCGCGCTGGCACGCGCCCTCGCCCGTCGGCCGTCGGTGGTGCTGCTCGACGAACCCTTCTCCTCCCTCGACGCCGGTCTGCGCGCCTCGACCCGCCAGGCCGTGGCCGACGCCCTGGCCCACGAGGGCGTCACCGTCGTCCTCGTCACCCACGACCAGTCCGAGGCCCTGTCCTTCGCCGACGAGGTCGCGATCATGCACGAGGGTCGGTTCGCCCAGGTCGGTGCGCCGACCGAGGTCTACGCGACGCCGGCGGACCGCCACGCGGCAGCCTTCCTCGGTGACGCCGTCTTCCTGCGCGGCCGGGCCGAGGGCACCTCCGTCGCCACGTCGCTGGGCACGATCCCGGTGCACCAGCCCGCTCCTCCCGGCACCGTCGACGTCCTCCTGCGCCCCGAGCAGATCCAGCTCGGCACCGTGGCCGAGGGCCGCCCCTGCGCCGAGGTGCTGTCCACGACCTACTTCGGCCACGACGCGCTCGTCGCCCTGCGACTGCAGGCCGACCACACCGTGGTCACCGCGCGCATCCACGGCACCGACGTCCCTGCGACGGGCTCGATCGTCGGCCTGAGCGTCGTCGGCGAGGCCCGCGCCTTCAGCCCCGCCTGAGCCTCAGCACCAGCGCTGGTGCAGCGCGAGGGCGCGCACGTCGGTGAGTGAGGCGACCTGGTCGACGAGGACCCGCAGGGCTGCGGCGTCGCTGTCGGCGGCCTTCCAGTCGGCGAGCAGGTCGGGGTCGAGCCGGCCGGGCGGATCTGCCTGGTACGCCTCGACGAGCGAACGCACCACCTGCCGCTGGCCGGCCATCACGGTCACCCGTTCCTGCGCGTGCATGACGAAGTGCGCGGCGACGGCCTTGAGGACGGCACACTCCGCCCGGGTGTCGTCGGGGACGACGAGGTCCGCGGCATACCGGGTGAGGGTGCCGGTCCCGTGGCGTTCGCGGGTCGCCACCTCCACCGCCAGGACGAACCTGCCGATCAGCCGGGAGGTCATGTCCTTCAACGCTGCCCGGTCGGTCCGCGTCCCGTCGTATGCCGCCGGCACGGCCCCACTGGCCAGCACCCGTTCCAGGGCGGCACCGAGCGCGTCGGTGCCGAGGTCGGCGGCGTACAGACCGGTGGCGACGGCGAGGACGCTGTCCACGTCGGAGGCGTCGCGCAGGCGGCGGACGTCGAGGCGACCCGAGGCGATCGCGTCCTCGACGTCGTGCACCGAGTAGGCCACGTCGTCGGACCAGTCCATGACGTCGGCCTCGAGGCAGCGCTGGCCGGGACGGCGTCCGTCACGGAACCACTCGAACACCGGCAGGTCGTCCTCGTACACCCCGAACTTGGCCGTCGGTCCGACCTCCACCGGCGCTGCACCGCGCGCCCAGGGGTACTTGGTGGCTGCGTCGAGGCTGGCCCGGGTCAGGTTGAGGCCGGCCGGCCGGCCGTCCGGGTGGATGCGCTTGGGCTCCAGCCGCGACAGGAGGCGCAGCGTCTGGGCGTTGCCCTCGAAGCCCCCGATCTCGGCGGCGACGGCGTCGAGCGCCTGCTCGCCGTTGTGGCCGAACGGTGGGTGCCCGAGGTCATGGGCCAGGCACGCCGTGTCGACGACGTCGGCGCTGCAGCCCAGGGCCGCCCCGAACTCGCGCCCGATCTGCGCCACCTCGAGGGAGTGGGTCAGCCGGTTGCGGACGAAGTCGTCGTCGCCGGGCTGGACCACCTGGGTCTTGGCCGACAGCCGTCGCAACGACGCCGAGTGGACGAGGCGGGCGCGGTCACGGGCGAAGTCGTCCCGGTCCGCACGCTTGAGGACCGGATCCTCGCGGACCCAGCGCTCCCGGTCGACCTCGGTGTACCCCACGCGGGGAACTCTAGGCGTCGCCGGCGCCCTCGGTCGCGGCAGTCTCGGCTGCCTCGTCCCCACCAGCCGCTGCAGCCGCCTCGGCCGCCCGCTCGAGCCAGCGCGGCGCGTTGCCGTACCGCTGGGACGGGATCAGCCGCCCGTGCGCACAGTCGTCGAGGAGCTGGGCGAGCCGCTTCTCGCGCGTGGCCTCCTGCTTGGCGGTGAGCACCCAGTTGACGGCGATCTTCCGGTACGACGGCGTGGCCACCGCCCAGAAGGCGGCGACGCGCGGATCGGCGGCGAGCTGGGCGGCATACGCCTCCGGGAGCTCGAGCTCACGCGTCTCGTAGGCGTAGATGCCGGAACGCTCCGGCGTGCGGCGTTCGTAGGCGGCCAGGCCCGAGGGCTGCATCCGCCCCTCGGCCTTGAGCCGCTCGACGGTGGCGATGTTGACGCTGCTCCAGTTGCTCTGCGCCTTGCGGGGTGTCCACCGCTGGCGCACGGCGTCCTCGTCGACGCGCTGGGCGACAGAGTCGATCCAGCCCCAGCAGAGCGCCTCGACCACGGCCGCCTCCCAGGTCAGGCCGCGCTCGGGGACGTGCTTCTTGTACAGACCCATCCAGAGCTCGGTCTCGCTGTCGTGGTGGGCGGCCAGCCACTGCCCGAACTCCTCCGGGCTCGCGAAGAACGTCGCCGGCCGCTCCGGGGTCCCACCCGGTGTCCCGATCATGGGGGCAGCCTGCCACGACGGTCTGACGCCGGGGGCGTTCCCCGTCCGACCCGTTCCAAACGATGGCCTTCCCCACAGCCACAGGCCGCCCCTGCGAATTGCGGGGCCCCGCAGCACGTCGCAGGGTGGAGACATGAGCCATCTGAGTGGAAAGACCATCGCCTTCCTCGTCGCCGCCGAGGGCATCGAGCGCGTCGAGCTGACCGACCCTTGGCAGGCCGTCACCGACGCCGGGGCCACCCCGGTGCTGCTGTCGCCCGAGGAGGGCGACGTGCAGACGTTCGACCACCTCGACAAGGCGGAGACGCGTCCCGTCGACAAGACCGTGAAGTCCGCCTCCGTGGACGACTACGACGCCCTCGTCCTGCCCGGCGGCGTCGCCAACCCCGACGCGCTGCGCACCGACGAGGACGCTGTCGGCTTCGTCCGTGACTTCGTCGCCTCCGGCAAGCCGGTTGCGGCCATCTGCCACGCCCCGTGGACCCTCATCGAGGCCGACGTGCTCAAGGGCCGCACCCTGACGTCGTGGCCGAGCCTGCAGACCGACCTGCGCAACGCCGGCGCCACCTGGGTCGACCAGGAGGTCGTCGTCGACGGCAACCTCATCACGAGCCGCAACCCCGACGACCTGCCGGCGTTCAACAGCCAGCTGCTCGAGTCCATCGCGCACGGCGCTGCCGCGCAGGGGGCCTGAGCGAGTCTCTGAAGCTCCTGGCCGAGGTGGGCACGTCGAGGGATCCCTCGACGTGCCCACGTCGCACCGTGGTGACCGTCAGGTCCGAGAGCACTCAGTCGTGCTTGCGCACCACCGCCGCGGCGTTCACGATGCCGTCGCCGTAGAAGCTGTTGACGTCGGTCCCGCCGACGCACAGGGCGTCGAACTCGGCCGAGCGACCGACGTCCGTGTACGTCTGCAGCGCCGGGGTCGGGCACGCGTGGTCGGTGGCCGTCCGCATGAGCAGGCGCCGGACGCGGTCGGGTGCGAGGCCGAACCCACCGTGACCGGTGGACCTCCCGTGGGCCGAGACCGCCAGTGCAGCCACGCCGGCGGCGTGCGGTGACGCCATCGAGGTGCCCTGGAGGTACTGGTAGTAGCCGCAGGCGGTCGCGCCCCTGGCCGGATGCGTCGTGCAGCTCTTCATGGTGCCGAGCGATGCTCCGAGCGGGGTGATGTCGCCGTTCGCGTCGACCTGCCCCTCCTCGACCATGACGTTCAGCGGCGCCGTGGAGAGGATGAGGTTCCCATTGGTGCGGAAGGTGTCGGTGCCGAGACCGTCACGGAACCAGCCACCGGGCGCGGACACCTCGAGCTCACCCGAGCCGAGGTCGTTCGCGTAGTTGGAGTAGTCGGCCTTGCGCTGCGACGGGCCCAGCGCCGAGACACCGATGACGTGGGGACCCTCGAGCGGGAGGTTGACGCAGTTCGCGTTGTCGATGGTCCGGGGGTGCTCCGTGCCCAGGGGGAAGTCCGGGCTGGTGGTGTCCGTGCGCGGGTTCGAGACGTTGTCGTGCTCGTTGCCGAGGGCGGCCACGAGCGTGACGCCCTTGTGGTGGGCGTACTCGAGGGCCCTGTTCATCGTCGCGATGATCATGTCCTGCTCGGCGGCCTGCTCCGGGGTGTCCTCGGGCGCGCCACCGCGGCAGTTGTACAGCCACGGGTCGACGTAGAAGGACATGTTGACGACGTCGATGCCGACGTCGCCGGAGTAGGTCAGGGCGTTGGCCGCGGCTCCGAGGAAGAAGAAGCCGCTGTCCTGCCCCGCGCGCACGTTGACGATGTCCACGTCCGGGGCCACCCCCGAGACCCCCATGCCGTTCAGGGCCGCCGCGATCGTGCCGGCGACGTGCGTGCCGTGTCCGTCGTCGTCCTCGGTCGCCGGGTCGACGCAGCCGACGTGCTCGCACGGCCCGTCGATCTCCGGCAGGTCCGTGGTGAAGTTGCGCGACAGCCGTCGGTCGAAGTTGGCTGCCAGGTCAGGGTGGGTCGCGTCGACCCCGGTGTCCATGATGCCGACCTTGACCCGCTTGTCACCCAGCTCTGTCCGGTGGGCCGCGGGGGCGTTGATCATGTCCATCCCCCACAGGAGCGAGTCGAGGGGGTCTGCCTTGCCCTTGCCCTTCTTTCCCTTCTCCGAGTGGGCATCTCGGCTCGCCGAGCCGCCCGAGGACGACTGGTGCTCCTTGAGGACGCGGTCCTTGACGGCGCCTGCATCGGGCGCGCGCCCGACGACGCTGTCCCGGGCAGCACCGGCGACACCGGCGACGTGACGGGCGCGAGCCAGGAAGCCGGACGAGCTCGACCTGACGGTGACCAGGCCGATGGCCCGGTTGACCGTGGTGACCTGGCCGCCGGCTCGGCGCAGGTCGGCCGCGAGGCCGTCCGCATCGGCCGCTCGGTCGGCGAGGACGACATAGCTCGTGTCAGCACCTGCGCTGGACATGGCCGTCGTGTGCGTGGTTCGTACTGCCGCTGAAGCCGTCGTCCCCGCCAGAGCGGTCGTGGCCAGGGCCACTGCTCCGGTGACGGCGACCATGCGAGATCGTCGCATCAGTCAACTCCTCCATAGGGATGGGTCACGGCGTGATGACCCATCGCTCACCGTAGGCCTCGGCCCCATGGCGCGACAGGTCCGAAAACTGCCCCAATCCGGGCGGTTCGCGACGTGTCGGGACTTCGCGGCCCCGGCGCGTCGGCCCCTCGACCGACCCAGGAGGGCGGTCAGCCTCCGGAGACGGAGAGCTCGGCCTGAGAGACCGCCTCGCGCGCGGCGTCGTTGAGCTCGCGGGAGTCCAGCCAGCCGTCCGGCAGGGCGACGTGGCGCGGCGAACCGGCGCGTCCTCGTTGCCCCTCGGCAGCCTCACCCGGCCACGGCGCGTCTGCCTCCATCGTCGCGATGAGGGTGTCGAGCGCATCGAGCGAGTCCACCAGCGCCAGCGAGTGCCGCACCGTCGAGCCGGCCGGGAATCCCTTGAGGTACCAAGCGATGTGCTTGCGGATGTCGCGGCAGGCCTTGTACTCGTCGCCGTAGAAGTCGACGAGGTACTCCGTGTGTCGGCGCATCGTCGCCGTCACCTCTCCGAGGGTCGGCTCGGCGCGGGCGGTCGTCCCGGCGAACGCCGCGGCGAGGTCTGTGAAGAGCCACGGCCGACCCAGGCACCCACGGCCGACGACGACCCCGTCGCAGCCGGTCTCGGTGGCCATGCGCAGCGCGTCCTCGGCGGACCAGATGTCGCCGTTGCCCAGCACCGGGATGGTCTTCACCGTCTCCTTGAGCCGGGCGATGGCGCTCCAGTCGGCCTGCCCGGAGTAGGCCTGCGACGCGGTCCGCCCGTGCAGCGCCACTGCAGCCACCCCGGCGCGCTCTGCCGTCAGCCCGGCCTCGAGGTACGTCAGGTGGTCGTCGTCGATGCCCTTGCGCATCTTCACGGTGACGGGCACGTCATACCGGCTCGCCTCACGGACCGCGGTCGTGACGATGGCGGTGAAGAGGTCCCGCTTCCACGGCAGCGCGGCACCGCCGCCCTTGCGCGTGACCTTGGGGACGGGACAGCCGAAGTTGAGGTCGATGTGGTCCGCACGGTCCTCGGTGACGAGCATCCGCACGGCCGCACCGACGGTGGCGGGGTCCACGCCGTACAGCTGGATGGACCGCGGCGACTCGTCGGGGTCGTGCTCGATGAGCCGCATGCTCTCCGGGGTGCGCTCGACCAGCGCGCGCGAGGTGATCATCTCGCTCACGTACAACGAGGTCGCGCCGCTGGCACCTCCGGCCTCCAGGCCGTCGCGGCCGTACTCGCGGCAGAGCCGGCGGAAGGCGCGGTTGGTGATGCCGGCCATCGGCGCGAGGACGACGGGTGACTCGATGGTGTGGCGCCCGATCTGCAGGGGCGGCAGCACGGGGGTCGTGCCGGGGCTGGCCTGCGTCGGGCGCGTCTGGGGGGCGGTGGCGGCGGTCATGGCGCCACCATTGTCCCATCTGCTGCTTGACTGGCCGAATGAGTGCCCTCGTCAGCGCCGCCGACCTGCGAGCCGAGCTCGCCTCCCCCGCCCCGCCCGTGGTCCTGGACGTCCAGTGGATCCTCACCGGGGCCGCCGGTCCGGCAGGTCCCGAGCGGTATGCCGTCGAGCACCTTCCCGGCGCGACGTTCGTCGACCTGGACACCGAGCTGGCCGGACCGATCGGTCCCGCGGGGGTGGGCGGCCGTCATCCCCTGCCCGAGGTGGCGGTGGTCGAGTCGGCCCTGCGCAGGGCCGGGGTCGACCACGGCAGCAGGGTCGTCGTCTACGACCAGGGTCCGGGGTTCGCGGCGGCTCGCGCCTGGTGGGTCCTGCGGTGGGCCGGCCTCGCAGACGTGCGGGTGCTCGACGGCGGGCTCACGGCCTGGACGGCGGCCGGTGGCGCGACGTCGGCTGACGTGCCCGACCCGAGCCCGGGCTCCTTCGTCGCGCAGGCCGGCTCGCTGCCGGTCCTCGACGCCGACGCGGCCGCCGAGGTCGCACGCGACGGCCTCCTGGTCGACGCCCGGGCAGCCGAACGATTCGCCGGGGAGACCGAGCCGATCGACCCGGTGGCGGGCCACATCCCCGGTGCCGTCAACGCGCCGACCACGGGGAACGCGGGGCCGGACGGGCGCCTCCTGCCGCCGTCCGAGCTGCGGGAACGGTTCTCCTCGCTGGGGATCCGGGTCGACACCGCTCCTGTGGGCGTCTACTGCGGCTCCGGGGTGACCGCGGCCCACGAGCTCCTTGCCCTGCACGAGGCCGGCATCGAGGCGACGTTGTACGCCGGGTCGTGGAGCGACTGGATCAGCGATCCGAGCCGACCGGTCGCGACGAGCTGATCCGACGCACGGCCGACGGCGTCAGCCGCCGCCGCCGATCCCGCCGCCCTGCTTGAACCGCGGATCGGCGTCGGCGCGGTAGCGGTTCGCGCCGGGGTCGAAGCCGTCGTTGGGACCCGGATCCTCGACCGGCTCCTGGGACACGCCGTCCCAGTACGCGTACCCGTTCAGCCGCCCGAACGCCGCCTCGCTGTCGAGGGCCTTCTCCGCCAGCCGGCGCGCGAACATCGGGTCGAGGCTGTCGAGCCAGGCGCGGGTGTGTCGATGCGCGCCGGCGGCGATCAGGTGCGCGATCTTCCGGTGCTCGACGACCTCGACGTGCCGCCCGGTCGCGAACGCGTCCGACAACCCGCCCAACAAGGCCCGGCGGTCGGCGTCGGACATGCCGACCACGACCTCCTCATGGACCTTCTCGAGGGCATCGAGCGTGGCCGTGCTGAGCAGGTACCGGTACTGCCGGACGACGACGTCCTCGTCACCGTCGGCCCGCTCCTGCGCGTGCTGCCTGCCTCGGCTCCACACCGCTCGTACCGGTGCCATCCCCTCAGGGTAGACAGGGCTGCAGCGGCCCACCAGAGACAAACAGGACGCCCTCGGAGCCGCGTCTCAGAGCCAGCCGAACTCGTCGGCGATGCGGACGGCGTCGGCGCGGTTGCGAGCCATGGTCTTGCCGATCGCCGACGACAGGTGGTTCCGGACGGTTCCCTCGGACAGGCTCACGTGGCGCGCGATGTCGGACACGGATCCGCCGTCCCGGGCCGCGATGAGCACCTCGGTCTCGCGGGCGGTGAGGGGCGACTCGCCGCCGGACAGGGAGTCTGCCGCCAGCGCCGGGTCCACGACCCGGAGCCCTGCGTGCACCCTGCGCACCGCCTCCGCGAGCTGGCGCGCAGGGGTGTCCTTGACGACGAAGCCACTGGCTCCCGCCTGCAGGGCCCGCCGCAGGAACCCCGGGCGGCCGAAGGTCGTGACGATGAGCACCCGCACCGCGGGCAGCGCCTCGTGCAGGGCCGCGGTGGCGGCGATCCCGTCGAGCCCCGGCATCTCGACGTCGACCAGCGCCACGTCCGGTGAGGTCCGCCGTGCAGCGGCAACCACCTCGTCACCGCGCCCGACCTCGGCGACGACCTCCATGTCGGCCTCGAGCCCGAGCAGCGTCGCCAGCGCGCCGCGCACCAGGGCCTGGTCGTCGGCGAGCAACAGCTTGATCGTCATGCGTCCACCCTCTCTCCTGCGCCGAACCCGCCGGTCACCGGCCGGCCTGCCGACCGGACCGACAGCTCGAAGCCGTGCGGGTTGAGCACGATCGTGCGCAGCTGCGCACCGGCGGCCTCGGCGCGTTCACGCAGGCCGATCAGCCCGGTGCCGGCCTCGGCGTGGGTCGTCACGTCACCACGGTCGCCGTGGTCGCGCGGGCTCGTCGACCCGTTGTCCGACACGGTGATCCCGTGGTCGTCGAGGGTGACCCGGCACGCGGTGGCGCCACTGTGCCGGATGACGTTCGTGACCCCCTCGCGCAGGGTCCAGGCGCAGAGCTCACGCAGGTCCGTGGGCACGGCGTCGGCAGCGGTCGGCAGGTCGGCCTCGATCCCCGCGGCCGCGAGTGAGGACCGCGCCCTGGCGAGCTCGGCGGGCAGTGACATCTCGCGGAACCCCGCCACGGCCTGGCGCACGTCCGACAGCGCATCGCGGGCGAGCCGTTCGAGGTCGGCGACCTCGGCGCGGGCACGCTCGGGGCTCACCTCCAGCAGTCGTGCCGCGAGCTCCGCCTTGACGGTGATCACCGTCAGGCTGTGACCGAGGATGTCGTGCACGTCGCGCGCCATCCGGTTGCGCTCCTCCTGGATGGCGAGGCGGGCGTTCTCCTGCCGCGCCTCGGCCAGGGCGCGCTGGCGCTGGGACGCGACCATCCCCCCGGTCACGGCGGCCATGGCGAGCACCATCGACATGGTGATGCTGGCGTCGTGCGCCCACCCGTCGACGTGGAACGTGAGCAGCTCGTAGAGCACCACGAGCCCGAGCCCGATTGCGAGCCCCAGCCGCAACCGGAACGTCCAGAGCCCCGAGACGGCCAGGAACACCCACGTGCTCGCCCCCTCCTGGCCGACCGTGATCGTGGACAGGGCGGCCAGGACCGCGAGGCCGACCCAGCCGACGACGCCGGTCCGGGTCACGAACCACCGGTGTGAGGTGGGCGTCGACTCCCCCCAGACGGACGAACGCAGGTGGCTGAAGTGGGCGACGTAGACCGTCACGAACAGGACGAGGACGACGAGCGCCGTGTCGCCGCGGAGCTCGAGGCGGTGCCGCCAGGCGGCGGAGAAGGCGTCGGACAGGAAGACCAGCCAGATCGCGGCGAGCCCGAGCCCCAGCACCCGTCCCTGCCAGCCCTGGTCCTGCTCTGCCGCGAACAGCCGGGGACGCGGCTCGGCGAAGCCGTCCTTCTGCCCGGGTGCACTCACGGCACCCAGCCTCTCAGAGTCCACCGCCGAAGCGGCGGCAAGGACCGCCCTCAGACCCGCGCGGTGTCCCGGCCGAAGCGCCATACGGCTCCTCCCACGAAGATCGCGAGCCAGACGGCGACGTTCACGACGGCGCCCCACCCGGGCGCGTCGCCCGTCAGGGGTGCGTGGACGAGCTGGTTCAGGCCGTACATGGGCGTCACCTTCGCCACCTCCTGGAACACGTGCCCGAGCTGGTCCAGCGGCACGAACAGGCCACCGAGGAAGGCGAACAGCGCGAGCACGGGGCCGAGGATCTGCATGACGTTCTCGCTCGGCAGCAGGTAGCCCATGAACACCCCGAACGCTGCGAAGACGAGCGACCCGAACCAGACCGCCAGGCCCGTCTCCACCCACACCAGCGCATCCGCGTGGGCACCGCCGACCGCGCCGGCACCATAGGTGACGGCGACGGAGACCGCGCCGAGGAGCATCGCGACGATGACCTTGACCGTGATGTATGCCGCGGACGTCAGGGGGGTGAGCCGCAGCTGCCGGCTCCAGCCCTGGTTGCGTTCGACGGAGACCATCGCCCCGGCACTGGTGGTCGAGAGCATGGCGCCGTAGAGGGCCATGCTGATCATGATGAACGCGGCGACGTTGCCGTGACCAGCGTCCTCGTTCGAGTAGGACTGCCCGGTCCCGAAGAGGAAGAAGAACGCCACCGGCATGATCACGGCGAAGATCAGCGTGCGGCGGTTGCGCAGCAGCCGTCGGACCTCGAGCTTCAGGAGGGTGGCGTTCAGTCCGCCCATGGGGGGAACGCGACGGCCGGTGGCTTCGGTGGTGGTCGAGGTGGTCTGCGTCGTGGTGGTCATGACTCGGCTCCGTCGGAGGTCAGGCTGATGAATGCGTCCTCGAGGCCGCGGGTGGTGATCTCGAGGTCCCGTGCGTCGGTGGTGCTGAGCAGGTGGCGGGCTACGGCGTCGCTGTCGGTCGAGGTGACGAGCAGGGTGTCGCCACGGAGCTCGACGGACTCGACCGTGTCCATGTCCCTGAGCTGTTGCACGACAACGGGATCCGCGTCGCTGAGGGTGGCCCGGATGGTGCGCCCGGAGACGAGCGACTTGACCTCGGACGCCGTTCCGTCCGCGACGACCTTGCCGTGGCTGACGAGGACGATGCGGTCTGCGTAGGCGTCGGCCTCCTCGAGGTAGTGCGTGGCGAACACCACCGTCCGACCCCGGGCGGCGTCCTCGTGGATCGCGTTCCAGAAGTCGCGACGGCCGGTGACGTCCATGCCTGTCGTGGGTTCGTCGAGGATCAGCAGCTCCGGGTCGGGCAGCAGGGCCATGGCGAACCGGAGCCGTTGCTGCTGGCCACCCGAGCACTTGCCCACGCGGCGGTCGCCGATGTCGCTGATCCCGGCGCGGGTGAGGACCTCGTCCACCGGTCGGGTGCCGGCGAACAGGCTCGCAGTGAGCTGCAGGGTCTCCTTGACGGTGAGGTCCTTGAGCAGTCCGCCAGTCTGCATCACGGCACTGATCAGCCCCTGGCGCACGGCCGTGGTCGGGTCGAGCCCGTGGACCCTGACCTCACCGGCATCGGGCCTGGCGAGACCGAGGAGGAGGTCGATGGTGGTCGTCTTCCCGGCGCCGTTGGGACCGAGGAGGGCGACCACCTCGCCCGGTGCCACGGTGAGGTCGATCCCCCGGACGGCGTGGACGGTGCCGAAGCTCTTGGTGAGCCCCCTGAGCTCGATCGCGGGAACGGTGTGGACGGCGGCTCCCCCGCTGGGCCGTCGTACGGTCTGCGTCGATGACATGCCCCCACCGTGCCCGCGGTGTCCCCTCAGGACCCGCGACGCTCGTCACGACCTCGCCGTGACGTCTGTCAGGTTCCCTTCAGGTGGGCCGTGCTAGCGGGGCGGCGGGCAACCGTCCCCGGTCCGACGTCGGAGCTCGCGAGACCACACCCCGTGGGCAGGATCGCCCGGCGCGTCTAAGCCCCGGGCGTCGACAGCTTCAGGGTGCCGCCGACTCGTTGGGTGCCCAGCTGCAGACCGTGGCGGTAGGTGACGTCCATCCCCTCGATCACCACGCTGCCACTGCCCGAGGCAGTGACGGCGAGCACCAGCTGCTGGCCGTGCTCCCGTCCGAGGTGCATCGAGATTCCCTCGGCCCCGCACGACCGAGGAGCAGGTCTGGCGGACCATGGCCCCGTCCCCGGACCCGATGGCCGAGTCCTGCGTCGACCGCAGCGTGCACACCAGCGCCACACTCTCGATCTGGCGCCCCGACGCGTCGACCACGTGTGCCCGCGCCGAACGCACGTCGATCACGTCATCGGTGTCGGGCTGGGGAAAGGCCGGAACCGGCGAGCTCGACGTGGTCCAGCACGGTTCGGCACACCATCGCGCGTTACGGTCGAAGACACCCGCACCCGCACCCGAGCCCAGACCCGCCAGTCGGGAAGGAACCGTGTACTCCCACCTCAGCCACCTCGAATGCTCCCGGACCGGCGAGCGACACGACGCCGACCTCGTCCAGGGCGTGAGCACGGCCGGCGCGCCCCTCCTGGCCAGGTACGACCTCGAGCGCGTCGCCGCCACCCTCGACAAGGCCGAGCTGGCCACCCGCGCGGCGAACCTGTGGCGCTACCACGAGGTGCTCCCGGTCCGGGACGAGCGCTTCGTGACCACGCTGGGAGAGGGGTGGACACCGATCGTCGACCTCCCGGCATACGGGCGGTCCGTGGGGTTGCCGCGGCTGGCGATGAAGGACGAAGGACTCATCCCCACGGGCACGTTCAAGGCCCGTGGCGCGGCCGTCGGGGTGTCCCGCGCGGCCGAGCTCGGTGTCCGTGGCATCGGGATGCCGACCAACGGCAACGCGGGGTCGGCCTGGGCGACGTACGCCGCCCGCGCCGGACTCCCCTCGCTGATCATCATGCCCGAGGGCGCACCGGAGATCACCCGCGTCGAGTGCGCGGCGGCCGGAGCCGAGCTGTACCTCGTCGACGGACTGATCGGGGACGCCGGCGCCATCGTGCACGAGGCCATCGGCAGGCGCCGCGGCTGGCAGGAGGTGTCCACCCTCAAGGAGCCCTACCGGCTCGAGGGCAAGAAGACCATGGGGTACGAGCTCGCCGAGCAGCTCGGGTGGCGACTTCCCGACGTGATCCTCTACCCGACCGGCGGTGGGGTCGGCCTCATCGGCATCCACAAGGCCCTCCTCGAGATGCGCGAGCTGGGCTGGATCAGTGGACCGTTGCCGCGGTGGGTCGCCGTCCAGGCCACCGGGTGCGCCCCCATCGTGCGTGCGTATGCCGCGGGGGCCCGTGAGAGCGAGCCGTTCCCGGACGCCCGCACCGTCGCCTTCGGGATCACCGTGCCCAAGGCGCTCGGCGACTTCCTCGTCCTCGACGCGATCCGGGAGACCGACGGGTGCGCGGTCGAGGTCACCGACGAGGACCTGTTGGCCGAACAGCGTCGGCTGGCCTCGTCCGACGGGGCGTTCATCTGCCCCGAGGGCGCGGCCTGCCTCGCCGCGGCCAGGGACCTGCGCGAGTCCGGCTGGATCGGCGAGGACGAGCACGTGCTCGTCATCAACACCGGCACCGGGATCAAGTACCCCGACACCGTCGAGGTGAGAGCACCCCTGCTCGCCATCGGTGGTCGCGTGCCCGACGCCGGTGACGTGCGGCGATGAGTTGCGCCGCGCCGACCGGTCTGTACTGACATGGCAACCGTGATCATGCATGCAGTGGTGTCCGTGGACGGCTTCATCGCCGATGAGGACGACGACGTCGGTCCGCTCTTCGACTGGTACTTCAACGGCGACCGTCCCATCACCGACGCAGGGAGCGAGGATGGCCACCCCGCGTTCCGGGTCGGCGCGACCTCGCAGGAGTACGTCAGCACGTTCTGGGCCGGCATCGGCGCCACCGTCCAGGGGCGGCACCTGTTCGACCTGACCAACGGGTGGGAGGCCAAGCCGCCAGCCGGTGATCACCTCGTGGTCGTCTCCCACCGCCCCAAGCCCGAGGGCTGGCACCCCGAGGCCGACGTCCCGTTCTTCGACGACGTCGCGGCCGCGGTCGAGGAGGCGAAGCGTCGGGCCGGTGATGGGGTCGTCGCGATCTGCGCCGGGGACGTCGGTGGCCAGGCCCTGGCGCTCGGTCTGGTCGACGAGGTGGCGATGGACGTCGTCCCCGTGGTGTTCGGCAAGGGCAAGAGGTACTTCGGGCAGGTGGACTCGCAGCTGCTGCTCGACGACCCGGACGTCGTGATCGAGGGTGACCGGGTGCTCCACCTGCGGTATGCCGTGCGCCGCTGAGGGTGCCGGACCGAGCAGCCCTGGGCCTGGTGACCGAGTCCGAGGTGGGATTCGTGGGACCGACCATCGCCAAGCCATTTGTCTCTCGGCGGGATGGGCCGAAAGTACCCATCTGGCCCCACGGCGGGCGGAGGCCACACCCCCGACCTACGCTCGTTGAAAGTTGCACTGCTCATCCGGAGCAGGCTCCACCCAGCGAAGCAGAGGCGGACGTGAAGGGCATCATCTTCAACCAGATCGAGGATGCAGTCGTCAGCAACCACGGTGAAGACGCGTGGGACGACCTCGTCGACGCCGCCGACGTCCAGGGCGCCTACACGGCTCTGGGCAACTACCCCGACGAGGACCTCACCAAGCTCGTGGTTGCTGGGTCGGTCGCCCTGGACACTCCTCCCGACGCCCTGACCCGCGCGCTGGGTCGTGACGCCCTCCTCGGTCTGGCCGAGCGGTACCCCCAGTTCTTCGAGCCGCACACCAACGTGCGCAGCTTCGTCCTGACCCTGAACGACGTGATCCACGCCGAGGTGCGCAAGCTGCACGCCGACTCGAGCCCGCCCGAGTTCTGGTTCGACGACCCGGATGCACAGCCCCTGCACATCCACTACCGCTCTGACCGCCAGCTCTGCTCCCTGGCCGAAGGCATGCTGGCCGGCGCCGGCGAGTACTACGGCCAGGAGGTCACGATCCGGCACGAGGCCTGCATGCTCCAGGGGCGGGACCACTGCACGTTCGCCGTCGACATCGAGTCCGTCGCCTAGCTGGTGCTGCCCCACGACGGTGGCGCCGCAGCGGCGCTGCGCGCCGATGACGACGGCGCGCGTGATCGACAGGAGAACGTGCGCCTCCGGCGACGGCTGGAGCGGGAGCGGGCGGCCAGGCTCGAGGCCGAGGACATCGGCGAGCGCGTCACGGCCGAGCTGTACGGCTCGCTGCAGGAGCTGCGGGAGCTGCACGACCAGCAGGACGAGGCGATCCGCCGCCTCCGCGACCTCGACCACGCCAAGGACGCCTTCCTGTCCACGGTCTCCCACGAGCTGCGCACACCCCTGACCAGCATGATCGCCTACCTGGAGATGATCGAGGACGGTGACGTCCCCTCGGGTCCGGCCATGTCCAACGCGGTGGACGTCATGAGCCGAAACGCCCACCGCCTCCGCCACCTCGTGGAGGAGCTGCTCACCTTCTCGGAGCTGGAGCAGCACCAGGAGGCGATGGCGCTGCAGCAGGTCGACCTGGTCGAGATCGTGCAGGAGGCGCGTCGCTCCCTGCTCCCCGTGGCGACACGCCGACGGCTGGCCATCACGGTCGCCGCGGACGAGTCGGTCCCCAGCGTCGAAGGTGACCGCACCCTCCTCGAGCGCGTGGTGCTCAACCTGCTGAACAACGCCGTGAAGTTCACCCCGGAGGACGGCAGGGTCTGCGCCCGGGTGGCGCGGGACGACGCGCACGTCGTGGTCCACGTCGCCGACACCGGCATCGGCATCCCTGCCGACGAGCAGGATCGGGTGTTCACCCGGTTCTTCCGTTCGTCCCGCTCGGTCGCCGAGGAGATCCAGGGCACCGGCCTGGGCCTCGCCCTCGTCGAAGCGGCCGTGCAGCGACACCACGGGACCGTGTCACTGGCCTCGGTGGAGGGCGAGGGCACGACGGTGACCGTGCGCCTGCCCATCGAGTCCGTCGAACGAGTCGGCCACGACGAGGACCGGGGCAGGCCTCCACGCGCCTGACGAGCCACGCCTCCGTGGCACCGACCGGGCGGGCCCGCTCAGGCCCGCAGCACCTTCGCCATCGCCTTGCCCTTGGCGAGCTCGTCGACCAGCTTGTCGAGGTAACGGATCTTCTGCATGAGCGGGTCCTCGACGTCCTCCACCCGGATGCCGCACACCGTCCCCGTGATCAGGGACGCGTTCGGGTTGAGCTCGGCCTGGCCGAAGAAGTCCTCGAAGGTCGTGCCCCCGGCCAGGTGCTGGTCCAGCTCCGACTCGTCGAACCCCGTCAGCCACGTGATGACCTCGTCCAGCTCGGCCTTGGTACGGCCCTTGCGCTCGACCTTGGCCACGTAGCCCGGGTAGACGGACGCGACGCTGACGGTGAAGATCCTGCTCACGTCGCGAGGATATCCCTAGCCGCGGCTGCCCACGGCGAGCGCGAGGGCCTGCGGGTAGTCGACTCCCCCGCCCTCGTCCAGCCGGGTCACGTCGTACACCCGGCCGGTCTGCACGTTCCACGCGAGGACCCAGGAACCGTCGTACCCGGTGGACCGGAACAGCACGGTCGAGGCGTCGGCCCACGCGAGGACCGTGCAGCACCCCTTGAACCGCCCGGTCCTGCCGTCAGGAGACTCCGGAGCGAGCAGCACGCGGCCCGAGTGCGCCTCGAAGTCGACGGCCAGCAGCCCCTGGTAGATCGGCCCGTTGCCGCGGACGATCACCGGCGACGTGACGTCCTGGTCGAAGTAGGCCCCGCTCGCCGACCACTGACCGGCAGAGACCGTCTCGCCCGCAAGGTCCGTGACCGGGACGCCCAGACCGGAGTTGATCGGGACGGGCACGTCAGCCGCGACAGCCGGCGGTGCGCCACCACCGCTGGCAGCCCCTTGCTGACCGAGGTCGAGGGTCCACGCCCGACTGGCGGAGCGAGCCACGACCTCGAGGCCATCTCCCCACCCGGCAACCTCGAGGTCGGAGGCCGGCACGGCATACCGCTGGGTCCTGCCGGTCCGCAGGTCGAGCCGCACGACAGCACCGGGTTGGGCGAACACGACCCATCGCCCGTCGGCGCTGACCGCCTTGGGCCCCAGGGGAACTCCCTCGTTGCCGTCGGCGTCGCGCGTCGGCAGCAGGTCGAGCGAGTCGACCACGACCTGCGTGCGGCCCTTGGGCACGAGCACCGCCCGGTAGTGGGCGCCGGCACGTCGCAGGTAGACCGCGACGACGTCGGTCGGCGGCACCTTCGAGGACGACAGCTTCATGGCGGGCCCGGTCGGGTCGATCTGCGAGGGCAGCCCCGCGTCGTAGTCGGGCAGCTGGTCCTCGTCCCCCTCCAGCGGCATCGACGCGTACAGCGTGCCGTCCGAGAGCCGCTTCACCGGAGCGGTGACCGTCGTCGTCGGTGCCGGAGAAGGCGTGCCCCCTCCGCGCTCGGCCCCCTGTGCCACGGCGACCACCACTCCCACCGCCGCGAAGCTGGCCACGGCGCCGAGCACCCGCCGACGACGTGTGCGCCGTCGGGTCAGGGCAAGGGCCCAGGCGCGGTCGGCCACGTCCACCTCGACCACCTGTTGAGCGGCCACGTCGAACAGGTCCACGAGGTCGCCACCACCGAACACCTGCTGCGCCACGCGTTCGGCCGTCGCCTGCGTGTCGGCCACGACGCGGGCTCGCGACTCGCCCATCACCTCGGCGACGTCCTGGTCGCTGCGCTCGTCGAAGTACCGCAGCACGAGCAGCGCCCGCTGCCGGGGCGAGAGGGCGTCGAGGGCACTGCGGACGTCCGGGGTCCTCGTGCCGTCCCCCTCGAACGCGTCGCCCACCTCATCGGCCAGCGACCGTGTCTGCGGATCGCGCCGAGCACGCTTCAGAGCGGCGACGGCCCTGCGGTACACGTGCTGCCGCACCACGGTGTCCGGGTACTCGCGCACCGCTCCCCAGCGTGCAGCGACGTCAGCGAGGCCCTCCTCGAGGACCTCCACCGCCTGTCGCGTGTCACCACAGACGAGGTATGCCGCCCGCAGCAGCCGGTGCTGGCGCGCACGGACGTAGCGGGCGAAGTCCGCATCCACCTCGTGCTGCATGCCACCTCCCTCGCTGGCCCCGGCGCGCCGTACGCGACGCTCTGCCCATCAAACAGCACTCTGCCCACTACGCATCGTGGGCAGGGTGAAGTGGGACAGGCAGAGTGGGCGAGCCGGAGGTCGCCAGCCGAGCGTCAGCAGCCGAGCAGGCGCGCCCCGAGGTAGGACTCGACCTGGTCGAGGGCCACGCGCTCCTGAGCCATGGTGTCGCGCTCACGGATCGTCACCGCGTGGTCGTCGAGGGTGTCGAAGTCCACGGTGATGCAGAACGGCGTGCCGATCTCGTCCTGGCGGCGGTACCGGCGGCCGATGGCGCCGGCGTCGTCGAAGTCGATGTTCCAGTGCTGGCGCAGCGTGGCCGCGAGGTCGCGGGCCTTGGGCGACAGGTCGGCGTTGCGTGACAGCGGGAGCACGGCGGCCTTGACCGGGGCGAGGCGCTTGTCGAGCTTGAGGACGACGCGCTTGTCGACCCCACCCTTGGTGTTGGGGGCCTCGTCCTCGGTGTAGGCGTCGACGAGGAAGGTCATCAGCGAGCGCGACAGTCCGGCCGCCGGCTCGATGACGTAGGGCGTGTACTTCTCACCGCTGGCCTGGTCGAAGTAGACGAGGTCGGTGCCCGAGTGCTCGCTGTGCGTCTTGAGGTCGAAGTCGGTGCGGTTGGCGATGCCCTCGAGCTCGCCCCACTCGCTGCCGGCGAAGTTGAAGCGGTACTCGATGTCGACGGTGCGCTTGGAGTAGTGGCTCAGCTTCTCCTGGGCGTGCTCGAAGTGGCGCAGGTTGTCGGGGTTGATGCCGAGGTCGGTGTACCACTTGGTGCGCTCGTCGATCCAGTACTGGTGCCAGGTCTCGTCCTCACCCGGCTGGACGAAGAACTCCATCTCCATCTGCTCGAACTCGCGGGTCCGGAAGATGAAGTTGCCCGGCGTGATCTCGTTGCGGAAGCTCTTGCCGGTCTGGGCGATGCCGAACGGCGGCTTCTTGCGCGCCGACTGCATGACGTTGAGGAAGTTGAGGAAGATGCCCTGCGCCGTCTCGGGCCGCAGGTAGTGCAGGCCGGACTCGTCCTCCACCACGCCGAGGTAGGTCTTGAGCAGGCCGGAGAACTGGCGCGGCTCGGTCCACTGGCCGCGGGTGCCGCAGTTGGCGCAGGCGATCTCCGACAGCGGGACGTCGTCCGGGTTGTCGAGCTTCTTCTTCTCGGCGACGGCCTCCTGGAGGTGGTCGGCGCGGAAGCGCTTGTGGCAGGACAGGCACTCGACCAGCGGGTCGGAGAACGTCGCCACGTGGCCGGAGGCCTCCCACGTCTGGCGCGGCAGGATCACCGAGGAGTCGAGGCCGACGACGTCGTCACGGCTGGTGACGGTGCTCTTCCACCACTGCCGCTTGATGTTCTCCTTGAGCTCGACACCGAGGGGGCCGTAGTCCCAGGCCGACCTCGTCCCGCCGTAGATCTCGCCGCAGGGGAACACGAACCCCCGGCGCTTGCAGAGGGAGACAACGGTGTCGACGGTGGAGGGCGCAGCCATGCGCGCAAGGTTACTGTGCCCTTCCCCGCCACCGGAGGGGGTATGCCGCGCGGCCGCCGCACCGGTGTTCGCCGGCCACCATCTAGGGTTTCCTGCGTGCCTTCCCTGCGTGAGTCGATCCAGCGAGCCAGCCTTCCCGCCGTCGAGCGGTTGAACGCCCTCCCCCGCTTCGTGCCCTTCGTGGCGATCCTCGCCCTGATGCTCGCCGGGCTCTTCGTGCCCGGCTGGGGCTGGGTCCTGCTGCTGCTGGTCGTCCTGTTCCTGCTCTGGACGCTGTACCTCGCCTGGCCGGCGATGGACTCCACGCAGCGCTTGATGCGCATCACCATCGTGCTGATCGCTGCGGCCATCACCGTGACGCAGGCATTCCCCCGCACCTGACTTCCCCCCGACCACTGCCACCTCGGTGAGGTTTTTGACAATGGTTCTCATTTCAGATGAGAATGGTTGTCATGAAGTCCCGACACCTCGGTTGGCCCGCCGCCGCAATCGCCATCGCCATGGTCTCCGCCTGCGGGGCGACCGGGGGGTCGGGCTCCACCGACGGCACGGTGACCGTCGCAGCCGCCTTCTACCCCCTGGAGTACGCCGTCTCGCAGATCGGCGGCGACCACGTCGACGTCCAGGCGCTGACCAAGCCGGGGGCCGAGCCACACGACCTCGAGCTCAACCCCAAGCAGGTCGGTGAGGTCGCCCAGGCCGACCTCGTCGTCTACGAGAAGGGCTTCCAGCCCGCCGTCGACGACGCGGTGAAGAGCGAGGCGAAGGGCACCGGCTTCGACGTCTCCCCCGCCGCTCGGCTCGACCTCGCTGCTACCGAGGAGGGTCACGACCACGCCGGCGAGACGGAGCAGCAGCACTCCGACCACGCCACCGGCGCGAAGGACCCCCACTTCTGGCTCGACCCGATGCGCTACGCCGACGTCGGCGACGCGATCGCTGCCGAGCTGGGCCGACGGGACCCGGCCAACGCCGCGGCATACACGGCGAACGCGACGGCGTTCCGCGCGCAGCTGACCACGCTCGACGGGGAGTTCCGCACCGGGCTGCGGTCCTGCAGGATCAAGGACCTGGTCACCTCGCACGCCGCGTTCGGCTACCTCTCGAAGGCGTACGGGCTCACCCAGGAGAGCATCACCGGCCTGACGCCCGACAGCGAGCCGAGCCCCGCCGCCCTCGCCGACCTCACCCGGCACATCCGCGAGAGCGGTGCGACGACCGTGTATGCCGAGACGCTCGTGAGCGAGGACGTGGCCAGGACCCTCGCCCGCGAGACCGGTGCCACACTGGCCGTGCTCGATCCCATCGAGGGCATCACCACGAAGTCGGCGGCCCAGGACTACCCCGGCGTCATGCGCGCGAACCTGGCCACCCTCAAGGCAGGACAGGAGTGTTCGTGACCGACGACCCGATCATCGAGCTCCGGCGCGCCTCGTTCGGCTACGCCGACCAGACCATCGTCCAGGCCGCCGACCTCGCCGTGCACGCCGGTGAGGTGGTGGCCGTGCTCGGCCCGAACGGTTCGGGCAAGTCCACGCTCGTCCGCGGCCTGCTCGGGCTCAACGACCAGCTCGGCGGCGAGGTGCGCCTCTTCGGCCAGCCGCGGGACTCGTTCCACGACCACGCCCGACTGGGGTACGTCCCGCAACGCCACACGCTGTCGGCGTCCGTGCGCGCCACCGTCGAGGAGATCGTCGCGGTCGGCCGCCTGTCGCACCACCGGTGGTGGCGACCGGTCGTGCGCAGCGCGCAGGACATCGCCATCCTCGACAAGGCGCTCGACGTCGTCGGGCTGTCCGACCGCGCGACCGCCGACGTCTCGACCCTCTCCGGCGGGCAGCAGCGGCGAGTGCTCATCGCGCGCGCCCTGGCGTCCGACCCCGACGTACTCCTCATGGACGAGCCGACCGCCGGCGTCGACGCCGCGAACCAGCACGTCCTGTCGACGGTGCTGGCCCGGCTGGCGGACCGCGGCACGACGATGGTCATCGTCACCCACGAGCTCGCCGCCCTGGCCGGCATCGTGACCCGCATCGTCCTGGTGCAGGGCGGTCGCATCGCCTTCGACGGGACGCCGGAGCAGTTCGCCGCTCACGGAAGCGGTTTCGCGCACGACCACGACCACCATCACCACGACGACGAGGTCGACCCGTCGGCGCCGCACCTCCCTGGGGCACCGTCCGCCGGACCCCTCGACCCCCGGCAAGGAGCGCGTCGATGAGCGAGATCCTCGCCCTGGACTTCATGCGGCAGGCCCTGGTGGCCGCCCTCCTGGTCGGCATCGCCGCCCCCCTCGTCGGGGTCTTCCTCGTGCAGCGGCGGCTGTCCCTCATCGGTGACGGCATGGGCCACGTCGCGCTCGCCGGTGTCGCCGTCGGGCTCCTCACCGGCCAAGCCCCCGTCCTCACCGCCCTGCTCTTCGCCGTCGCCGCGGCCATCGCGATCGAGGTGATCCGGGGCCGAGGGCGCACGAGCGGCGACATCGCGCTGGCCGTGATGTTCTACGGAGGCATCGCCGCCGGCGTCGTGATCATCGCGAAGTCGCCCAGCAGCAGCCCCGCCAACCTCACGGCATACCTCTTCGGGGCGATCACCACGGCGGACCAGAACGACCTCTGGGTGTTCGCCGGGCTCGCCGCGGTCGTCCTGTTCACCACGTGGCTGCTGCGGCCCTGGCTGTTCGCGGTCGCCAACGACGAGGAGTACGCGCGGGCCAGCGGCCTGCCCGTCACGGCCCTCAACATCGCCCTGGCCATCCTCACCGCGGTCACCGTCGTGGTGTCGATGCGGGTCGTCGGGCTGCTGCTCATCAGCGCCCTAATGATCATCCCCAACGCCACGGCCCAGCTGCTCGGACGCAGCTTCCGCGCCTCGGTCCGCTGGGCGGTCCTGGTCGGCGTGCTCTCCAGCGTCGGGGGTGTCATCGCCTCGTACTACGCGGAGACCCCGTCAGGCGGGACGATCGTGCTGCTCGCGATCGGCGCGTTCGTCGTGGTGGCCACGGTCAGCGCGCTCGGCTCCAGGGCCCGTGCCGCGCGGCACCGGTTGGCCGAACGCCACGACCACGAGCACGGTCCGGGTTGCGGACACGCGGCGGTGGCTCACGACGACCACGTCGACTACGTCCATGACGGGCACCGTCACGCGCCGCACGAGGGCCACTACGACGAGCACGCCCCCGACGCACACGGCCACCACGACGGCCACGACGGCCAGGGCCACGGCGACCTCGCACCGAAGGAGACGGCACCGCGATGACCGGAGTCCAGGAACGCCCGACCGCACTCACCGAGCCCGGCGAAGGCGCCCGTCGCCCCACCCGCCAGCGCGCGGCCGTGGCCGCGGTGCTCGCCGACACCGGCGAGTTCCGGTCGGCCCAGGAGCTGCACGCGCTGCTGCGCGAGGCCGGCGACAAGGTCGGGCTCGCCACGGTCTACCGGAACCTCCAGGCCATGGCCGCCGACGGCGAGATCGACATGCTGCGCACCGACGAGGGCGAGGCCGTCTACCGCGCCTGCTCGACCGGGCACCACCACCACCTCGTGTGCCGGGTGTGCGGACGCACGGTCGAGGTCGAGGGCCCGACGGTGGAGGCATGGGCGACGAAGGTCAGCTCCCAGCACGGCTTCACCGACGTCCACCACACGCTGGAGATCTTCGGCACCTGCGCCGACTGCTCGCGCTGATCCGACAACCGTCCACTGCGACGGCGGGTTCGGTGCCTGCTGACGGCTAGCTGCTGGGGACGTCGACGGCGCCCCCGTACCGGCGGTCACGCTCGGCGTACGTCTGGATCGCGGCCCAGAGGTGGCGCCGGTCGTAGTCCGGCCACAGCGTGTCCTGGAAGACCATCTCGGCGTACGCGCTCTGCCAGAGCAGGAAGTTGCTCGTCCGCTGCTCCCCCGAGCTCCGCACGAACAGGTCGACGTCCGGCATGTCCGGCTCGGGCAGGTGGCGCGCGATGGTCTTCTCGTCGATCGACCCCGGCCTGAGCTTGCCCCGCTGGACCTGCTCGGCGATCTTCTGCACGGCGTCGGCGATCTCCGCGCGACCGCCGTAGTTGACGCAGAAGTACAGGGTCAGCCCCGTGTTGTCCTTGGTCAGCTCCTGCGCGGTCTCGAGCTCCTTGATGACCGAGCCCCACAGGCGCGGACGTCGGCCGACCCAGCGCATCCGAACGCCCCACTCGTGCAGCTGGTCACGGCGACGACGGATGACGTCGCGGTTGAACCCCATGAGGAAGCGCACCTCGTCCGGGCTGCGCTTCCAGTTCTCCGTCGAGAACGCGTAGGCCGACAGGTGGGTCACACCGATGTCGATGGCCCCTGCGACGACGTCGAGCAGCGCCGCCTCACCGGCTTCGTGGCCCTTGGTGCGGGCCAGCCCGCGCTGGTTGGCCCAGCGGCCGTTGCCGTCCATGACCACGGCCACGTGGTTGGGCACGAGTTCCCTTGGCAGAGATGGCGGTTGGGCTCCGCTGGGGTGGGCAAACGGCTTCGCGTATGACGCGCTCACGCCTGGGCCGCCCGGGCTGCGGCGTGCGCCTGCTCGACCTTCGTCACGGCCGCGAATGCGTCAGCGAAGCGCTCGTCGACCGGTTCGGTCGCCGTCAGCGGGACTGCTGACCACGTGACGCGGGAGCTGGACGGGTTCAGGGCGTCGGGGTCTCGTCGGTCCACGAGGCGCAACGATCGCACACCCCGCTCAAGGTGCCACTGGAGGAACGCGCTCGCCAGCGTGCTGCCCTCCCGGCGGTGCCGTCCGCTCGACGCGTCGGCGATCGACCAGTCGCCGGCGAGCAGCGCCGCGAGGAGGGACAGGGTCTCCGGAGCCGGCGCGGCGGAGCCGGGCGGGCGGCACACCGAGCACACGGTGCCTCCAGAGGCCAGGTTGAACGCGCGGTGCGGACCCTCCGCGCCGCACCGTGCGCAGTCGTGGAAGCTCGGCGCCCAGCCGGCGACGGCGAGCGCGCGCAAGAGGTAGGCGTCCAGGACGAGGCCCGGGTCGTGGACCCCTTCGGCCATCGAGCGGAGCGCGCCCTGGAGGAGGAGGTACTGCTGGAGGTTGGGCTCACGCTCCTCGGTGAGCCGGTCGGCGGTCTCGAGCATCGCGGCCGCCGCGGTGTAGGTCGTGTAGTCGCGGGCGAGCACGTCCCCCCAGGAGGCGAGGGACTCGGCCTGGGTCACGGTGTCGAGGTTGCGGCCCTCGTAGCACTGGACGTCCACCATCATCGCCGGCTCGAGCCGCGCCCCGAAGCGGCTCTTGGTGCGACGGACCCCCTTGCCCACCACGCGCACCTTGCCCAGCCCGCGGGTCAGGAGGGTGACGATGCGATCGGCCTCGCCCAGCTTCTGGGTGCGCAGGACGATGCCTTCGTCGCGGTACAGGGGCATGGCGCCATTGTCTCCCACGGGCGGCAGGACGCAGGGAGGCGGTGCCGTGCTCACCGCGTCCACTACTCTCCGGGCCCATGACGGACTGGCGACGGGACCGCGTGGGCGCCGCCCTGCGCGACGAGAACCCCACGGTACTGAGGCGGTTGGCAGCCGGCTTCGCGGTGATGGGGGACGTGCAGTTCCTGCCCGGTTACTGCGTGCTCCTCACCGACACCCCCGGGGTCGACCGGCTCACCGACCTCCCGCGTGCGCGCCGCCTCGACTTCCTGGCCGACATGGAGCTGCTCGGTGAGGCGGTCCAGGGCGTGTGCGCCGACCGCGACCCGGCGTTCCGCAGGATCAACCTCGAGATCCAGGGCAACCACGACGCGTTCCTGCACGCCCACGTGTGGCCGCGGTACGAGTGGGAGGGGCCGGACCACACCTGGCGACCGGTCGCCCTGCACCCGATCGAGCGGTGGCGGGCACCGGAGCCGGAGACCGTCCTGGGCCCCCAGCACGACGACCTGCGCGCCGCCCTCCTGTGCGAGCTGGACCGGCTGACCGCGGAGCGGGAGAAGTCGCTCGCGACCTGATGTCGAGAACGGTGGGTCGGCTTCGTTCCCGGTGTGCGAGGGGCCGCACCGGCCCCCGCCACCCGGGACGAAGGAGCGACACCATGCAGATCGACGAGATCACCCGGATCCTGGACCTCCCCACGAGCCGTGAGCTGCTGCAGCGCGACCTGCTGCGCCTGGCCTATGTCGCCAAGGACGGCACTCCGCGCAGCATCCCGATCGCCTTCACCTGGAACGGCTGCGAGATCGTCCTGTGCACCACGAGGAACGCACCGAAGCTCCATGCCCTGCGGCACAACCCCGTGGTCGCCCTGACGATCGACACCGAGGTCCACCCGCCGAAGATCCTGCTCCTGCGCGGCCGGGTCGAGCTCGACGACGTCGACGGCATCCCCGAGGAGTACCTGCAGATGAACGGCAGCTACGAGATGACCGCGGAGCAGCGGGTGGAGTGGGAGGCGGAGGTGCGGTCGCTCTACGACGGCATGGTGCGCATCGTCGTCACGCCGACGTGGGCGAAGCTCATCGACTTCGAGACCACACTCCCCTCCGCGGTCGAGGAGCTCGTCCAGCGCAAGGCCGAACGCCAGCGCGCCTGACCACGAAGCATCCCGCCGCCGACAACACTAGAACATGTGTTCGAATCCGGGTTATGCTCGGCGCATGGCCATGGCACTCCAAGGGTCCCTCCTCGACACCGCCGACGAGATCGAGCTGCACGGACTCGACTCACGCCTGACGCGCACGCAGCTCAGCCGCGGCGCCTGGGTGGACTACCGCCCCGGCTGGCTCGGGGGCGCCGAACAGCTCTTCGACGCGCTGCACCACGACGTCCCCTGGTACGCCGAGAAGCGCGAGATGTACGAGCGCGTCGTCGATGTCCCGCGCCTGCTCAAGTTCTACTCCGAGGGCGAGGGCCTCCCCCACCCCGTGCTCACCGACGCCCGTGAGCAGCTCAGCGACTGGTATGCCGCGGAGCTGGGTGAGCGCTTCGTCAGCGCCGGCATGTGCCTCTACCGGGACGGACGCGACTCGGTCGCGTGGCACGGCGACCGGATCGGCCGGTCCAAGGAGCACGACACGATGGTGGCCATCCTGTCGATCGGCTCGGCCAGGTCCCTCATGCTGCGACCCCGCGGCGGCGGCGAGTCCATCGGGTTCTCCCTCGGCCACGGCGACCTCGTGGTCATGGGCGGATCCTGCCAACGGACCTGGGACCACTGCATCCCCAAGACGAGCCACGCCGTCGGTCCACGCATCTCGATCCAGTTCCGCCCCCGCGGCGTCCGCTGACCTCGGCGAAAAGCCGCACACCGACCTGCGACCTGGTCCACACTGACTCGGATCCGACCCCCGTCCGAGCAGGAGTGATGAGCAGAGCACGCGACGTCCTCCTGGCGCTGGTCGTGGTCGCGGCGCTGGCGTTCCTCGCTCCCGGCGTCCTGGCTCGCATCGACACCGACCTGAGGGATGCGGTCGGTGGGGTGCGTCAGGCGTCAGGGGCCGGAGCGACCTCCGAGGGCTGGTCACAGGTGCAGAGCGCCTACGAGCTCTCGGGTCCGCTCAGCCGTGAGGGCCTGGGGTACCTGCTCGCGGCCGGGCTGCGGGGCGGCCACCCGTGCCTCCTGGAGATGACGCCGGGC
The DNA here is from genome assembly GCF_054782575.1 of Pedococcus soli. NCBI lineage: Bacteria > Bacillati > Actinomycetota > Actinomycetes > Micrococcales > Intrasporangiaceae > Pedococcus > Pedococcus soli. The sequence continues at coordinate 262,823 of NZ_BAAGSF010000005.1, read as the reverse complement.
ACGAGCCTCCAGTGCAGGACGATGCTCGACACGAACGCACCGGTCACGGCTCTTGCCGGCCACGGTGAGTGGATGCTCGCGGCGACAGGGGCCGCGGGGAACGCACCCCGCACCTGGACCGCGGACACCGCATACGTCCGGGCTCCCGACGCCGATGCTGCCGAAGGGCGGCACGTGCCGGCGAATGGTTCGCTCCCGGCGGACGCACGGATCACGGCGGCGGCCATCGACGACGACTCCTACTTCCCCGTCGTGGCTGGAACCGTCCCGGCCGGCGCCACGCAGCGGCTGCAGGTCTGGTCGGTGACCGACACGGTGCAGGGCATCGCTGCTCCCGGTGGAGCGCTGTGCTGCGAGGTGCGACCGGGCAGCGCCGTGGTGGCCGCCGGCACCGACCCGGACATCCTCGTCGCCGCGGAGGTGCGCGGCGCCTCCAGCACCGAGCCCTTCACCGTCCACGCGTGGTGGGGGTCCTCGGACGACTCGGCGCCCGAGGGGAGCTGGGAGTGGCAGGACGTTCCCCTCCCGACGGCGATGGAGCGCGTCAGCGACGCCCAGGGCCAGACCCTCGACCACTGGCTGGCCGGGAGCACCCACGGTCGAGCGGTGGTCATCACCACCAGGTCGACGAGCCGAGGCCTCGTCTCGGTCCCGCTACCGGTCGCCGAGCTGGATCCAGAGCGGCCCACGGTCCTGCTCGCCCGGACCTCGTTCCTCGACGACGGCCTCGTCCTGGCCGTGCAGACCGCCGACGGACCACAGGTCTGGATCAGGCCCGACAGTGGGACCTGGAGCTCGGCGCCGTTGCCGGCAGGCACCATCCTCGACGCCGAGACGGTCGAGGACACCACCTACGTGACCATCCGTGGGGAGGACGGCATCCGCCTGTGGAGCAAACGGCTGCTCCCCGCAGCGCGCTGAGGTCCGACCCGACGGCGGCCCCACGGCGTCCGCTGACGCAACGACGTGCAGTGGCGCCGTTCACCGCGGGCGTCCGGTAGGAGCTCCCGGCGGCGGGCCGCCACTGCACGTCGTGGTGGTCAGTCCTGGTCGCGCAGGGCCCGGTTGACCGCGGACAGCACGGCGGTGAGTGACGCCTTGACGATCGAGCTGTGCAGCCCGACGCCCCACAGGACCCGGTCCCCGACGGCGCACTCGACGTAGGCGGCCGCCCGGGCGTCCCCACCCGAGGACAGCGCGTGCTCGGCGTAGTCGAGGACGCGGACGTCCACGCCGACGGTCGACAGGGCGTCGATGAACGCGGCGATCGGGCCGTTGCCGGTGCCCTCGATGGAGACCTCGACACCGTTGTCCAGCATCGTCGCGACGATGCGGTCGGCACCCCCGGCTTGGCTCTCGAGCGCGTGGCTGATCGGCGTGAACCGCCCCCAGGCGTTGGCCTCGCCGTCGACCGCGGGCAGGTACTCGTCCTGGAAGACGCTCCACAGCTCGGCCGGGCTGACCTCGCCGCCCTCGCTGTCGGTCTTGGCCTGGACGACACCGCTGAACTCGATCTGCAGGCGACGCGGGAGGTCGAGCTGGTGCTCGGCCTTGAGGATGTAGGCGACCCCGCCCTTGCCGGACTGGCTGTTGACGCGGACCACGGCCTCGTAGGACCGGCCGACGTCGTGCGGGTCGATGGGCAGGTAGGGCACACCCCACACCAGCTCGTTGATCGACTTGCCGGAGGAGGCCACCTGGCGCTCCATGTCCTCGAAGCCCTTCTTGATCGCGTCCTGGTGCGAGCCGGAGAACGCCGTGAAGACGAGGTCACCGCCCCACGGGTGGCGCTCGGCGACGGGCAGCTGGTTGCAGTGCTCGACGGTGCGGCGGATCTCGTCGAGGTCGGAGAAGTCGATCTGCGGGTCGATGCCCTGGCTGAACAGGTTCATGCCGAGGGTGACCAGGTCGACGTTGCCGGTGCGCTCACCGTTGCCGAACAAGCACCCCTCGATGCGGTCGGCTCCCGCGAGGTAGCCCAGCTCGGCGGCCGCGACACCCGTGCCACGGTCGTTGTGCGGGTGGAGGCTGACGACGATGGAGTCGCGCCGCTCGAGGTGGCGGATCATCCACTCGATCGAGTCGGCGTAGACGTTGGGCGTCGCCATCTCCACGGTCGCGGGCAGGTTGATGATCATCTTGTGGTCCGGCGTCGGGTCGATGACGTCGGCGACCTCGTTGCAGATGCGGACCGCGAACTCCAGCTCGGTGCCGGTGTAGGACTCTGGGCTGTACTCGTAGTAGACGACCGTGTCCGGGATGGTTTCCTCGAGCTTGCGGCACAGGCGGGCGGCCTGCAGCGCGATGTCGACGATGCCGTCCTGGTCCAGCCCGAACACGACGCGACGCTGGAGCACCGAGGTCGAGTTGTAGAAGTGGACGATGGCCTGCTTGGCACCACGGATCGAGTCGAACGTCCGCTCGATGAGGTGGTCGCGGCACTGCGTCAGCACCTGGATCGTCACGTCGTCGGGGATCATGTCGTCCTCGATGAGCATGCGCACGAAGTCGAAGTCGGTCTGGCTCGCCGAGGGGAACCCGACCTCGATCTCCTTGTAGCCCATCCGCACCAGCAGCTCGAACATCCGCTTCTTGCGGTCCGGGCTCATCGGGTCGATGAGCGCTTGGTTGCCGTCGCGGAGGTCGACCGCGCACCAGCGGGGTGCGGACTCGAGCACCTTGGTCGGCCAGGTGCGGTCAGGCAGGTCGACCGCGATCTGCTCCTGGAAGGGCAGGTACTTCGCTACCGGCATGCCTGACGGCTGCTGGGGATGAATCATGTTCTCTCGCCTATCGATTCGTTGCTGGATGGTTCCGACAGAACCTCAGCCTGGGCAACGCTACTCCGCGACGAGGGGCGGCTGATCGATCAGGCCCCGCCGCGGCGGCGAAGAAGGAGGCGCGAGAGACGCACGTGTTGAGGGTATGCCGCCCGCGCGGCATACGTCCATCGTCACGTGGGCACGGCCCACGATCCGGACGCCTCACGCGCCGGCCCACCCCTCCTCGAAGATGCCGGAGTACGCGTTGAGGGCGGGCTGCCCGCCGAGGTGGGCGTAGAGGACCGTGGAGTCCCGAGGGATCTCACCCGAGGTGACGAGGTCGACGAGCCCTGCCATGGACTTCCCCTCGTAGACCGGGTCGATGATCATGCCCTCGAGGCTCCCGCTGAGCCGGATGGCGTCGATCGTCGACTGGACGGGGATGCCGTAGAGGTCCCCGGCCCACCCCTCGAGGACGCTGACCTCGTCCTCGCGCAGCTCACGCCCGAGGCCGATGAGGTCCGCAGTGTGCTGGGCGATGCGACGCACCTGACCACGCGTCTTGTCGATCGTCGCCGAGGCGTCGATGCCGAGGACGCGTCGCGGCCGACCTCCCGCGTCCTCGATCGCGGCGAACCCGGCGATCATGCCGGCGTGCGTCGAACCGGTGACGGTGCAGACGACGATCGTGTCGAAGAAGACGCCGAGCGCCTCCTCCTGCTCGGCGACCTCGTAGGCCCAGTTCGCGAAACCCAGTCCGCCGAGGCGGTGCTCACTGGCCCCGGCCGGGATGCCGTAGGGCGTCCCGCCGGACTCCTCGACCTCGCGCAGTGCGTCCTCCCACGAGGAGCGGATGCCGATGTCGAAACCGTGCGGGTCGAGCCGGGAGTCGGCACCCATGATGCGCGACAGCAGGAGGTTGCCCACCTTGTCGTTGACCGGGTCGTCCCAGTCCACCCACTTCTCCTGCACCAGCCGGCACTTGAGCCCGAGGTGCGCGGCGACGGCCGCGACCTGCCGGGTGTGGTTCGACTGGTAGCCGCCGATCGAGACGAGCGTGTCGGCGCCCGACGCGAGGACGTCGGGGACGATGTACTCCAGCTTGCGGGTCTTGTTGCCACCGAAGGCGAGACCGCTGTTGACGTCCTCCCGCTTGGCCCACACCTGCGCCCCACCGAGGTGCTCGGTCAGGCGGGCCAGCCGGTGGACCGGGCTCGGGCCGAAGGTCAGAGGGTGGCGTGGGAAGTCATGGATGGACACGGTCAATCTCCTTGTTCTGCAACGGTTGCAGCATCGTGGGCCAGGGAGTCCAGCAGCGGCTCGAGGGTCTGCCAGGTCTCGAAGGACACCCGCGCGGCTGCGTCGACATCGCCCTGCTCACAGAGGTCGACGAGGCGCGCGTGCAGCACGACCGAGCCCCGACCCGCCAGGGAGGCGAACCGGAGCCGCTCGACGCGCCGCAGCACGGGTGTGTACTGCTCGAGGACGGCGGACACCGCCGCGTTGCCCGCAGCCGCGACCGGTATGCCGTGCAGCTCGTCGTCCGCCTCGAGCGCCGCGTCCGCGTCCCCGGCCTCGAGTGCGGTGGCGAAGCGGAGGTTGGCCCGACGCATGCGCTCGACGTCCGAGCTCGTCAGCTGGGGCACGGCCTCGCGCACGGCGAGCTCGTGCATGGCAGCCACCACCGCCTGGGCATCGCGGACGGCTCGGGCGTCGAGGGACGCGACCCGGGTCGAGCGGCCGGGGAGCGCGCGCACCAGACCGGCCTGCTGGAGCCGGAGCAGAGCCTCCCGCACCGGGGTCCGGCTCACCCCGAGCCACGCCGCGAGCTCCTGGTCGCGCAGCTGCTCGCCCGGCTGGAGCGTGCCGTCGACGATGGAGTCCCTCAGGCGGAGGTAGACGTCGTCACGCAGCAGCGCCCGCGGCGCGATCGAGGACTCGGGGACAGGCACGCGATATATTGCATATCACTCGGCTCCTGCGGTCAAGTCCCGCGGGCGGACTCCGCGACGCCGTCGAGATCCTCGATGGTCCGGGTCCGGCCGATGGGCGACCCCACGAGCCACAGCACCGCGAGGGTCCCACCGGCCGCAGCCAGGTACAGCGTCGGGGCGATGCCGATCCACTCCCCCAGGAACCCGCCGAGCACCGCACCCAGCGGGCGGACGCCGTAGTTCACGGTCGAGAAGGCTCCCGCCACCCGGCTGCGGATCTCGTCCGGGACGACCGCGGTCTGCATCGCGTTGAGGGGCACGTCGAGCCACATGACGCCGAGACCGGTGACGAACTCGACCAGGGCGAGCACGCCGGCCCGCAGCCACAGGGGCCCACCGGCCAGCGGCAGCAGGGCGACCGGCGCCGAGAACAGGACGCCCCCCACCATGATGGTCCGCCCCATCCCGAGGACTGCGGTCGCCCTGCGGGACAGCACGGCGCCGAGCAACCCACCGCTGGCCCCGACCCCGAGGGCGAGACCGATGCCTCCGGCCGAGAGTCCCAGCTGGCGGCTGGCGAACAGCACCAGCAGGGCCGCCACCACGAAGTTGAAGAAGTTCACGGTGGTGGCGAAGGCCAAGGAGACCCGCAGGTACGGGTGGCGCAGCACGAGCGCCATACCCTCTCGGGCCCTGCGCAGGAGCGGGGCGGCGCCCTCGCGGTCCACCGGCGGGTCCTGCACGTCCACGCCCCCGATGAGCACCGCGGATGCCAGGAAGGTGACGGCGTCGACGAACATCGCGACCGGGGCCGTCAGCAGCTGGATCAGGCCACCGGCCGCAGCCGGGCCCGCGACGAACGAGAAGGAGCGCGTCGTGCTCAGCAGGCTGTTGGCCTCGACGTACTGGTCACGGCGCACCAGGGCGACGAAGAAGCTGGGGTAGGCGGTCTGGTAGAGCACCTGTCCGAGCCCGGCGACCAGGGCCACGACGAAGAGCTGGGCCATCGTCACCAGCCCGAACCAGTGGGCCACGGGCAGGCTGAGCAGGACCGCGCACCGGAGCAGGTCGGCGAGGACCAGCAGCCGCCTCTTCCGCTCGTGGTGGTCGACCCAGGTGCCGACGAGGAGGGACAGGAGGTTCGGGGTCCACACGGCGGCGGTGAGCAGCCCCACCGTCGGGGCACTCGCGTGCAGGGTCGTCACGGCGATCAGTGGGAGCGCGAGGTCGGTGATCCGGTCGCCGAACTGCGAGATCCCCTGACCCACCCAGTAGCGCCCGAACCGGTGGTCCCGCCACAGCGGCGCCGTCACGGCGTCGGCGCTTCGGGGAGGACGTAGCGCAGCATCCGGACCGGGCGTGCGCCCGGTTCCGGCGCGGACCCCTTCGAGCGCAGCACGTATGGCGCGAGGACCTGTTCGATGGCGGCCTCGATCGTGTCGAGCTCGTCCGCGGTCACGACGACCGTCGTGTTGGACAGGCCGGCCGACCGGCGCCACCCGTCCTCGAGCAGGGGCTCGGTCTCGCGGACCCAGCGCGCGGGCAGGTCCTGGGCCTGCTCGAACAGGACGCGGGACAGCAGCGTGGCCGCGTCGCGGCCGGCCTCGTCAGCCGGCGGCGTGAACCGGAACCCCCGACCCACCGCCTCCCACCAGCGCTGCCGCCCGTCGGACTCCACCTCGGCGTCGCGGACCAGGCCGTGCTCGGCGAGGTGCCGCAGGTGCCAGCTGGTGACCGAGGGCGTCGCGCCCACCTCGGGGGCGAGTGCCGTCGCGGTGCTGGGACCGTCCTTCTGGAGCCGGCTGAGGATGGCCAGCCGGGTCGGGTGGGCCAGGGCGCGCATGCCCTTGGGCGTGAGCTCGACGTCGTCGTACGGGTTGGACACCGGACCTCCCGGAGGCTGTGCCACTGATGTGAGAGAACTGTTTCGAGAGGACTCTCTCACGAATCGCAGGAGCAGGCCAGAGCGGAAATCCACGTGCGCACACCTCACCCGGCCCGCCACGATGGCGGCATGAACCTGCCACCGGGTCTCGTGGCCCGCCCCCTCGTGATGTCCGACGCCTCGGCGGTCCACGCGCTCTTCGCCGCAGCCGAGCTCGCCGACACCGGTGAGGTCGCCGTCGAGCTCGAGGACATCGAGGGTGGCTGGCAGCGACCCAGCTTCGACCTCGAGCAGGAGAGCATCGGGGTGTTCGAAGACGGGACCCTCGTCGCGGCCGGCGAGGTCTACAAGACCCGTCGCGCCGAGGCCACCGTCCACCCTGACCACCGCGGCCGCGGCATCGGTACCTGGCTCGCCCGCTGGGTCGAGGACTGCTCGCGGCGGCGTGGGGGCAGTCTCGTCGGCCAGAGCGTGCCGGTGGGCGGCTCCGCGGAGAGGCTCTACCAGTCGCTCGGCTACCGCGAGGGTTGGCGGGCCTGGGTGCTGGTCGTCCCCGAGGGCGCGGCGATCGAGCCCCAGCCGCTCCCCCGCGGGTACGTGCTGCGCGACCTCGTCGTCGGCGAGGACGAGGAGACGGCCTACCGGCTCGTCGAGGACGCGTTCAACGAATGGCCCGACCGACAGCCCAGCACGTTCGACGACTGGGCCGCGAGCACGGTGCGCCGGCCGGGGTTCGAGCCGTGGCAGATCCGGTTCGCCGTGGACGACCGCGGCACCGCCGTCGGGGTGGCGTTCCTGATCGTGACCGAGGGGTGCGGGTACGTCGACCAGCTGGCCGTCCGCAGCGACCAGCGCGGGAAGGGCCTGGCCCGGGCGCTGCTCGTCGACGCCTTCGGTCGGGCACGCGAGCACGGCGCCGCCCGCAGCGAGCTGTCGACCGACTCACGGACCGGCGCCCTCCCGCTGTACGAGCACGTCGGGATGCAGGTCAGCCAGAGCTACCAGCACTGGATGACCGACGTCTGACGGTCAGCCCTCCGGCGCGAGGGCACGACGAAGGGTGGCGATCTGCCGCCTCGCACGGGCCTGGAACGGCAGATCGCCACCCTTCGCGGTGGTCACCGGCGTCAGCGGCGCTTGAGCAGCTCCTCGGCGATCTGCACGGCGTTGAGGGCGGCACCCTTGCGCAGGTTGTCGCCGACGACGAACAGCACCAGGCCCTTGCCGGCCGACGCGGCCTGGTCGGCACGGACCCGCCCGACGTAGACGTCGTCGCGCCCAGCCGCCTCGAGCGGGTTGGGCACCTCGGACACCACGACGCCGGGCGCCTTGGCCAGCAGCTCCAACGCCCGCTCCGGGCTGATCTCGCGGTCGAACTCGGCGTGGATCGCCAGCGAGTGGCCGGTGAAGACGGGCACCCGGACGCAGGTGCCCGAGACCAGCAGGTCGTCGATGTGCAGGATCTTGCGCGACTCGTTGCGGAGCTTCTGCTCCTCGTCGGTCTCCAGCGAACCGTCGTCGACGATCGACCCGGCCAGCGGGATCACGTTGAACCCGACGGGCACGGCGTACACGTTCGGCGCGGGGATCTGGACCGAACGCCCGTCGAGCGCGAGGTCGGCGGGCTCGCCCGCGGCATACCCGCCACGCAGCTGGCCGTCGAGCTCCTGCACGCCCTTGCCTCCCGAGCCGGAGACGGCTTGGTATGACGCGACGGTGAGCCGCACCAGACCCGCCTCGTCGTGCAGCGGCTTGAGGACCGGCATGGCCGCCATCGTGGTGCAGTTGGGGTTCGCGACGATCCCCTTGGGGATGGTGTCCAGGTCGTCGGCGTTGACCTCGCTCACGACCAGCGGGACCTCGGGGTCCTTGCGCCAGGCGGAGGAGTTGTCGACGACGATCGCGCCGGCAGCGGCGACCTTGGGTGCGAGCTCCTTGGAGGCCGCTCCCCCGTTGGAGAACAACGCGATGTCGATGCCGGAGAAGTCAGCGGTCGCCGAGTCCTCGACGGTGACCTCGCCACCGGCCCACGGCAGCGTCGTGCCGGCGGAGCGCGCCGACGCGAAGAAGCGGATCTCGTCGACCGGGAACGCCCGTTCGGCGAGGAGTGCACGCATGACCGAGCCGACCTGCCCGGTGGCCCCGAAGACACCAATTCTCATGGGACCAAGGATAGGTCGGCTCGGTCGTGCAACGGTTCAGCGGCTCACGATGTGGCAGAACCTGCGCGCACATCGGCAGTCTCGAGCTCGTCCTCCGGACCGCTGCCGGTCACGGGCGCGGTCGGCACCAGGTCGCCGACGCCCTCACCGGGAGCGGACTCCTCGAACGTCAGGGTGAAGTCGTCACCGTGCTCGGTGACGCCCGCGACGACGGCCTGCTCGACGGCAGCCACGGCATACGCGCGACGCACGATGAGCGGGTCGTTGCTGAGGTCCTTCACCAGGGCGACGGCCAGGCCGATCATCACGATGAGGAACGGCAGAGCCGCAACGATGGTGATGTTCTGCAGGCCGGACAGGGCGTCCTCGCCACCCACGAGGAGCATGACGGCGGCGACGGCACCGGTTGCGGCGCCCCAGAAGATCACCGTCTTGCGGCTCGGGGCCAGGGTGCCGCGCTCGGAGAGCGTGCCCATGACGATCGAGGCGGCGTCGGCACCCGACACGAAGAAGATCGCGACGAGGACCATGACGAGCACCGACGTGACGGTCGACAACGGCATGTGCGAGAGCATCTCGAAGAGGGTGCCCTCGGTGGATCCGGCTCCGGCGAGGTCGGTGCCGCTGCGCTGCATGTCGATGCCCGCGCCGCCGAAGATCGCGAACCACACGAGCGAAACGACGCTCGGCACCAGCAGCACCCCGGTGACGAACTGGCGGATGGTGCGACCGCGCGAGATGCGGGCGATGAACATGCCCACGAAGGGCGTCCAGCTGACCCACCAGGCCCAGTAGAAGATCGTCCAACCGGAGAGCCAGGTCTTCATGGCGTCGCCCCCGGCAGCGTCGGTGCGCGCGGACATCATCGCCAGGTTCTGGAAGTACGAACCGATCTCGGTGGGGACGAGGTTGAGGATGAAGACGGTCGGGCCGACGACGAAGACGAAGACCGCGAGGGCCAGCGCCAGCACCATGTTGATGTTGGACAGCCACTGGATGCCCTTGGCCAGCCCGGAGACGGCCGAGAGGATGAAGCAGACGGTCAGGACGGCGATGATGCCGACGAGCACCATGTTGCCGGTCTTCCCGAGCCCGCTGACGATCTGCAGGCCCGAACCGATCTGGAGCGCGCCCAGGCCCAGCGAGGCGGCCGAACCGAACAGCGTCGCGAAGATCGCGAGCATGTCGATGACCCGACCGGCGGGGCCGGCGGCGCGCTTCTCGCCGAGCAGCGGCGCGAACGCCGAGCTGATGAGCAGCGAACGCCCCTTGCGGAAGACGCCGTACGCGACGGCGAGCCCGACGACCGCGTAGATGGCCCACGGGTGGAGCGTCCAGTGGAAGAGCGTCGTGGCCATGGCGTTCTGCACGGCCTGCGGGTTGCCGGCGGCACCGGTCCCGGGCGGCGGCTTGACGAAGTGCGACAGCGGCTCGGAGACCCCGTAGAACATCAGGCCGATCCCCATGCCGGCGGAGAACATCATCGCGATCCACGAGACCGTCTTGAACTCCGGTTCCTCGTCGTCGCGCCCGAGCGGGATGCGCCCGTACTTGCTGGCGGCGAGCCAGATGACGAACAGCACGAACCCGGAGGCGACCAGCGAGAACAGCCAGCCCATGTTGTGCACGACCCACCCGAGCCCTGCGCCGGACGCCGCGCTCAGCGTGTCGGTGCTGAGGAATCCCCACAGCACGAACGCGATCGCGATCGCCGCGGTGACGCCGAACACGATGGTGTCGACCTTCTGCGGCTCCTCGGCAGGGTGCTCCTCGATGACGGGGTCGAGGGCGGGGTGGGGCGTGTCGAGGGCTTCGTTCTCGCCCGTGGCCTGGGCCGGTGCGGCCGGGCCTGTCTTGGTCAGTGTCGAGTCCACGTGGTGTAGGCGCCCTCGTTGGGGAGGGCGCCGCTCCTTCGCTGTTTCTGGATTGGTTGCGTATCAAAACCGTCGTTGGTCGACCGCCCACTGTGCCGAGAAGCACGGCACATCTCAAATCGCGGATGCCGGGAACTTCCCGCGCACCTCACCAAAACCGTTGCAGCACAATCGATCCCACGTGTGCCGTGAGCCTCGCCACGGTGGGCCGGGATCGTCGCGAGCGGGTCAGAAACCCAGGCGCTGGAGCTGCTTGGGGTCGCGCTGCCAGTCCTTGGCGATCTTCACGTGCAGGTCCAAGTAGACCTTCTGGCCGAGGAGCTCCTCGATGCCCTGACGAGCGTTCGTGCCGACCTCGCGCAGCCGCGACCCGCCACGACCGATGATGATGGCCTTCTGCGACGACCGCTCGACGAACACGTTGACCCGCACGTCCAGCAGGGGCTTGTCCGCGGGACGGCCCTCCCGCTGGACCATCTCGTCGACGACGACCGCCAGGGAATGCGGCAGCTCGTCGCGGACGCCCTCGAGGGCGGCCTCCCGGACGAGCTCGGCGATCATGACCATCTGCGGCTCGTCGGTGAGGACGCCCTCCGGGTACAGCGGGCCGGGCGACGTGGGCAGGTAGCTCGACAGCACCTCGGTCACCTCACCCACCTGTGACCCGTCCACCGCGGAGCAGGGGACGATCGCGTCCCACGAGCCGAGCTGGTCGATGGAGATGAGGTGCTCGGCCAGGCGCTGGCGGTCGACGCGGTCGGTCTTGGTGGCGATGGCCACGACCGGACGACGCTTGCCCTGCTGGATCTCCTTGAGCTCGCGGGCGATGAACCCGTCGCCGGGGCCGATCTTCTGGTCCGCCGGGAGGCAGAACCCGATGACGTCGACCTCGAGCAGCGTCTCGCGGACGACGTCGTTGAGCCGCTCCCCCAGCAGCGTCCGGGGCTTGTGCAGGCCCGGTGTGTCGACCAGGACGAGCTGCGCCCGCTCGTTGGTGACGATCCCGCGGATGGTGTGGCGGGTCGTCTGCGGCTTCGAGGACGTGATGGCGACCTTGTGGCCGACCATGGCGTTCGTCAGCGTCGACTTGCCGGCGTTCGGGCGCCCGACGAGGCAGGCGAAACCGGCGAGGTACGGCTTCTCCTCCGACGGTGACCCCGCGGCATACCCCTCGGTCGGTCCGGTTCCGCTCTCAGTCATGACACTCCCTCGCGCTCGGGCTCCACCGTAGTGCGCTCGGGCACCCCCTCGTCGCCACCCTCGTGCGGCTCCGGCAGGCGCGACACGATGACGGAGGCGATCCGGTGCCGGCGACCAGCCATCCGCTCGGCCGTGAGGGCCAGCCCGGCGACCTCTGCGCGCGACCCGACGATGGGCACCCGGCCGATGCTCTTGCCGATGAGCCCACCGACGGTGTCGACCTCGTCCTCCTCGATCTCGACGTCGAACTCGTCGGCGAGGTCGTCGATGTCCATCGTCGCCGGCACCCGGAACGTGCCGTCGCCGCGGTCCTCGACCCCGGGTGCCTCCCGGTCGTACTCGTCGGCGATCTCGCCCACGATCTCCTCGATGATGTCCTCGATGGTGACCAGTCCGGCGGTGCCGCCGTACTCGTCCACCACGACGGCGAAGTGGCTCTGGTCCCGCTGCATCTCGCGCAGCAGGTCGTCGACCGGCTTGCTCTCCGGGACGTAGTGCATCGGTCGCATCTGCGTCGTCACGGGCAGCGACCCGGCCTCGTGGTCGGCGTTGACCCGCCGCGCCACGTCCTTGAAGTAGAGCAGGCCGAGGATGTCGTCCGAGCCGTCGCCGACGACGGGGATGCGCGAGAACCCCGACCGCAGGAACAGCGACATCGCCGAGCGCAGGGTCTTCTCGCTGTCGACGGTGACCATGTCGGTGCGCGGGACCATGACCTCGCGGGCGACGGTGTCACCGAGCTCGAAGACGGAGTGGATCATCTCCCGCTCCCCGGCCTCGATCACGGCGCTCTCTCCGGCGAGGTCGACGAGGTCGCGCAGCTCGGACTCGCTCTGGAACGGGCCGTCACGGTAGCCACGACCGGGGGTCACGGCGTTGCCGAGCGCGATGAGGACACGGGCGACCGGGCCCAGCAGCGCACGGAGCCACACGATGACCGGTGAGGCGATGAGGGCGACGGCGTCGGAGTTCTGCCGTCCGAGCGTGCGCGGCGAGACCCCGACGACGACGAACGACACCAGCGCCATCACCCCGATGGCGATGAGCAGCGGTTTCCAGAACCCGTCGACGAGGTCGACGGCGCCCAGTGTGATGAGCACGGCTGTCGTCGCCTCGGCGATGACCCGCAGGAACGCCGTGACGGACAGGTATGCCGCGCTGTCGCCGACGATGCGCATGAGCGACGCCGACCCGGGTCGCTTCTCCTCGAGCAGCTCGTGGGCGCGCACCCGGGACATCCGCCACAGGGCTGCTTCCGCGGCCGAGAGGAGGAAGGCGACCGCGATGCTGAACAACGCGGCCAGGACGAGACGGGTCATCGGAGCACCATCAGCCGGCGGGTCGACCACGGCCCGCGAGGAACGTCAGCAGCAGCTGGCGCTGGAGCTCGAACATCTCGCGCTCCTCCTCGGGCTCGGCGTGGTCGTAGCCCAGCAGGTGCAGGATGCCGTGGGTCGTGAGGAGCAGCAGCTCCTCCTCCGTGGCATGGCCGGCCTCGGCCGCCTGCTTCGCCGCCACGGACGGGCAGAGCACGATGTCGCCGAGGACACCCTCCTCGGGCTCCTCGCCCTCCCGTCCCGGGCGCAGCTCGTCCATCGGGAACGACATCACGTCGGTCGGACCCGGCAGGTCCATCCACTGCACGTGGAGCACCTCCATGGCCGCCTCGTCGACGAGGCGCAGGCAGAGGTCCGCACCGGGGTGCACCCGCATCTCGCCCAGGACGTACCTGCTCAGGGCCACCAGCTCGAGCTCGTCGAGCTGGTGGTCGGTCTCATTGAGAACGTCGACGCTCACGCTGTGCCCGCCCTCCCTGCTGCTGTCCGTGCGTCTCGCCCTGCAGGTCGTCCCAGCGGCCGTAGGCGTCGACGATCGCACCCACGAGGCGGTGACGGACGACGTCCTGGGGGCTGAGGACCGAGAAGTGGATGTCGTCGACACCGGTGAGGATGTCGCGGACCACCCGCAGGCCGGAGCGCGACCCGTCGGGGAGGTCCACCTGGGTCACGTCACCGGTCACGACCATCTTGGAGCCGAACCCGAGACGGGTGAGGAACATCTTCATCTGCTCGGGCGAGGTGTTCTGCGCCTCGTCGAGGATGATGAACGCGTCGTTCAGCGTGCGGCCACGCATGTAGGCCAGCGGCGCCACCTCGATCGTCCCGGCAGCCATCAGGCGCGGGATCGACTCGGGGTCGACCATGTCGTGCAGCGCGTCGTACAGGGGACGCAGGTAGGGGTCGATCTTGTCGTTGAGCGTGCCGGGCAGGAAGCCGAGCCGCTCGCCGGCCTCGACCGCAGGACGGGTCAGGATGATCCGGTTGACCTGCTTGGCCTGGAGGGCCTGGACCGCCTTCGCCATCGCGAGGTAGGTCTTGCCCGTGCCGGCGGGACCGATGCCGAACACGACGGTGTGCTTGTCGATCGCGTCGACGTAGTGCTTCTGGTTCAGCGTCTTGGGACGGATCGTGCGGCCGCGCGAGGAGACGATGTTCATCGTCAGGACGTCGGCGGGCCGTTCGGTCGTCTGGGCGCGCAGCATGCTGATCGAGCGCTCGACGGCATCGCGGTTCAGCGGCTGGCCGCCCTCGATCACGAGCAGCAGCTCGTCGATGGTCCGCTCTGCGAGGGCCACCTCGGCACTCGGGCCGGACAGGTGGAACTCGTTGCCGCGGACGTGGATCTCCAGCTGCGGGAACGCTCGCTCCATCGTGCGGAGCAGCTCGTCGCGGGGTCCGAGAAGGGTGACCATCTGGACCTGCGGAGGGATCTCGACGGTGTGGGTGGGCAGGGAGTGCGCGCCCTCGGGCGTGCCCCCCGGCGTGGTCGGTTGATCTGCTTCAGGCATGGTCCGCCCAGTCTACGGTGCCGCTCAGCCGGGCGGCCACGTCATTGCCCGCCCACCCAGCACGTGCAGGTGGGCGTGGAAGACGCTCTGCTGGGCGTCGGCACCCGTGTTGAACACCGTGCGGTAGCCGCTCTCGGCGATGCCCTCCTGCTCGGCGACCCGGGCCACCGCGGCCAGCAGGGCGGCCGCGTCCTCGGGCCGCTCGGCGGCGAGAGCGGCCGCCGTCGGCACGTGGTGGCGCGGGATGACCAGGACGTGGGTCGGGGCCTGGGGTTCGAGGTCGCGGAACGCCACGGTCGCCTCGTCCTCGTGCACCACCGAGGCCGGGATCTGCCCCGCCACGATCCTGCAGAAGAGGCAGTCGGGGTCGGTGCTGCGCTCCGTCGAGCGGGTCGGATCGGTCATGCAGGCGAGGGTATCGGCGCGTCAACCTCGGACGCTGGTTGCGCGTCAAGGGAGCGTGAGACTGTTGAGCGTGGCAGAGCGCGACCCCGGTGGGGACACCCGGGGACGGCGGGGCGGTGCGGGCACCGGTGGGGCCGGCGCCAGGACCCCGGGCGCCGACGTGCCGAGCGCCGACGTCGCCATCACCGAGCTGTATGCCGCGCACTGGACCGGTCTGGTCCGCCTCGCCTGGCTCCTCCTGCGGGACGACCTCGCCGCCGAGGAGGTCGTCCAGGACGCCTTCATCGCCGTCCACCGGCGGTGGGACTCGTTGCGCAGCCACGAGAGCGCGGCCGCCTACCTGCGCCGCGCCGTGGTGAACGGCGCCCGGTCCGGCCTGCGCCACCGAGGCGTCGAGGAGCGGTACCTGACGCGCGAGCAGGGTGAGCCCACGGCATACGCACGACGCACCGAGGTGAGCGCGGAGGACCGCGCCCTCGACGCCGAAGCCACCAGCTCCATGGTCACGGCGCTCGGGCGGTTGCCCCAGCGCCAGAGAGAGGTCCTGACGATGCGCTACTACCTCGACCTGAGCGAGGCCGAGATCGCCGACGCCCTCGGCATCTCCGCCGGATCGGTCAAGGCCCACGCCCACCGCGGCCTCGCCGCCCTGCGCGACCGGATGGAGACCTCGTCATGAGCGACCGCACCGAGTTCCTGCACCCCGACTTCGAGCCGGGCGAGTTCGACCGCATCGAGCGCGAGCTGCGGCGTTCGCTGACCCAGGAGTCGGGCCGGATGCGCCCCACGGACCGGCTCGACACGATCCTGCACGAGGCCCACCGCGCCGGTCCGGTCACGGCGACCGGTGGGACCGGGATCCGTCGTTGGCTCGCGCCCGCGGCCGCGGCCGCCGTGGTGGCCGCCATCGCCGGCGGCGTGTGGCTGTCAAACCAGGACCCCACGGCGACCCCCGGGCCCCCCGCGGGCAGCCCGTCGGCGACCGTCCCGGCACCCACCGCCACCGGCCCCTCGGCCACCGACCAGCCCACCACCGCCCCCACCCAGACCTCGAGCCCGACCACGTCCCCGAACAGCGGGCCCGGTGTGGTCATGACGTTCCCGGCCTACTTCGTCGGGCCTGTCGGAGGCTCCACACCCACGTACAAGCTGTTCAGGGAGTTCATCCGCCAGGAGGTGGCAGCCGACCCCACTCCGGCGGACAAGGTGACGGTCGCGCTGACCCTGGCCATGAACGCCCAGCCGTACTCGAACACCGACGGCTACCTCCAGCCGTGGTCGGGCACCACCGTGACCGCGGCGACGGTGGCGAACGACGTCATCGAGGTGCGGCTGAGCGGTCCCGGCGCCGAAGGTTTCCCCCCCGAGGTCCAGCGACTCGCGGTGCAGCAGCTCGTGTGGACCGCGGAGGCAGCAGTCGGTCGGGGCCCGCTCCCGGTCAGGTTCGAGATCGAGGGAGGCGCGACGAAGCTGTTCGGGTCGATCTCGACGGACCAGTCCTTCACCCGGCCCTCGGCGGACGAGTCCTGGAAGGACCTCGCGCCGATCTGGGTCACCGCACCGTCGCGCGACCAGGTGCTGCCGTCGGCGTCACCCGTCACGGTCAAGGGTGAGGCGAGCGTGTTCGAGGCCACCGTGGGCTGGGAGCTCACCCGAGGCACGACCTCCGTGAAGACCGGCAACGCCATGGCGACCATCGGTGCGCCCAGCCGGGGCACCTACTCCTTCTCGCTCGGCACCCTCGCGCCCGGCACCTACACGGTGAAGGTCTATGAGGCCAGCGCCAAGGACGGGTCGATCGCAGCCGAGGACTCGGTCACCTTCACGGTGAAGTAGCCCTCGCGGACGGGCTCAGCGCCAGCGCGCCGCGGCGCTGAGCACCGCGAGGGCAGCCGGTCCGGCGCTCGACGAACGCAGCACCGTCGGCCCGAGTCGCACCGTCACCGCGCCAGCAGCCTCGAGCGCGGCCACCTCCTCAGGGGTGATGCCTCCCTCGGGCCCCACGACCACGAGCACCTCGCCGGAGTCCGGAACCCGTTGCGCCGCAAGGCTCTGGGTGGCGTCCTCGTGCAGCACGTATGCCGCCGCCGCGGCGCCCACACGCGCCGCCAGGGTCTTCGTCGTGGCCAGCTCCGCGACGACCGGGACGCGAGACCGGCGCGACTGCTTGGCAGCCGCGACCACGGCCGACTCCCACTTGCGACGGGCCTTGTCGCCCCGCTCCCCACGCCACTGGACGATGCAGCGCGACGCCTGCCACGGGACGACCTCGTCGACCCCGAACTCGGTCGCCGCCTCGACGGCCTGGTCGTCGCGGTCGCCCTTCGCGAGGGCCTGGACGAGGACGAACCGTGGCTCGCCCTCGGGCTCGGTGGCCAGCTCGGCGACGACCAGGTCGAGCTCGGCCCTCCCGGCTGCCACGACGTCGCACGTCGCGCGCAGCCCCAGCCCGTCAGCCAGGAGCACCCGCTCCCCCGCGGCGATGCGGCGCACCGTCGCGGCGTGCCGCCCCTCCGGCCCGTCGAGGACGACCTTCGCCCCGGGGACCGCTCCTGCGAGCAGCGCCGGGTCGACGAGGAAGAGCGGGAGGGTCATGGGCGCAGCCTGGGGCGGTGCGGGCGGGCCCCGCTACTTGGCCTTGAACGCGTCGCGGAGCTTGCCGAACAGGCCCGGGTGGGCGGGCGTCATACGACCCTCGGGGCGCTCCTCGCCGCGCAGGGCGGCGAGCTGGCGCAGGAGCTCCTCCTGCTGCTCGTCCAGCTTCGTCGGGGTCAGGATCGTCGCGTGGACGATGAGGTCGCCACGACCACCACCGCGCAGGTGGGTGACACCGAGGCCACGGAGGGTCATGGCGTCACCGGACTGCGTGCCGGGCTTGATCTCGAGCTCGTTGACACCGTCGAAGGTGTCGAGCTTGAGGGTCGTCCCGAGCGCACCGGCCGTCATCGGCAGCTCGACCGTGCAGTGCAGGTCGTCGCCACGGCGCTGGAAGGTCTGGTGCGGACGGACGGCGACCTCGACGTAGAGGTCCCCGGCGGGACCGCCACCCTGGCCGACCTCGCCCTCCCCCGTGAGCTGGATGCGGGTGCCGGTGTCGACGCCTGCGGGAACCTTGATCTTCAGGGTGCGACGGGTGCGGACGCGTCCGTCGCCCGAGCACTCGAAGCAGGGGCTGACGAGGACCTCGCCGTACCCCTGGCAGGTCATGCAGGGACGGGTCGTCATGACCTGCCCGAGGAACGAGCGCTGCACCTGCTGGATCTCGCCGCGACCGGCGCAGACGTCACAGGTCCGGCGGGACGTGCCCGGCTGGGCCCCGTCACCGTGGCAGGTGGAGCAGACGACCGCGGTCTCGACGGTGAGCTCCTGCTCGCCACCGAAGACGGCGTCGGCGAGGTCGAGGTCGAGCCGGATCAGGGCGTCCTGGCCGCGGCGCTGGCGCGACCGGGGGCCGCGCTGGGCCTGACCGGCACCGGCGCCGAAGAAGGCGTCCATGATGTCGCTGAAGGAGAAGCCCTGGCCGAACCCGGCGGCACCGGCGGCATACGGGTCGGCGCCCTGGTCGTAGGAGCGCTTCTTCTCCGCGTCGGAGAGCACGTCGTAGGCCTGGGAGACCTTCTTGAACTGCTCTTCCGCCTCGGGGCTGGGGTTGACGTCCGGGTGCAAGCGCCGGGCCATCTTGCGGTAGGCCCGCTTGATCTCCTCCGGCGACGCGTCCTTGGAGACGCCCAGGTCCTGGTAGTAGTCGTTCAACGAGAGTCCTTGTCAGTGGTGCGAGGGGTGGATCGGTGAGCCCGGTCGGGCACAGGCGTCACTGCGCCAGGATCCGGGAGACGTACGTGGCGACTGCCCGCACCGACGCCATCGTCGTGGGGTAGTCCATGCGGGTGGGGCCGAGGACGCCGAGGCCCGCGACCAGGTCGGAGCCGCTGCCGTACTCGGTGGCGACGACCGAGGTCGACTGCAGTCCGGCGAACGGGTTCTCGTGCCCGATGCGGACCGAGACGGCGTCGCTGGTCTCCCTGGCGGTGCCGAGCAGCTTGAGCAGCACGACGTGCTGCTCGAGCGCCTCGAGCACCGGGCCGATGCTGAGGGGGAAGTCGGTGCCGACGCGCGCGAGGTTCGACGTGCCTGCCAGCACGACGCGCTCCTCGCGCTCCTCGACCAGGGCGTCCTCCAGGGAGCGGACGACGGCCCGGACGAGGTCGCGGTCGGCCGGCTCGAACTCCTCCGGCAGCGACTCGAGGGAAGCGGCTGCGTCGACCAGGCGCTGGCCCACGGCGCTGGCGTTGATCTTCGCTCGCACCAGCCCCAGGGTGGCCTCGCCCTCGGTCGTGGACAGGTCGTGGGTCGTCTCGATGACCCTCTGCTCGACGCGGCCGGTGTTGACGATGAGCACGACCATCAGCCTGGTCGCGCCCATCGGCACGAACTCGATGTGCCGCACCGACGAGCGGGTCAACGAGGGGTACTGCATGACCGCGACCTGCCGCGTCAGCGAGGACAGCAGCCGCACGGTGCGGGCCACGACGTCGTCGAGGTCGACCGCCCCCTCGAGGAACTGGGCGATGGCGGAGCGCTCGGCCGGCGACATCGGCTTCACCGAGCTCAGGCGGTCGACGAACAAGCGGTAGCCGGCATCCGTGGGCACGCGCCCGGCGCTCGTGTGGGGGGCTGCGATCAGCCCCTCCTCCTCGAGGGCGGCCATGTCGTTGCGGACGGTGGCGGCGGAGACCCCGAGGTGGTGGCGCTCGAGAAGGGCCTTGGACCCCACGGGTTCGGAGGTCTCGACGTAGTCCTGCACGATCGCGCGCAGCACGGCGAGACGGCGTTCCTCACTCATCGGACACCTCCTTTGCGGTCGGACTGGAGACGGGACTTGAGTCGGCGCTGGCGACGGGTGGCAGCAGGCGGGTCCGGGTCGGGCGGCCGACGCCGGGTCTGCTGGCACTCATGCTCAGCGAGTGCCAAGTCTACGGTGTTCCCGGGTCCGGGGCCGCACCGGCGGCGCGTCCTCTCCGGTGGCGTCGGCCACGCGGCATACCCTGCGTCGGTGTCCGACCGCTATGGCTCCGATGTCCTCTCCGGCGACTGGAAGGTTCCCCCGAGGGGACGCTCCCGCGAGGTGGAGGCCGAGACCGGCCTGGTCGTCGAGGACGTCGACACCGGGTGGTGCGGCGCCGTCGTGCGCGTCGAGAAGGCCGGCGGCATGCGGGTGGTGCACCTCGAGGACCGCCGCGGCCGCACCAAGGGGTTCCCGATGGGGCCAGGTTTCCTGCTCGACGGGGCCCCGGTGATCCTCACGCCGCCGACCGCTGCCGCCCGCGCGAAGCTCGCCGAGGCGAAGGCGGCGACTGCGCGGACGGCGTCCGGGTCGAGGGCGGTCGAGGGCGCCAAGGCGCGGGTCGCGAGCGGCTCACGGATCTTCGTCGAGGGCCGCCACGACGCCGAGCTCGTCGAGAAGGTCTGGGGCGACGACCTGCGCATCGAGGGAGTCGTCGTCGAGATGCTCGACGGCGTGGACGACCTCGCCGGGGCCATCCGTGACTTCCGTCCCGGCCCCGGCCAGCGGATGGGGGTCCTGGTCGACCACCTCCTGCCCGGCACCAAGGAGGACAAGGTCGTCCAGGCGTGCCGCAGGGGCCCGTATGCCGCGCACGTCAAGATCCTGGGCCACCCGTACGTCGACGTCTGGCAGTCGGTGCGCCCGGAGCGACTGGGCCTGCAGCAGTGGCCCGTCATCCCGCGGGGCCAGTCGTGGAAGCACGGGATCTGCCGTCACCTCGGCTGGCAGGCCGACAGCCAGGCCGACATCGCCCGGGCGTGGAAGCAGATCCTCGGCACGGTGCGGTCGTACGCCGACCTCGAGCCCACCCTGCTGGCCAGTGTCGAGGAGCTCATCGACTTCGTGACCGAGCCGGGGCACTGAACCGGGGCACTGAACCGGGGCACTGAACCGGGGCACTGAACCGGGGCAGGGTCGGGGTCGACCCTGACGCACCCCTGACCCGCCCCTCGCCAGACCCCGAAAGTCCTGTCTGCACGGGTCGTCATGCGTTTCACTGGTGGAAGACACCACCACGGAGGAACACCATGACCGAACAACCGCAGCCCCAGGCCCCCGGCTCCCAGTCGGTGCCGCCGCCCCCCGGCTCCCAGTCGGTGCCGCCGCCCCCCGGTCCGTCCGGACCGCCCCCGGTCTACGGCTCCGGCCCCAAGCCGATGTCGCAGCAGGACGAGAAGACCTGGGCGACCCTGGCCCACCTGGCTCCCTTCGCCGCCGCCCTCGTCGGGCTGCCGTTCCTGGGACCACTGATCGTCTTCCTGCTCCTCAAGGACCGTGGACCGTTCGTGCGGGCCCACGCCGCCCAGGCGCTGAACTTCCAGATCATCACCACCGTCGCGCTGTGGGTCTTCGGACTGCTGTCGTTCGTGCTCATCGGGATCCCGTTCGTGATCGCCACGGGGATCGCCTGGATCGTCCTGCCGATCATCGCGGCGATCAAGGCCAACAACGGTGAGTGGTACCGCTACCCGTTCACGCCCGAGCTGGTGAAGTGACCTCGGGCTAACGCAGCCCGAGCAACCGCCGCACCACGGTGTCGGCCAGCAGGCGGCCCTGCCTCGTCAGCACGACCCGCTGACGGCGCAGGGCCGCTGCCGCGTCCACGAGCTCGTCGGCGATGAGACCTGCGACAGCCGTCCGCCCTTCCGGCTGGAGGTCGTCGATCGGCAGTCCCTCGACCAGGCGTACCCCGAGCAGCACGCGCTCGTCGTAGCGCTGCTCGTCGGTGAGCGTCTCGCGGCCGTGGGCCGGGCTCGTGCCGGGTGAGGCGACGCGGGCGGCATACGCGTTGGGGTGCTTGACGTTCCACCACCGCACGCCGCCGACGTGGCTGTGCGCGCCGGGGCCGATCCCCCACCAGTTGCCGTCGGCCCAGTAGCCCTCGTTGTGGCGGCAGCGGGCGTCCTCGCGGGTGGCCCAGTTGCTCACCTCGTACCAGCCGAAGCCTGCGGCGGTGAGGTGCTCGTCGGCGATCTCGTACTTCGCCGCCTCGTCGTCGTCCTCCGGCGCCGGCACCTGCCCCCGACGGACCTGGGCGGCCAGCTTGGTGCCGTCCTCGACGACGAGGGCGTAGGCCGAGACGTGGTCGGGTGCGAGGTCGGTCGCGGTGCGCAGGCTGGTGCGCCAGTCGTCGAGGCTCTCCCCCGGCGTTCCGTAGATGAGGTCGAGGCTCACCTGCAGGCCCGCGGACCGGGCCGCGTCGACGGCGCGGGCGACGTTGGCCGGGTCATGGGTGCGTTCGAGGGTGCGCAGTACGTGCGGCACCGCGGACTGCATGCCGAGCGAGACCCGGGTGAACCCGGCATCGGCCAGCACGCGAAGGCCCTCGGGAGTCACGGAGTCGGGGTTCGCCTCGGTCGTCACCTCGGCATCACCGGCCAGCCCGAACCGGTCCCGTATGCCGTGCAGCATGCTCGCGAGGTCGGCGGCGGCCAGCATCGTCGGCGTCCCGCCGCCGACGAACACGGTCTGCACCTCGGGTGCCCGGTCACCAAGGACCGAGGCGGCGAGGTCGAGCTCCCGGACCGCCGCACCCGCGAACGTCGCCACGCTCGCACCGTCGTTGCCGAGCTCGGTCAGCGTGTAGGTGTTGAAGTCGCAGTAGCCGCAGCGCACCGAGCAGAACGGCACGTGCAGGTAGATCCCGAACGGCCGGGACGACAGGGTCGCCAGGGCCGACTCGGGCAGGAGACCGTCCGCGGGCGCGGGGTCGCCGTCGGGCAGGGCGCTGGGCATGCGGCCATCCTCTCAGCCTGCCGCGCAGCTACCGTCGTCGGATGCGCCACCTCTCCGACGCGGACGTCGAGGCCCTGCTCCCCCCGCCGGCCGAGGCAGTGCGCCTCGTGCACGACGCGCTCGTCGCCCTGTCCCGGGGTGAGGCCGAGGTGCCGCCGAAGCCGACCGTCCACGCACCCGGCGGAGCGTTCGCGAATGCCATGCCCGCGGCATACCCGGCTCGAAACCTGTTGGGGTGCAAGTGGATCAGCATCTTCCCGGACAACCCGTCGCACGGGCTCCCGACCGTCAGCGGGCTCATGGCCGTCAACGACGGTCGGACCGGAGCTCCACGGGCCGTCATGTCCGCCGGCACCCTGACGGCAGCCCGGACGGCCGCGGTCTCGGGTGCCTGCATCGCTGCGCTCGCCGCGACCGGTGCGCCCGCGGGCTTCACCGGTGCCGGCCTGTAGGCACGTTCGCACCTGCGCGTGCTGGAGGCGCTGGGTCACCTCGACGTCACCGTGTACGCGCGGCGCGCCGACGCCCGGGCTGAGCTGATGGCGTGGGCGGAGGAGCACGTCCCCCGGGTACGGCTTCGCGTCACCGACGACGCGCGGGAAGCCGTCCTGGGACGCCCGGTCGTGGTCACCGGACTGTCGATCGGGCTGACCGGCGCCGAGCTCGACCCGTCGTGGATCGCACCGGACGCGCTGGTCCTGCCGCTGGACTACGTCAGCTCGGTGGGTCCGGCGCTGGCGCGAGCCTCGGTGCTCGCGGCCGACCACGTCCCGCAGTTCGAGGCGGTGCGGGTCGCCGGCACGCTCGGTGAGTACCCGGCGACGACGACGTGGACCGGCTCGCTGCTCGACCAGCCGCGACCCGACGGACGCATCGTCTGCCAGAACCTCGGCAACGGGCTCAGCGACCTGGTCGTCGCCGCAGCGGTGGCCGACGCCGCCGAGGCGCAGGGTGCCGGACACCTGGTGGACACCGGGTCCGCGTAGGGTCCAAGGGTGAGCACCTCCCGCTGGATCGACCTCGACGGTGTCGTCAACATGCGTGACGTGGGCGGGCTGCCCACCACAGACGGAGGCACCGTCGCCACTGGACGGTTGTTGCGTTCGGACAACCTGCAGGACCTCAGCGACGCCGACATCGACCACCTCGTGGAGGTCGTCGGGGTCAGCGACATCGTCGACCTGCGCAGCAACGTCGAGGTGCACATCGAGGGCCCGGCACCACTGCAGGTGCGCGGACTGGCGACGCACCACCGGTACTCCCTCTTCCGCGACGACGAGCGCGAGATCACCGCCGGGGACGCCCTGGTCGTGCCGTGGTCGAAGAAGAACCAGAAGGAGGCCGACGCCCGTCCCCGGCTCGATGACGACTACTGGGCCAGCCACTACCTCGGCTACCTCGTCGACCGGCCGGACTCGATCCTCGGAGCCCTGGAGGTCATCTCTCGAGCGCAGGGAGCCACGGTCGTGCACTGCGCGGCCGGCAAGGACCGCACCGGCACCGTCGTGGGCCTGGCCCTGTCGGTCGCCGGCGTCTCCGACGAGGACGTCGTCGCCGACTACGTCGCGACCGGTGAACGCATCGAGCAGATCGTGGGCCGGCTCATGGCGAGACCCGCGTACGGCGAGGTGCTCAAGGACCAGCCGATGGACCACCACCGCCCCAAGCCCGAGACGATGACCCGCATCCTCACGGTGCTCCGCGAGCGCCACGGTGGCGCGGGTGGTTGGCTGCAGGAGCAGGGCTGGAGCGTCGACCAGGTCGAGGCGCTCCGCGGCCACCTGCGCGCATGACCTCCGCCGACGACGCAGACCGTCGCCCGCGCGGGCGACGGCGCGCCATGCGCGTGCTCCTCGTCGACGACCGTGACCGCCTGCTGCTCTTCCGCGACAGCGACCCCGGTATGACGCCCGTGCCCCGCTGGTGGATCACCCCCGGCGGGGGCGTCGAGCCCGACGAGTCGGATGTCGAGGCTGCGGTGCGCGAGGTGTTCGAGGAGACCGGCGTGCAGGTCCCGGCGCAGGACCTGGTCGGTCCGTTGGCCACCCGGGTCGTCGTCCACGGCTACAGCGACGTGGTGACGACCCAGGACGAGGCGTTCTGGTACGTCCGGGTGCCCGCCTTCGAGGTGAGCACCGCCGGGCACACCGAGCAGGAGCTGCTGACGATGACCGACCACCGGTGGTGGAGCCGGGCCGAGCTCGAGGCCACCGACGAAGAGGTCTGGCCGCGCACCGTGCTCGAGCTCTGGTCGCTGGCGGACGACTTCGCCTCCGGTGCCACGACTCCACCGCGCGACCTCGGCACCGTCGAGGAGTCGACAGTCCCCGTCTGACCGGCCACGGTCCGGCGCCGGTTGCGCACCTCTGCGAAGCACGGGCGAGTCAGGCCGCATCTGCGCTCCATACCCACGTCACCCGGACAAGGTCAGGGCCCCTTTGCCCGCGACGAGCCGTACTCTGACCACGTTCGCTGGCGGGGCCACGATCAGGGTCCGGATCGACGGGGGGAAACGGATGGTGGACGACCGCGCGGGTACCGAGATCGAGGGGATGCACCGACTGCCGGCCCTCGTGTGGACGGCCGTGGTCGCACCGCTGTCCATGATCGGCGTTGGTGTCGTGCTGGTGGCCGTGACCGACCTCGGCTGGGGGTCGCTGCTCGCCGGAGTGCTCTTCGGCCTACCGATGGTCCTGCGGTGGTGGAACCGAACCGTCGTCTCCCCCGAGGGAATCCGGACCAGGCGGTGGCTGAGGTGGCGCGTGTTGCCGTGGGAAGACATCGCCGCCGTGGCCGAGGCGGGTCGGTGGACGTGGGATGACGTCGTCGGGGTCATCACCCAGCACGGTGAGCCAGTCGCCCTGGACCTCCCCGGATCCCGCCGTGCCGAGTTCAGCGACTACGCGGCGTCCCGCGGCGTCCCCCGGGACGCACGGTCACGGGGGCGTCGAGCCGCCGGCTGAGGACCTCGGCCGGCGCCACCGGGGAGGTCGGCGACCGCAAGCCCGTCTCCTGCGCTCAGCGGGCGGGCTTGTCGGTCACCCAGAGTCGGATGGTGCCCTCGACCACGGCGGTGCCGTCAGCGCGGGTGGCAACCACGTGCACGGGCACCTCGACGTCACCGGTCCGCGCCCATTCGGCCGGGTCGGTGGTGGCCACGCACGTGATGTCGGTCGTCGCCTTGGCTGCGTAGTCGACCTCCATCCCGCGAGGGATCCAGCGCCGGTGCGCCGGGATCGTCGCCTCGGCCAGCGCACCCATCGCTGCCTCGAGCCCGTTGCAGATCGCGATGACGTGAACGGTCCCGAGGTGGTTCTGCACCCGTCGCCGCTTGCGGATCGTCAGCTCGGCGCGGTTCGGCCCGAGCTCGACGAAACGCGGTCGCGCGGTGCGGAAGTACGGCGCCGCCCGCTCGAAGACGAGCGAGAACACGGTGCGACCGCGAGGCAGTCGCGACAGGCGTCGGTAGAGCGCGTAGGTGTCGACCATGGCGCGATATTACCCACCGGTAACCACCGGGAGCCTGCCGCACCTCCGCTTTGGGTGCCCGCACGGTCGGAAATCCGACCGTCTGGGCGCCCAAAACTTGAGGCGGCCGTCTGGGCACCCAAAGCGGGAGAGGAGGCGGCTACTTCTTGGTCGCGCCGGGCTCGTCGTTGGACAGGGCTGCGATGAAGGCCTCGGGCGGGACCTCGACGGAACCGATGTTCTTCATCCGCTTCTTGCCGGCCTTCTGCTTCTCGAGCAGCTTGCGCTTGCGGCTGATGTCACCGCCGTAGCACTTGGCGAGCACGTCCTTGCGGATGGCGCGGATGTTCTCGCGGGCGATGATGCGCGCCCCGATGGCGGCCTGGATCGGCACCTCGAACTGCTGTCGCGGGATGAGGTCCTTGAGCTTGCTGGCCATCATCACGCCATACGCGTAGGCCTTGTCCTTGTGGACGATCGAGGAGAACGCGTCCACCGTCTCGCCCTGCAGCAGGATGTCGACCTTGACCAGGTCGGCAACCTGGTCGCCGTCGGGTTCGTAGTCGAGCGAGGCGTAGCCGCGGGTCCGGGACTTCAGCTGGTCGAAGAAGTCGAACACGATCTCCGCCAGGGGCAGCGTGTAGCGCATCTCCACGCGCTCCTCGGACAGGTAGTCCATGCCGCGCAGGCTGCCGCGCTTCTGCTGGCACAGCTCCATGACCGCACCGATGAACTCGCTGGGCACGAGGATCGTCGCGCGGACGACCGGCTCGGTGACCGAGGAGACCTTGCCGTAGGGGTACTCGCTCGGGTTGGTGACCGTCAGGACCTTGCCGTCGTCCATCGTCACGTCGTAGACGACGTTGGGCAGGGTCGAGATGAGGTCGAGGTCGAACTCGCGCTCGAGGCGCTCGCGGACGATCTCGAGGTGGAGCATCCCGAGGAACCCGATGCGGAAACCGAACCCGAGGGCCGCGGACGTCTCCGGTTCGTAGACCAGGGCCGCGTCGTTGAGCTTGAGCTTGTCGAGCGCGTCGCGCAGGTCGGGGTAGTCCGAGCCGTCGATCGGGTAAAGCCCCGAGAACACCATCGGCTTGGGGTCGCGGTAGCCGCCGAGGGCCTCCTTGGCCGGCTTGGCCGCGTTGGTCACGGTGTCGCCGACCTTGGACTGGCGCACGTCCTTCACGCCGGTGATGAGGTAACCCACCTCGCCGACGCCCAGGCCCTTGGCCGGTGTGGGCTCGGGCGAGCTCACGCCGATCTCGAGCAGCTCGTGCGTCGCACGGGTCGACATCATCGCGATCTTCTCGCGCGGGTTGAGGTTGCCGTCGATCACCCGGACGTAGGTCACCACGCCGCGGTAGGTGTCGTAGACGGAGTCGAAGATCATCGCGCGGGCCGGGGCGTCCGGGTCACCGACCGGGGGCGGCAGCTGCCGCACGATCTGGTTGAGCAGCGGCTCGACGCCCTCACCGGTCTTGCCGGACACCCGCAGGCAGTCCTCGGGCTCGCAGCCGATCAGGCCGGCCAGCTCCTCGGCGAACTTCTCCGGCTGGGCCGCAGGCAGGTCGATCTTGTTGAGGACCGGGATGATCGTGAGGTCGTTCTCCATGGCGAGGTAGAGGTTCGCCAACGTCTGCGCCTCGATGCCCTGGGCGGCGTCGACGAGCAGGACGGCGCCCTCACAGGCCGCCAGCGAGCGCGAGACCTCGTAGGTGAAGTCGACGTGCCCGGGGGTGTCGATCATGTTCAGCGCGTACGTGATCCCGTCGAGCTCCCACGGCATGCGCACGGCCTGGCTCTTGATGGTGATGCCGCGCTCGCGCTCGATGTCCATCTTGTCGAGGTACTGCGCGCGCATCGCCCGGCCGTCCACGACCCCGGTGACCTGGAGCATCCGGTCGGCCAGGGTCGACTTGCCGTGGTCGATGTGGGCGATGATGCTGAAGTTCCGGATCAGGTCCGGCGGCGTTGCGTGCGGCTGCAGCGCGGTGCGGGCCATCGGGGACACGGGTGTACTCGACCTCACGGGTGGGACGGCGGGGAACGGTTCATCCTCCCACGACCGCGCCACTGTCCGTGACGCGACGTGCGCGGTCCCCGAGGTCAGGCGGTCGCCACCGCCGAAGAGACGTCGCCGCGAGAGCGTCGGGTCGTGCGCCGTTGCGCCAGCCCCGAGGCCAGTGCGATCCCCACTCCGAGCACGGCGAGTATGGCGCCGACCCTCGAGGGCCATTCGTACCCCAGGCCCGCGGACAGCACGATCGAGCCGAGCCAGGCGCCGAGCGCGTTGGCCAGGTTGAGCGTGGAGTGGTTGAGCGCCGCCGCGAGGGACTGTCCCTCGTGCGCGACGTCCATGAGCCGGGTCTGCAGCATCGGCACCAGCGCGCTCGGCAGCAGGCCGAGCATGAAGACGGCGACGATGGCCAGCCACTTGGCCTGGTGGACGGCAGGACCGAAGAGCGCCAGCATCACGGCGATCGTCCCCATGAGGACGCAGATCCCGCGCAGCAGCCCCAGCTTCGAGACCGGCCCCGAGGCCACCGCCCCGGCGGTCATCCCCACGCCGTAGACGGCGAGGATGAGGGGGATCGCCCCCTTGCTGAAGCCACCCAGCTCGGTCATCGTCGGCGCGATGTAGGAGAACGTCGCGAACATGCCCCCGAAGCCGACCGTGCCGATGGCGAGCGCGAACCACACCTGGGGCCGACGCAGGGCGGAGAACTCCGAGCGCATCGTCGCTCCCCCGTCGGGTGGGCAGAAGGGCACCCAGCGCCAGACCGCGAGCACTGTGACGGCCGCGAGGACGGACACCGCGGCATACGGCCACTGCCAGCCGTAGGACTGGCCGAGGCGGGTGGTGAGCGGGACCCCCACGATGTTGGCCACGGTGAGTCCGGTGATCATCATCGAGACCGCCCACGTGCGGCGGTGCGCGGGCACGAGCGAGGCGGCCACGAGCGAACCCACGCCGAAGTAGGCGCCGTGCGGCAGGCCGGAGAGGAACCGCGCCCCCATGAGGAGGCCGTAGCTGCTGGCGAGCGCGGACAGGCCGTTCGCG
Organism: Pedococcus soli; assembly: GCF_054782575.1. NCBI lineage: Bacteria > Bacillati > Actinomycetota > Actinomycetes > Micrococcales > Intrasporangiaceae > Pedococcus > Pedococcus soli. The sequence goes on along the minus strand of NZ_BAAGSF010000005.1, from coordinate 233,423 downwards.
ACGGCGAAGCCGCCCATCAGCCAGAGCAGCAGGCGCTTGCGCGGCATCTTCGAGCCCAGGGTCGCCAGGACCGGGGCGCCGACGACCACGCCGGCGGCATACGCGGAGACGACGTGACCGGCCGTCGGGATGGAGATGCCCACCCCGTCGGCGACCTCGGGGAGAAGACCCATCGTGACGAACTCGGTCGTCCCGATGGCGAACCCGCCGATGGCGAGCGCGAGCAGCGCCAGGTTGGTGTGGCTCGAGCGGACGGCGGGACCCACCGGGTCGCTCGGCTCGGTGGTCAGTGCGGCGGGCGCGGGCGGAGCGGACTCGGTCACAGCGGTGCAACGGATCGTGCGTCGTGGTGCATTCCCCGACTGTCCCACGACCTGTACCCGCCTCGACGCGAGCCGTCAGCGGTCGAGACATAGCATCGACCCCGACGCCGACCACACATCGAGGGGACCATGGCCGAGCAGACCCACGCACCACAGCCGCAGCCGAGCCAGCCGCACCCGCTGGACCAGTTCGGGTCACCCGCCGGTCCCACCGGCCCAGCGGGGCCGTTCGCTCCCCCGGGGTTCCGCCGTCGGGTGCGCTCCCACCTGCGCCACCCGCTGGAGAACCTCTGCCTGGTGCTGGTCATCATCGGTTCGGTCGTCGTCTGGTCGTTCTGCGCCTACGAGATCTCCTCGGCGATCATCGACCGCCGGAGCCCCGACCCGTATGCCGTGCTCCTCCTGGCCGCGCCGGTCCTCGTCTACTTCCTCCGTGGCCAGCTCTACGCCCAGCAGCGGCTGACCGGCGTGAAGATCAGTGAGAGCCAGTACCCCGAGGCGCACCGGATGCTCCTCGACGCCTGCGCCCACTACGGCCTGCCGAGGGTCCCGGACGCCTACGTCGTGCTGGGCAACGGCATGATCAACGCCGCGGCCTCGGGACACGGGTTCAAGCGGTTCATCTTCCTGTACAGCGACCTGTTCGAGATCGGTGGCGAGGCCCGGCAGCCCGACGCGCTGCGCTTCATCATCGGCCACGAGGTCGGCCACATCGCCGCAGGTCACACCAGCTACTGGCGGGTCGTCGCGATCAGCGGCGCGCAGTGGGTGCCGTTCCTCGGGTCGACGCTGAGCCGCAGCCAGGAGTACACCGCGGACAACTTCGGCTACTCCCTCGTGCCGCAGGGCAGCGCCGGTGCGATGTCGACCCTCGCCGCCGGCAAGTACCTCAACCGCACCGTCGACGTGAACGCCTTCGCCGACCGCGCGACCACGGAGAAGGGCTTCTTCGTCTGGCTGGTCAACGCCCTGGCCAGCCACCCCGTCCTCGTCTGGCGCTCGCACGCGTTGCGGGACCGCCGTCGCCCGGGTCGGCTGCTGTGGCGCCCGAGGAGCAACGCGTGACGGTGCAGGTCGACTACCTGCACACCTCCCGTCGCCCCCAGTTCGCCGACCTCCCCGCAGACGTCCGGGCCCTGCTCGCCGAGGTGGCCGGGTCACCGGTCGCGTCGGCGCGGCCCAGCGTGACCTCGGGCTTCACCGGGGCGTTCGCCGCCCTGCTCGACCTCGCCGACGGCCGACGGGTGTTCGCCAAGGCGGCCGGGCCGGCGGCACCGCACGCGCGTGTGGCCATCCCGCAGGAGGCCCTGGTGCTGGGCCGGCTCGAACGCTTCGAGGGACGTCTGACCGCACCGGCCCTCGTCGGTGCTGCCGGTCTGGAGGACTGGCAGGTCGTGGTCGTCGAGGCCATCGACGGGCGGATGCCGGGCGTGCCCTGGACCGACGCCGAGGTCGACGTCGTCCACGACGCCTGCCTGCGCCTGGCCGCCGTCCCGCCCGAGGACGTCGCCGCCCTCACCCCGTCGTCCCTGGCCGCCGACGTCGGAGGTGACGAGGTGGCCCTCACCACGCTCGACGAGCTCGCCGCCGGCAGGCGGGACTGGCCCGAGTCCGTGCCGCCGGTTCGGCCCGAGCTGATGCGCGAGGTGGCCCGGCTCGGGCACCTCGCGTGCCGGCTGCTCGAGGGCGACCGGCTCGTCCACTGCGACCTGCGTCCCGACAACCTGCTGCTGGACACCGCAGGGCAGGTGCGCATCGTCGACTGGAACTGGGTCACGCGTGGTCCCGCGTGGACCGACTTCGTGAGCCTCTGGCCGCTGATGGCCAGGGACGGCATCGACGTGGACCGGCTCTGCCGGGAATCACCGCTCACCCGGGACACCGAACCCGAGGCCATCGATGCGTTCCTCGCCGTGCTGGCCGGATACCTCCTGAGCCACGCCGGGAACCCTGCCCCACCCGCCACCCTCAACGCGATCCGCGACCACCAGCGGTTGCTGGGGCGGCTCTGCCTCGACTTGCTCGCGCAGCGGCGCGGCTGGGCGGGCTGACCGAGCGCCCGTCCCGGTAGCGTGACGGCCATGGCACGACGCGGGCTCGGCGAACAGCTGGCACAGCTCCTCGGGCGGGCGGTCGGCGACGGCGCCCGCAGCTGGCTGCGGAGCCGCACGGGATCCAGGAGCAGCACCCCCGGCCGCGGCACCACTGGTCGTACCCCCGCCCGCCGCACGCGCGGGGGCGGCACGGCCCGCGGAGGCACCGTCCCCGCCGCGGGCGGGTCCTACCCTGGGGACTTCAGTGGCGTCCCCGACCTGAGGTATGCCGCCAACCCCGATGGCCGACCGGACCCGGGTGAGATCGTGTGGACGTGGGTGCCCTACGAGGAGGACCACAGCCAGGGCAAGGACCGTCCGGTGCTGCTCGTCGGACGTGACGGCGGGTGGCTGCTCGCCCTGATGCTCACGAGCAAGGACCACGATCGTGATGCCGCCCAGGAGTCACGCCGGGGTCGGCACTGGCAGGACATCGGCAGCGGAGCGTGGGACCGGGCCGGTCGCCCCAGCGAGGTGCGGCTCGACCGCGTCATCCGGGTCGACCCCGCCGCCGTGCGTCGCGAAGGCGCCACCCTGGACCGCGCCAGGTTCGACGCCGTGGCCGCCGCCGTGCGCGCCCTCGGCTGAGCCCGGAGCACCGCCGCCCACCCGAGCGCGGACACCCCGCGCCCGGCCGCCCGGGGGCCGGCGCGGCCCACCTTGGGCGAGTCCTGACCTGCACCGGGGGAACCCCTCACGCTTCCTTGACCCCGTGGGAGAAGTGACGTTTGTACCTTTTGCGGTGTTCGTCCACCTGCCACCGAGGGGAACCCCATGAAGCGTCTTCGCCGGCACCGAGCCATCGCCCTGGCTGCCGCGGCTGCTGCGCTGGTCGCGGCCACCGCCGCCACGGCCTCACCGTCGTCGGCCAGCCCGACCAGCACGCCGCGGCCCACCGACCACGCCAGGGGAGCCGGCATCGCGCGCGGCGGTGACGCGTACATGGGGTGGTCGCAGGACTCCACGGGCAGGACCGAGCCCACCGCGCAGCAGGCTGCCCGGGCCTCGAGCCTGGCGGCCGCCACCCAGACGCCCGGCATCGACGTGTCCAAGTGGCAGGGCAACGTCGACTGGGCGAGCTACTGGGGCCAGGGGAAGAAGTTCGCCTACGTCAAGGCCACCGAGGGCACGACGTACCAGAATCCGTACTTCGCCCAGCAGTACAACGGGTCCTACGGCGTCGGGATGGTCCGCGGGTCCTACCACTTCGCCCTGCCGGACAACTCCTCAGGCACGGCCCAGGCGGACTGGTTCGTCGACCACGGCGGAGCCTGGTCCGGCGACGGGAAGACGCTCCCGGGCGTGCTCGACATCGAGTACAACCCCTACGGCGCCACCTGCTACGGGCTGAGCCAGGCCTCGATGAACAGCTGGATCGCCGCCTTCACCTCGCGCTACAAGGCACGGACCGGACGGGACGCGGTCATCTACTCGACCACGAGCTGGTGGAGCACCTGCACGGGCAACACGAGCCAGTTCGCGTCGACGAACCCGCTGTGGATCGCGCGGTACAACACCACCGTCGGGACGCTCCCGGCCGGCTGGTCCTACTACACGTTCTGGCAGTACAGCGACACCCCGGTCGACCAGGACTACTTCAACGGCGACCTCGCCGGCCTGCAGAGGCTGGCACTCGGCTGAGCCGGAACTCCGCTCCGGTTGGGTGCCCAGCCGGTCGTCCCGTCGGCTGGGCACTCCGGCAGGGACGACGAAGGGGCCCGGTCACCGTGCGGTGACCGGACCCCTTCGTGATGTCAGGGACTCGATCAGATCGAGTTGGCCTTCTTCGCCATGGCCGACTTCTTGTTGGCGGCCTGGTTGGCGTGGATGACGCCCTTGCTCACGGCCTTGTCGAGCTTGGTCGAGGCAGCCTTGAGCGCCTCCGCTGCCGCGTCCTTGTCGCCCGCAGCAGCGGCCGTCTGGAACTTGCGGATGAAGGTCTTGAGCTCGCTCTTGACGGCCTTGTTGCGCTCGGTCGCCGTGCGGTTCGTCTTGATCCGCTTGAGCTGGGACTTGATGTTTGCCACGTGTGTCTCTCTTGGTTGGTCGGTGGTTGCCGTTAGAGGGCGGCAGAAGCATCTCGGGACCGGGCGTGGGGCACCCGTGGTTGAGACGCTCTGGGTGGTGCTTGCATGCGCACACGACCATGCGCGCACGCGACGGGTAAATCTACCAGCGAGGAGCCTCCACCCCCAAAACGTCCCTCGGCCCGACGGACCCGCAGGTCAGCGGCCGTTCCGCGCGGAGGTGATGGTGAGGATGGCGCGCTCGACGGCGTAGACGGGGTCACGACCACCGCCCTTGACCTCGAAGTCGGCCAGCGCGACGGCCTGGATCGAGTCGGCCAGGCCCTCCGGGCCCCAGCCGGACAGTCCCCGGCGGGCCTTGTCGACCTGCCACGGCGCCATACCGAGGTCGCGCGCGACGTCGGCGGAGCGCCCGCGGCCGGCGGCGCCGACCTTGACCAGCTGGCGCAGCTGCTGGGCGAGGACCGCCACGATCGGGACGGGGTCGACGCCGGTGGCGATGGCGTGGCGCAGCAGGCGCAGGGCCTCCCCCGCGTTGCCGGCCACCGCGGCGTCGGCGACGCGGAAGCCGCTCGCCTCGACCTTGCCACCGTGGTACTTGGCGACGAGCTGGTCGTCGATGGTTCCCGTGGTGTCGGCGACGAGCTGCGAGCAGGCGGCAGCGAGCTCGCGGACGTCCTTGCCCACGGCCTCGATGAGCGCCCGCACGGCATCGGGCGTGGCCTTGCGGCCTGCCCGGCGGAACTCGTGCATCGCGAAATCGGTCTTGTCGCGGTCGGACTTGATGGCCGGAGCCTCGACCACCCGGGACTGCGACTTCTTGATCGTGTCGAGCACCTTCTTGCCGCGCTGACCCGTCTTGTGGGTGACCACCAGCGTCACGTCCGCCTCCGGGGCGGCGAGGAAGGCGAGGAGGTCCTCCTGCAGCTCGTCCGGGGCCTCGTCGAGGTCGTGCACGACGATCGCCTTCGACCCGCCGAACAGCGATGGGCTCGCATGCATGCCCAGCGAGCCTGCCTCGTAGGTGGCGGCGTAGAGACGCACGACCTCGAGGTCCGGGTCGCCCTGGCGGAGCTCGTCGAGGGTCGAGGCGAGCGCGCGGTCGGCGATCACCTGCTCCGGGCCGGTGATGAGCACGAGCGGCGGCACGGACGTCGCGGTGGTGGTCACGGGGTCAGCCTGCCACGGCCCGGGGACAGCCTCAGCCGCCCGGGCAGTACGCCTCGCCGGGTGCGAGCTCGGGGTGGATGGCCCCGGCCCGGTCGGCCACCGACGTGACCGCCGTGCCCGCGCCGCGGCGTACCGCCACGACCTCCGCGAGGATCGCCACGGCGATCTCCCCCGGCGCCTGCGCGCCGATGTCGAGGCCGATGGGGGCGTGCAGGGTCGCCAACGAGTCCTCGGACACACCGTGGGCGAGCAACCACTCCCTGCGCCGCGCCTGGGTCTTCCGCGACCCCATCGCCCCCACGTATGCCGTGCCGGCTGCGAGCGCGTCCCGCAGGACCGGTCCGTCCACTCCTTCGTGGTGACTGGTGACCACGACGGCATCGTGCTCGGGTCCTACGGCCACCTGCTCGGCCGACACCGTGGTGGTCCAACCCATCGGCACGCACAGGGCGGTCAGGGCCTCGACGACCGGTCCGTCTCCGACGAGCAGCAGGTGCGGGGTGTCGTCCATGGGGCCAGTATCACCCGTATGGCGAAGTACACGGTGAACTCCGCGGCCGTCGACCACGTGGCCCGCCTGATCGAGGCGAGGCAGTACGTCCTGGACAGCAACTGGGGGGACGTCCAGCCCGACGCCGAGGCCCAGAACGCCTACCTCGAGAAGCACGACTGGGAGGCCTACGGCGCCTGGCACCTCGGGCTCACCGAGGGCGCGAACGACGAGACGAAGGCGCGCTACGCGTTCGTGGCAGGCGACTTCCGACGGGTGCACCGCAGCGCGCTGATCGCCTGCGTGTACCGCGCCTCGGAGTGGCGGCACAAGGACGTCGAGCTCGCGGCCCACGGCCTCCTGCAGCTCCTCGACCGCACCTCCGGCTGAGCCGGGTCCGAGCCCGTGCTCGGGTCAGTCGAACTTCATCGCGGCAGCGCCGGTCTCGAGGCCGAGCCCCTTGAGCCGGGCGGCGATGACGTCCTCGGGCAGCTCGAGGCTCTCGGCGAGCTCGGCGAGGTCCAGGCCCAGCTCGACCCCGTCACGCAGCTCCTCGTCGGACTCCGGCGTCCAGGCGAAGCCCTGGGTCACCGCGGTCCGGGACGTGTCGGCGGGTGGCGGGTCCTGCGCGACCGGGCGCGGATCCGGTGCCGGCTCGGCCGGACGCGGGTGCTCTGCCGCGTCCTCACCCGTGCGGCCCATCGTCGTCCCGGCGACCGCGCCGGTGACGCCGCGCAACGCCGGCTCGTGCACGGTCAGCGGTGCGGCCGCCGTCTCGTCGAGGCGCTTGAGGGCGGCCAGCACCCGGTCGCGGTCGGTCGTCGGCCAGAACGGGGGCAGCGACTTCTGGAGGAACCCGGCATACCGCGCCGTGATCATGCGGGAGTCGAGGAAGGCGACGACCCCACGGTCGTCGGCGCGGCGGATGAGGCGACCGGCCCCCTGGGCGAGGCGCAGGGCGGCATGCGTCGCCGAGACGGCCATGAACCCGTTGCCACCCATCCGCGCGATCGCCTGGGACCGCGCCGAGGACAACGGGTCGTCGGGTCGCGGGAACGGGATGCGGTCGATGATGACGAGCTGGCACGACGACCCGGGGACGTCGACGCCCTGCCACAACGTCAGGGTGCCGAAGAGGCAGGTTTTCGGGTCGCGGGCGAACTGCCGCACCAGCGTGGTGATCTGGTCCTCGCCCTGGCAGAGGAACCCGATCTCCCCGTCGAAGCGCTCGCGCATCGCCTCGGTCGCGTCACGGGCCGCGCGCATCGACGAGAACAGGCCGAGCGCCCTGCCGCCGGAGGCGCGGATGAGCGCCTCGATCTCGTCGAGGGTCTGCTCGCTGATGCCGTCGCGCCCCGGCGCGGGGAGGTGCTGGGCGACGTAGGCAATGGCCTGCTGGGGGTAGTCGAACGGGCTGCCGACGTCGAGACCACGCCACTCGGGCGCCCCCTCGCCCCGCAGGCCCATCGTCCCGGCCACCGCGTCGAACGTGCCGCCGAGCTCGAGCGTCGCCGACGTCATGACGACGGTGCGGTCACCGAAGACCTTGTCGCGCAACAACATCGCCACACTCATGGGCGCCACCCGAAGGATCGATCCGCGGCGCGGGTCGCGGTTGAGCCAGACGACGTCGAGGTCCCGCTCCTCGAGGATGCGGGAGGAGTTCTCGAACACCTCCTCGATCGCGGCCTGCGCGACCTTGCGGGCCCCGTCTGCCTCCACCCCCTTCTCGGGCTTCAGCTCGGTCATCACCTGCCGTGAGGTGTCGCGCACCCGGGCGAGGGCCATGGCCAGCGAGTCCGGTATGCCGCCGAGCTTGCCCTCGGGCAGCTCGTCGAGGACCCCGGCGAGGTAGTCGGCCGCGTCGTCGACGGTCTCGGCCGAGTCGGCCATCCGACCGGCGCGCTTGGCGGCCGCTGCCACCATCGGGCCGGTGATCTCGTCGGTGATCGTCGAGGTGACGCGGTCGACGAGCTCGTGGCCCTCGTCGACGACGAGGACGTCGTGCTCGGGCAGCATCTGCCGCCCCTCGAAGGAGTCGATCGCCATGAACGAGTGGTTCGTGACGATGACGTCGCACTCCTTGGCCGCCTCCCGTGAGCGCTCGACGAAGCAGTCGGCCAGGGCGGGGCACTTGCTGCCCATGCACTCGTGCGCGCTGACCGACACCTGTCGCCAGGCCCGTTCACTCACGCCGGGGACGAGCTCGTCGCGGTCGCCGGACTCGGTCGTGTCGGCCCACTCGCGCAGCCGGACGACCTCCTGCCCGAGGCGGGAAGCGGCCTTGTCCACCTCGCCGACCCCGAACAGCCCCTCGTCCTCGTCGGGGAAGCCGCCCTCGAGCTTGTGGGCGCACAGGTAGTTGCGGCGGCCCTTGACCAGGCCGTAGGTGGGCTGGCGACCGAGGATCGGGGCGATGGCCTCGGCAAGGCGGGGCATGTCGCGGTCGACGATCTGGGCCTGCAGCGCCAGGGTGGCCGTCGCGATGACCGCGGGCTTGCCGGTCTTCTGGGCGTGCATCACCGCCGGGATCAGGTAGGCGAGGGACTTCCCGGTGCCGGTGCCCGCCTGCACGAGCAGGTGCTCGTCCTTCTCGATCGCGTCCGCGACCGCATGGGCCATCTCGACCTGGCCGGGGCGTTCGACTCCCCCGACTCCCTGGACGGCAGCGTGCAGGAGGTCGTCGAGGGAAGCCACCCGGACAGGGTATGCCGTGTCACCGACCACTCGTGCCAGGCGTCCCCAGCGTCCTGGTCAGGCTCCACCGTGCGGCACGAGGGGGCGGCCGTCGACCCGCCTGGCCATGGTCACGTCGTCGCGGTCGTCGCCCGGTGCCACCCGGATCGCCCCCGGGATGCGGCCGACCTCGGTGTAGCCGCACCGAGCGTAGAACCCGCTCGCCCCCGACCCGCTGCGCACCCCGAGCTGGAGCAGCTCGACGCCGTCGTCGCGCGCGATCCGGTGCATCCCCGCCATGAGCGAGAGCCCCAGCCCACGGCGCTGCCGGGTCGGGTCCACCATGACGCGGTAGAGCCAGCGCCCGTGGTGCAGGAGGGGGTTGGCGGTCCGCACCCACCAGGCCCAGCCGACCAACGTGCCGTCTGGTTCACGCAGCGCCCCGGCCACGGCGGCGCCGGCCGCCATCTGCTCCTCGTGGGCAGCCAGTGCGCTCGCCACCCGCTCGGACGGGGCGCCGGGCAGGAAGCCGACCGCTCCCCCGGCGTCGTTCACCGCCGTCCACAGGGCCAGCACCTCCGCCCGCACACCGTCGTCGAGCGCCTCGAGCCGGGACACCCGCGGCGCCTCGAACACCGCCGAGTCGGGCTCGTCCGGGAGGTCGTCGGCCAGCACCATCCGGGCACCGGTGCGGACGAGTCCCGCGGACTCGGCCGTCCGGACCGAGGCGGGGTTGTGGTCCTTGACGACCGCACGGACCGGGTCGTGCGGGTGCCACTCGGTCGCCATCGCGACGGCGGCCCGGGCTGCCTCTCGGGCCAGGCCACGTCCCTGTGCCTCGGGCACGAACCGGTAGTAGAGGTTGAGGTACCCGTCCTGCTGCTTCACGCCGACCCAGCCCAACGGCATACCGGAGTCGCGGTCCTGGGCGACCCAGTAGCCGAACCCGTGCTCCGCCCAGTGCGCGAGGATCGCCTCGAAGAAGGCGGCGTTGGTCGCGGGCGTCCCGAGCACGTGCGGGGCGTGTGCGTAGAGGCGTGGGTCGCTGTGCACGGTGGAGTGGAAGTCTCGGTCCGCCTCGGTCGGGCGCCGCAGGTGCAGGCGCGCCGTCGTCGTCTCGAAGGCCATGGGTCCAGCCAAGCACGCGCCCCCGACACGGTGGGGACGACCGGCGGCGCCCCCTGAGAGGATGGTGGCGATGAGCACCGACCAGGCAGCCGCCACCACCCCGTCCCTGCCTGACCTGCTCGATGGCGCCGCAGCCGGCCCCGACGAGGCGTATGACGCGTTCTCGGCGTGGGCGACGCAGCGGGGCCTCCCGCTCTACCCCCACCAGGACGAGGCGCTGATCGCCCTGCTCGCCGGGGAGAACGTCGTGCTGTCGACGCCCACCGGCTCGGGCAAGTCGCTCGTCGCGACGGGCGCGCACTTCGCCGCGCTCGCCGGCGACCGGGTGAGCTTCTACACGGCTCCGATCAAGGCCCTGGTGAGCGAGAAGTTCTTCGCCCTGTGCGAGGTGTTGGGCGCGTCCGAGGTGGGCATGCTCACCGGCGACGCCTCGGTGAACCCCGACGCCCCCATCATCTGCTGCACCGCCGAGATCCTCGCGAACATCGCGCTGCGCGAGGGCAAGGACGCCGATGTCGGCCTGGTCGTCATGGACGAGTTCCACTACTACGCCGAGCCGGACCGGGGCTGGGCCTGGCAGGTGCCGCTGCTCGAGCTCCCGCAGGCGCAGTTCCTGCTCATGTCGGCGACCCTCGGCGACATGACCGAGCTCGCCGAGGACCTGACGCGGCGCAACGGTCGTCCCACCGCCCTGGTCACCGGGACCGAGCGGCCCATCCCGCTGAGCTTCTCCTGGGCGATGACCTCCCTGCCGGAGACGATCGAGGAGCTCCTGACCACCCACCAGGCGCCGGTCTACATCGTCCACTTCACCCAGGTGTCGGCCCTGGAGCAGGCCCAGGCCCTCGTCGGGATGAAGTCCTCGCTCAAGGCCGACAAGGAGGCGATCGCCGAGAGGATCGCCGGGTTCCGGTTCACGGCGGGGTTCGGGAAGACCCTGTCCCGCCTCGTCCGCGCGGGGATCGGCGTCCACCACGCAGGGATGCTGCCGCGGTACCGGCGGCTCGTCGAGCAGCTGGCCCAGGACGGCCTGCTCAAGGTCATCTGCGGCACGGACACCCTCGGTGTCGGCATCAACGTGCCGATCCGGACCGTGCTGTTCACCGGGCTGGTGAAGTTCGACGGGTCCCGCCAGCGGATCCTCAAGGCGCGCGAGTTCCACCAGATCGCCGGGCGGGCAGGACGGGCCGGCTTCGACACGAGTGGATCGGTGGTCATCCAGGCGCCCGAGCACGTGATCGAGAACGAGAAGAACCTCGCCAAGGCCGGCGACGACCCCAAGAAGCGACGCAAGGTGCAGCGTCGCAAGCCTGCCGACGGCGAGGTGTCGTGGACCGAGCAGACGTACGACAAGCTCGTCGCCGCGGAGCCCGAGCCGCTCGTGTCCCGCATGCGGGTCGACCACTCGATGATCCTCAACCTCGTGCAGCGGCCGGGTGACCCGGTCACGGCCCTCGCCCGGCTGCTCCGCGACAACCACGAGTCCCCGCGGAACCAGGCGCGTCTCGCGCGGCGAGCCATCACGTTGGGCCGCAGCCTGCTCGACACCGGTGTGCTCCACCGCGTCGACCCGCCCGGTCCCGACGGGCGCACCATCGCCGTCCGGGAGGAGCTCGCCGACGACTTCGCCCTCAACCAGCCGTTGGCGCCGCTCGCCCTGGCCGCGCTCGACGTCCTCGACCCCGAGTCGCCGACCCACGCGCTCGACATCGTGTCGGTCATCGAGGCGATCCTCGACGACCCGCGGCAGATCCTGATGCAGCAGCAGTACAAGGCCCGGGGCGAGGCCGTCGGTGAGATGAAGGCCGACGGCGTCGAGTACGAGGAGCGGATGCAGCTGCTCGAGGACGTGTCGTGGCCCAAGCCGCTGGCCGAGCTGCTCGACGCCACGTTCGAGATCTTCCGGCAGAGCCACCCGTGGGTCTCCGAGTCGGCGCTGTCACCGAAGTCGATCGTGCGCGACATGTACGAGCGTGCGATGACGTTCACGGAGTTCGTGGCGTTCTACCAGCTCGCCCGGTCCGAGGGCCTGGTCCTGCGCTACCTCACCGACGCCTACCGGACCCTGCGCCAGACGGTCCCCGAGGCACACCGCAGCGAGGCCTTCGAGGACCTGCACGAGTGGCTGGGTGAGACCGTCCGACAGACCGACTCCTCTCTGCTCGACGAGTGGGAGGCGCTCACCGACCCCGACGCGAACGCTCGGCTCGACGAGCTCGAACGCCTCGCGGCGCATGGTGGAACACGGGCCAGTCGCCCGATCACGTTCAACGAGAAGGCTTTCCGAGTCATGGTGCGCAACGCCATGTTCCGCCGCGTCGAGCTCGCATCCCGCGACCGGTTCCGCGACCTCGCCGCCCTGGAAGAGGCTGCGGCGTCGATCCCCGAGCCGCCGCGTCACGCGATCATGGACGAGGCTGCGTGGGACGAGGCGCTGGGCGCCTACTACGCCGAGCACGACACCATCGGCACCGACGGCGCGGCCCGCGGCCCGGCACTGCTGCACCTCTCCACGGCCACGGGTCCGGCGCCCGGCGAGAACGAGCCCGAGGGCGACCACCGCCTGTGGCTGGCCCGCCAGACGCTCGAGGACCCCGAGGGCGACCACGACTGGGTCATCGAGGCGACCGTCGACCTCGACGCCTCGGACGAGGCCGGCGAACCGGTCGTCCTGACCACCGCCCTCCGCCGCCTCTGACGAAACACGGCAGCCACCCCGACCCCGGTCTTCGACCGATCCGACGCGCCCTGACCCGTGGGCTCGCTCACAGACCCGGGGTCACCGGCGCATGGATCAGCCGCTGCGCGTGAGGAGCTCGCGCAGGCTCGTCGCCGGCCGCCCGGTGAGTCGTTCGACCACGTCGCTGACCTGCTCGACCTCGCCACGGGCGATCGCGGTGTACGTCGACACCCAGGCGTCGACCTGCCAGTCCGGCGCACCGTAGGACGCGCGCGACGCGTAGGCCTCGGGGATGGTCTCGTCCACGTAGCGCGTGGGGTTGCCGGTCACCTCGGTGACGATCTCGGCGGCCTCGGCCAGGCTGAGTGCCTCCGGGCCGGTGAGGTCGTAGGTCTCGCCCGCGTGGGCCGTCGGGTCTGCCAGCACCGCGGCGGCTGCGTCCGCGACGTCCTCCCGCGCCACCGCAGCCACGCGTCCGTCACCGGCCGGGCCACGGATGACGCCGTTGGTGGCCATCAGCGGCAGGAAGTCGGCGTAGAAGCTGTCCCGCAGGAACGTGAACTCCATGCCCGAGGCCCGGATCGCCTCCTCGGTCGCGAAGTGGTCGCGCCCGAGCGTGAAGGTGCAGTCGGCGGCGGCACCCTGGAACGACGTGTAGACGACGTGCCGGACCCCGGCGGCAGCGGCCGCGTCGACGAATGCGCGGTGCTGGCCGAGCCGGTCGGCGTCCTCCGAGGCCGAGACCATGAGCAGGGTGTCGATGCCGGACAGCGCTTCCCGGACCGCGGGGGTGTCGGCGTAGTCCACCTGACGGACCTCGGCGCCCGGCACGGAGGGGGCTGCGTCAGGGCGCCTGGCCAGCAGGACGAGGCGCTCTCCCTGCCCGGCCAGCCGCTGGAGCACCGCCCCACCCAGCGCTCCGGTCACCCCGGTGATCCCGAGGCGTCCGGCGGCTGTCGGTTCCGGGTGCTGCGATCGCTCGTCGGCCATGGCCCGAGCGTAGACCGCCGGATCAGGGGCGGTCCGGTGAGCGGTGCTGCTCGGCAGCCAGGTCGAGGGTCATGAACACGCTGAAGTCGTCCGCGGCATACGGGCCGAACGGGCCGCACTCGACGAAACCGCGGCGGGCGTAGAGGCGCCGGGCGGGGGCGAACTCCTCCGGTGAGCCGGTCTCGAGACTGAGCCGGGTGTAGCCGCGGGCCGTGGCCTCGCCGACGAGGTGGTCGAGGACGTGGGCACCGATGCCCCGACCACGGTGAGTCGGCGCGGTACGCATCGACTTGAGCTCGCCGTGACGGGGGTCGAGCTCGCGCAGCGCCCCGCACGCGAGCACCTCGTCGCCCTCCCAGACGCTCCAGAAGCTGAGGTCCGGGGTGCGCAGGCGGTCGAGGTCGAGGGTGTGCACGCTCTCGGGCGGGGAGTATCGCCGCATGTCCTCGACGTGGGCAGCGAGCAGCGCCGCCACCTGCGGGGTGTCCAGACCACCCGCACGCACCTGCACGACGCGCTCCCCGTCAGGCGGCGAAGTCCGCGAGCTCGGACGCGAGCTCGGGGTGGACGCGCGCCTTGACGTGCGTGCCGCGTTCGGTGTGCTCGCTGGAGAGCACCTCGGCCTCCTCGTGGAGGCGGCTCACCAGGTCACCGCGGTCGTACGGCAGCAGCACCTCGACGTCGATGTCGGGCCGGGGCAGCTCGTCGGCGATGAGGGCACGCAGCTCGGCGAGCCCGGCACCCGTGCGGGCCGAGACGACGATGCAGTGCTTCTCGTGGCGACGGAGCCGGTCGAGCACCTCCGGGTCGGCGGCATCGGCCTTGTTGACGACGATGACCTCCTTGACGTCCGCGGCGTCGACGTCGGCGAGGACCGCCCGCACGGCGCTGATCTGGCCCTCGGGGTCGGGGTGCGAACCGTCGACGACGTGCAGGAGCAGGTCGGCATCGGCCACCTCCTCGAGCGTCGACCGGAACGCCTCGACCAGCTGCGTCGGCAGCTGCCGGACGAAGCCCACCGTGTCGGCGAGGGTGTAGAGGCGACCGTCCTCGGTCTCGGCGCGACGGACCGTCGGGTCGAGGGTGGCGAACAGCTGGTTCTCGACGAGGACACCGGCCCCCGTGAGGCGGTTGAGCAGCGAGGACTTGCCGGCGTTGGTGTACCCGGCGATGGCGACGCTGGACACCTCGTGGGCCTTGCGGCTCAGGCGGCGCGTGTCGCGACTGGTCTTCATCTCCTTGATCTCGCGGCGCAGCTTGGCCATCCGCGTGTTGATCCGGCGACGGTCGAGCTCGATCTTCGTCTCACCCGGACCGCGCGAACCCATGCCCTGGCCGCCTGCCGCTTGGCCACCGGCCTGGCGGGACATCGACTCACCCCAGCCACGCAGGCGCGGCAGGAGGTACTGCAGCTGGGCCAGCTCGACCTGCGCCTTGCCCTCCTTGGACTTGGCGTGCTGGGCGAAGATGTCGAGGATCAGGGCCGTCCGGTCGATGACCTTGACCTTGACCACGTCCTCCAGCGCACGCCGCTGCGACGGCGTCAGCTCGGTGTCGCAGATGACCGTGTCGGCGCCCTCGGCGATGACGATGTCGCGCAGCTCGATCGCCTTGCCCGAACCGAGGTAGGTGCCGGTGTCGGGCTTGGAGCGGCGCTGGACGAGGCCGGCGAGCACCGTCGACCCGGCGGTCTCGGCCAGGGCGGCGAGCTCGCGCAACGAGTTGTCGGCGTCCTCGGCGGAGCCCTCGGTCCACACGGCGGCGAGCACGACGCGCTCGAGGCGCAGCTGGCGGTACTCGACCTCGGTGACGTCCTCGAGCTCGGTGGACAGCCCGGCGACGCGGCGCAGGGCCGCGCGGTCCTCTCGGTCGTACTGGTCGCCGTCGAAGCCGTGCTCCTCACCGGTGACGAGCGTGTCGTCCTCGTCGGAGAGCGCGGTGGCGCGGAAGTCGAAGATGTCAGAGCGTGGTGTCATGTCTCCCTCAGGGTCTCACCGATTCAACGGCAGCGGCGACCCGTTTATGTCCCCACCCCCTGGGTGGCCCTAGCGTTGGCCCCGATGAACGACCACGACCACTACTTCACCGCCGAGCCGGTCAGCGCGGCGCAGCAGCGCTCCACGACCGTCGAGCTCGCCGGGCGCGAGGTCACCGTGCGCACCGCGGCAGGCATCTTCAGCCCCGACGGGATCGACAAGGGCACCGCTGTCCTCCTGCGGGAGGCACCGGCCCCGCCCAAGACCGGGGCGCTGCTCGACCTCGGCTGCGGCTGGGGCCCGATCACCCTGACCCTGGCCCTGCGGTCGCCCGGGGCGACCGTGTACGGCGTCGACGTCAACGAGCGGGCCCTGGACCTGCTCCGCACCACCGCGGCGTCGCTGGACCTCGGTTCGGTGCACGCCTGCCGGCCCGGGGACGTGCCCGCCGACGTGGAGTTCGCCGCGATCTGGTCCAACCCACCGATCCGGGTGGGCAAGGCCGTCCTGCACGACATGCTGCTCACGTGGCTCCCCCGCCTGGCGGTGGGCGGCGCCGCCTACCTCGTCGTGCAGAAGAACCTCGGCTCGGACTCGCTCCAGAAGTGGCTCGGTGAGCAGCTCCCTGCCGACGCGTATGTGGTGGGGCGCTTCGCCCTCGACAAGGGCTTCCGGGTCCTCGAGGTCCGCCGCACCGCCTGAGAGCACCCGTCCCCGGACGCGATCAGGGCCGCGGCTGCCCGAGCGGCGAGGCTAGACCAGCGAGGTGGTGCCGTCGGCCACGAGCAGCGCCGGTCCGGCGAGCTCGACGTGACGGTCCGGCAGCATCCGTACCTGGAGGCGGCCGCCGGGGACGTCGACCGTCCACGAGTCGCCCCGGTCGCCGGCCCAGAAACGGGTCGCGAGGGCTGCTGCCGCCGCGCCGGTGCCGCACGAGCGGGTCTCCCCGACGCCGCGCTCATGCACCCGCATCCGGATGTGCCCGGCTCCCATGGGCCGGACGAACTCGATGTTCGTGCCGTGCTCCGGCTCCGGGTTGACCACGGGCCCGTGGAACAGGTCGAGCGCGTCGAGGTCGACCGCCTCGGGCAGGGCCACGACGGTGTGCGGGTTGCCGAGGTCGAGCGTCAGGGCCGACAGCGGTTCGTGTCCGTCGAGGTGCACCAGGGCGTCGAACCCCTCGGCGTCCGCGATCTGCGGCTGGGCGAGGCGCCACGTGCCGAGGTCGACGGCGATGAGGTCGGGTCGCTCGAACCGGACGACCTTCACCCCGGCACGGGTCGCGATGGCGAACTCGTCAGCCGTCTCCAGGCCTTCGCGACGCAGGTAGGCGGCGAACACGCGGGTGCCGTTGCCGCACATCTCGGCGATGCTGCCGTCGGCGTTGCGGTAGTCCATGAACCACCGGGCGGCACCCGCCTGGGAGAGCACCTCGGGTTCGGAGGCGAACGACGTCGGGACCACCCGGATGACCCCGTCGCCACCGATGCCGGCGCGGCGGTCGGCGAGCCGGGCGGCCTGCTCGGCGGTGATCGGGCGGGCCCCCTCGAGGTCGGGCACGAGGACGAAGTCGTTCTCGGTCCCGTGTCCCTTGGTGAAGGGGGTCTGGTCAGCCATGCCCACCATTGTCCCTGATCGCCGCCCGTACCGCGGCCAGCGCCCGCGCCGTGAGGTCCTCGCGGTCCGCGATCCCGGCGTCGAGCCAGTGGATCCGGTGGTCCGGACCGAACCACGACTCCTGGCGGCGCGCGAACCGGCGGGTGAGCGTGACGGTCTCCTCCCTCGCCTGGGCGCCGTCGAGCCGGCCGTCGAGCTCGGCGAGCGCCTGGGCGTACCCCAGGGCCCGTGACGCGGTCCGACCCTCCCGGAGCCCGACCCGGGCGAGGTCCCGCACCTCGTCGAGCAGACCGTGCTCCCACATGGCGTCCACGCGCGTGGCGATGCGGGCGTCGAGCTCGGGACGGGCCACCCTCAGGCCCACGACCACGGTGGGCTGCACGAACTCACGCCGCGGCATCGTCGCCGAGAACGGCCGTCCGGTGAGCTCCACGACCTCGAGCGCGCGCACCATACGGCGGACGTTGTTGGGCTCGATCTGTTGCATCGCCACGGGATCCACGGCACGCAGTCGCTCGGCCATCGCGGCGGCACCGAGCTCTGCCGCTTGCGCCTCGAGCCGCGCGCGCACTGCCGGATCGGTCGGAGGGATCTCGAGGACGTCGAGCGCCGCCCGGACGTACAGCCCCGACCCGCCCACGACGACCGGGTGGTGGCTACGCGACTGGATCGCGGCGAGGTCCTCGCGCGCCGACGCCTGGTACGCCGCCACCGAGGCCTCGTCGGTCACCTCGAGGACGTCCAGCTGGTGGTGGGGTATGCCGCGCCGCTCGGTCGGAGCCAGCTTGGCCGTGCCGATGTCCATCCCCCGGTAGAGCTGGCTGGCGTCCGCGTTGACGACCTCGCCGCCGAGGGCTTCGGCCAGGTCGAGGCCGAGGTCGGACTTGCCGGTCGCCGTGGCGCCGACGACAGCGACGACCAGGGGTCGCGTCACCGGTACGACGTCACAGGTCGTGGTCGTCGGGTGCGTCGTGGCCGAAGGGGTCCGGGTCGACCCCGGGCATCCAGCTGCTGCCCGGCTTGCCCCAGCCGGCCTTCTTCGTGGCCTTGCGCGCCTTCTTGCCCCACTTGTCGTTGAGCCGGTCGAGGTAGAGGAAACCGTTGAGGTGGTCGTACTCGTGCTGCATGCACCGCGCGAACCATCCCGAGGCCTCGAACGCGATCTCGTTGCCCTCGCCGTCGAACCCGGTCACCGTGGCGAGCTCACCCCGCTTGAGCGGGAAGCTCTCCCCCGGTACCGAGAGGCAGCCCTCCACCTCCTCGTGCGGGTCGGGGTCCTCCTGGGCCGGCTTGCTCGGGCTGACGAACGGGTTGACGATCACGCCCCGCGTCGGGACGTCGTCGTCGTTGTCCATCTGCCAGGTGAACACCCGCAGCCCGACTCCGATCTGCGGAGCCGCGAGGCCGACACCGTTCGCGGCGTCCATGGTCTCGAACATGTCGGAGATGAGCTCGGCGAGGTCTGCGTCGAACGCCGTCACGGGTTCGGCACGTCGGTGGAGCACGGGCTCCCCGAGGATCACGATGGGCCGGATCGTCATGCGCAGGAGTCTTCCAGATCGTCAGCCGCAGGCGGGTGCGGGTGCCGCGGCGGGTCGGCCGACGCTGGGCATGCCGAGCGAGACCGCCGGCTTCCCGGGCACCGGGGAGTCCTGCAGCGCGGCCCACGCGTCGCCACCGGCGGTGCGGCGCACCAACCAGGCGCCCCCCTCCAGGGCGGCGTCGGCGACGAGGTGGTGCGGGGCGCCATACGTGACCCCGACGGTGACCAGGTCGCCCGGGCGGGGGCGTTCGGCACCCTCGGGCACGGCGAAGTGGACCAGGCGGTTGTCGCGTGCACGGCCGGAGAGGCGGTGGGTCGCGGTGTCCTTGCGACCTTCGCCGGTCGCCACGAGCACCTCGACCTCACGGCCCTCGAGGCGACGGTTCTCCGCCCAGGAGACCTCCTCCTGCACGGCGAGCAGGCGCATGTAGCGCTCCTGCACCACGGCCTTCGGCAGCTGGTCGGGCATGGTCGCGGCCGGCGTGCCGGGGCGGATGGAGTACTGGAACGTGAACGCGCTCGAGAACCGTGACTCGCGCACGACGCGCAGGGTCTCCTCGAAGTCGGCCTCGGTCTCGCCCGGGAAGCCGACGATGATGTCCGTGGTGATCGCGGCGTCCGGGATCTGCGCGCGGACCTTGTCCAGGATGCCGAGGAACTTGGCGCTGCGGTAGGAGCGGCGCATCTCCTTGAGGACGCGGTCGGACCCCGACTGCAGGGGCATGTGCAGGCTGGGCATGACGTTGGGGGTCTCGGCCATCGCGGCGATGACGTCGTCGGTGAACGCAGCCGGGTGAGGGCTCGTGAAGCGCACCCGCTCCAGGCCCTCGATCTCGCCACAGGCCCGCAGGAGCTTGCCGAACGCCAGCCGGTCGCCGAACTCCACGCCGTAGGTGTTGACGTTCTGGCCGAGCAGCGTCACCTCGACGACGCCCTGCTCGACGAGCGCCTTCACCTCGGCGAGGACGTCGCCCGGACGGCGGTCGGCCTCCTTGCCGCGCAGGCTCGGGACGATGCAGAACGTGCAGGTGTTGTTGCAGCCCACCGAGATCGAGACCCAGCCGGCGTAGGCGGAGTCACGCCGCGTCGGCAGCGTCGACGGGAAGACCTCGAGGCTCTCGAGGATCTCGACCTGCGCCTCGCGGTTGTGGCGGGCCCGCTCGAGCAGCGCCGGGAGGCTGCCGATGTTGTGGGTGCCGAACACGACGTCCACCCAGGGCGCGCGCTCGACGATGGTGGCGCGGTCCTTCTGGGCCATGCACCCACCGACCGCGATCTGCATGTCGGGGTTCGCGGTCTTCTCGGGTCGCAGCTGGCCGAGGTTGCCGTACAGCTTGTTGTCGGCGTTCTCGCGCACGGCGCAGGTGTTGAACACGACCACGTCCGCAGCGGACGGGCGCTCGCCCGCGGGCACGCTGTTGACGTCGACGTACCCGGCCGTCTCGAGCAGGCCGGCGAGGCGCTCGGAGTCGTGCACGTTCATCTGGCACCCGTGGGTGCGCACGTCGTAGGTCTTCTGCGTCGTCTGTGTGGTCATCGCACCGGCAAGGGTACGTGGTGCCGGCGTTCCCGGGCGTCGCGCTCCCCCATGTCCACGGCGTGGGCTCCCCCGGTGGCCGGTTGACGACGGGCGGTCAGCTGCGGATGCGGCGCAGGTCGGCCAGGACGGGTGGCAGGGCCACCGCGAGCAGCACCACGGCCGGGACGAGCAGCACGGGAAAGCCGATCGCGAGGTAGCCCGCTGCACCGACGAGCCCGCCGACGAAGAACAGTCCGACGAGCACCGAGAGCATCGACAGCTTCGACAGGTCGGCCCGCACCGGCTCCAGCCCGGCGCGCCGGCTGCGGTAGACGAGCTTGCCGAGCTCGATCCCGATGTCGGTGACCATGCCGGTCACGTGCGTGGTCCGGATCTGGGCCTGCGAGATCTTGGTGATGATGGCGTTCTGCAGGCCCATGGTGAAGCAGAGCACGGCCACGAACACCATGGTGCGGTGGCGCCACACCAGCAGGTCGGCCGCACCACCGAAGACGAGCACGAGCAGGGCCTCGACGACCAGGACGTTCGCGTACCTCCCCCGCAACCCGCGACGACGGCCCCAGTTGAACAGGACGGCGCAGGCCATCGCCCCGAGGACGAAAGACCCGATCGCCAACAGCCCCACCCCGACCACCGAGTAGGCCCCGAGCACGAGGTGGTCGGCCACCGATGCGGTGAGCCCGGTCATGTGCGAGGTGTAGACCGAGACCGCGACGAAGCCGACGGAGTTCAGCGTGCCTGCGATGAGGGCGAGCAGGTTGGCCAGGTGGCGGTTGGCCTGCTCGGAACGCGCGGCGTCGGCGGCATCGACCAGGTAGGCCCGGGCACGCCGAGCCAGGCTCGACCGAGCTTGGCTCGGTCGGACGTGCGGCAGGGGCTCCACGACTGCAGCCTAGGTGCGTGCGCGGACCTGTCCGCCCACTCGCAGGACCTGGTCACTCAGTCGCGTTGGTGCTCCTGCGCCTGCGCCAGGGCGTCGCGGATGACGGCCATCGACAGGTCGGCCGGGTACCCCTTGCGGGCCAGCATCCCGGCCAGTCGGCGCTTCTGCACGAGCACGTCGAGCCCGTGCATGGAGCGCAGCTTCTTGGCGACGAGGCGCTCGGCCTGGTCGCGCTCGGCATTCGGGTCGATCGCGTCGAGCGTGGCTCGGGCGGTCTCGTCGTCGACACCCTTGGTCCGCAGCTCGCGGGCCAGGGCGCGCTTGGCCAGTCCACGACCGGCCTGCTGCGACCGCACCAGCATGCCTGCGAACGCCTCGTCGTCGATCAGGCCGACCTCGGTCATCCGGTCGAGCACGGCCTCGGCGACGTCGTCGGGGCACTCCCGCTGCTTGAGCTTGTCGCGCAGCTGCTTGCGGCTCCGTGGCGCCATGGCCAGCTGTCGCAGCACGATCTGGCGGGCGACGTCGTGGGCATCCGGCTCGGAGTCGCGGGTCTGCAGGTCGCTCTCGGGGTCACCGGGGATGGGTTGCCAGGCCTTCGAGCGGCGCGGGCGGCGGGCGGGCTCGGGTGCTGCCGGGCCGGACGACGCTGCGGCAAGGGCGGCCTCGAGGGCAGCCCTTGCCGCAGCGTGTCGATCAGTCATGCGGGTTCAGTCGTCGGTCGGGTGAGCCGCGGCTCAGAACTCGACCGGGACCTCGGGGATCGCGTCGGCAGGCTTGTCGACCTGCGGTCCGATGCCGAGCTTCTCCTTGACCTTCTTCTCGATCTCGTTGCCGAGGTCGGGGTTGTCCTTGAGGAACTGGCGCGCGTTCTCCTTGCCCTGGCCGAGCTGGTCGCCCTCGTAGGTGTACCAGGCGCCGGCCTTGCGGACGAAGCCGTGCTCGACACCCATGTCGATGAGGCCACCTTCGCGGGAGATGCCCTGCCCGTAGAGGATGTCGAACTCGGCCTGCTTGAACGGCGGGGCCACCTTGTTCTTGACGACCTTGACGCGGGTGCGGTTGCCGACGGGCTCGCTGCCGTCCTTGAGCGTCTCGATGCGGCGGACGTCCAGGCGGACCGAGGCGTAGAACTTCAGCGCCTTGCCACCCGTGGTCGTCTCGGGCGAGCCGAACATGACGCCGATCTTCTCGCGGAGCTGGTTGATGAAGATCGCCGTGGTGCCGGTGGTGTTCAGGGCACCGGTGAGCTTGCGCAGGGCCTGGGACATCAGGCGCGCCTGCAGGCCCACGTGGCTGTCGCCCATCTCGCCCTCGATCTCGGCGCGCGGCACGAGGGCTGCGACCGAGTCGATGACGATGATGTCGATGGCGCCGGAGCGGATCAGCATGTCGGCGATCTCGAGCGCCTGCTCGCCCGTGTCGGGCTGGCTGACGAGGAGGGCGTCGGTGTCGACACCGAGCTTCTTGGCGTAGTCGGGGTCGAGGGCGTGCTCGGCGTCGATGAACGCCGCGATGCCACCGGCCCGCTGGGCACTGGCCACGGCGTGCAGGGCGACGGTCGTCTTGCCGGAGGACTCCGGCCCGTAGATCTCCACGACCCGACCGCGCGGGAGCCCGCCGATACCGAGGGCCACGTCGAGCGCGATCGACCCCGTGGGGATCACGTCGATGGGCGGACGGACGTCGTCGCCGAGGCGCATCACGGCGCCCTTGCCGAAGTTCTTCTCGATCTGCCCCATGACGGAGTCGAGCGACTTCGCCTTCTGGTCCACTGTTGCAGTGTTGCCACCGGACATCTTGGCCACCGTTCCTTCTTTCCATGTCGAGTCGGGCGCGCCTGCCTTCGACCCGGTCGCTGTCAGCTGCTGTCGGGTCAGACGCTAGGTGTCTCCACCGACAGCCGTCCCGGGCCGGTCTGCGGCCTGTGGACGGTGGTCCTGCGGGGGTTCCACCTGTGGACGAACATACCGAACATCTGTTCGAAGTCCGACACGACACGCGCGACACGCCGCGGGTCGGCAGCAGTAGCATCGGTGGTGCAGGGAACACGAGCCAGGAGGCGGGCCGATGGAGCCCACGGTGCACCTGACGCTGGCCGAAGCCGGGTCCGACCGGGCCCGTCTCGACCAGCTCGCCCGGCTGTTGCGTGACGAGCTCGGGCAGCTCGACGGCGCGGACGTGCGCCCCGGCCCGCCGCAGCACGCTCCTCCCGGCGCCCGCGGTGTCGACGCCCCCACCGTTAGCACCCTCGTCGTGGCCCTCATGGGGTCCGGCGGCCTCACCGCCCTGGTCGCGGCGGTCCGGGCCTGGCTCGACCGGGGGCACGAGGCGCCGCGCAGCATCCACCTCGAGCTCGAGGGTGACGTCCTCGAGCTGTCCGGCGCGACCCCGGCCGAGAACGACCGGTTGGTGTCCCTCTTCCTGGCCCGCCACGCAGGGAAGGCGCCGTCGTGGACGGCCGACGCACCGCCCTGATCGTCGCGAGCGACGAGTTCGAGCACACCGGGCTGAGCCGGTTGCAGGCCCCCGCGGCGGACGAGGAGGCGCTGGCCGCCGTGCTGGGCGATCCCCAGGTCGGGGGGTTCGAGGTCCGCGTCGTGCACAACGCGCCCTCCCACGCCGTGCAGGCCCAGGTGGAGGACCTGTTCGCGGAAGGACGGCCCGAGGACCTGCTCCTCCTGCACTTCTCCGGCCACGGACTCAAGAGCGACTCCGGGGAGCTGTTCCTCGCCGCGACCAACACCCGCCCGGACCGGCTGGCGTCCACCGCCGTCTCCGCCGACTTCGTCCAGCGGTGCATGCGGGGATCCAGGGCTCGCAGCATCGTGCTGTTCCTCGACTGCTGCTACGGCGGCGCCTTCGGGGAAGGGGTCGCGGTCCGGGCCGCCGGCCCGGCGAACGTGCTCGACAGCTTCCCCGCCGGGAAGCTGGGCGGCGGCCGCGGCCGCGCGGTCATCACCGCGTCCAGCGCGATGGAGTACGCGTTCGAGGGCAGCGCGCTGGCCACCGACGACCAGGTCCAGCCGTCGGTGTTCACCGCCGCGCTGGTCCAGGGCCTCAGCACCGGCGCCGCCGACCGGGACGAGGACGGTCTGGTCTCGCTGAACGAGCTCTACGACTACGTGTTCGACCAGGTCCGAGCGCAGAACCCGAACCAGACGCCCAGCCGGGACATCGAGCTCCAGGGCGAGCTCTACGTCGCGAGGAGCCGGCGCAAGCGGGTCCGGGCGGTCCCCCTGCCACCGGACCTCCGGGCGGCCGTGGAGGACGACAACATGTACACCCGGCTGGGAGCGGTCGGTGAGCTGCGGGCGCGCCTCGCGAACGTCGACCCGGGTGTCTCCCTGGGTGCCCGCGAGGCGCTGGAGGCCATCGCGCGCTCCGACACGTCCTACGTGGCCGACGCGGCCCGCGCCGCTCTCGACCCGGGTCACCCGACGGTGCCGACGCCTGTGACCGAGACCGTGACTGAGTCCCCGCCGCGGGACGACTCCCGACCCGAGGACACCGCGCCCCCGGCCACCCCGGCACGGGCCCCCGCCGCTCCACGGACGGAGCGGCGCGCCGCCACCGCCAGGGCCACCCCGTCCCCCGCCCCCTTGGCCACCCCGTCCGCCACGCCAGTGGTCACCGGGTCGGTCACGCCAGTGGTCACCGGGTCGGTCGCGGAGTCGGCGGGGTCGGCGGCGCACGACCCACGCGCGGCCCGCCAGCGGGTCTCGGCCGGTCGGACGGCCCTCACCGGTGGCGCCCTGACGCTGCTCTCCGCCCTCCTGCCGTACTTCGTCCGCGGCGACGACGCGCACGCGTTCGACCCGCGGCTGTCCACGGTCCTCCTCGTCGTGGGTGCGGTCGGCATCGTCGTGGCGCTCGGCACCCTGTACCTCCGCGCACTCTTCGCGCCCTGGCGCTGGGTGGTGTCAGCCGCAGCGGTCGCAGCGGCGGTCGCCCTGGTGATGATCCTCGACGTGTCCTCCGACCTGGGGTCGAGCGAGGTCGACGTCGGGATCTGGGTCGCCCTGGCGGGCTGCCTGACGACCCTGGCCGGGGGGGTGACGGCGCTCCTGGGTCGACTCCGCGCCCCCGGCGGCGCAGGAACAGGGCCGTCCCCGGCTGCCCCGTCGCCGCGGGCTCGGGCCGTCGGACGCGCAGCGGTCGTGAGCTCGGGGAGTGCCATCGTCGCGACCTTCGCGGTGCGGTTCACGGGTGGTACGCAGGCCCTGGTGGAGCCCGACCTCGTGTGGGCCTGGTTGTTCCCCGGCTTCGTCGGCCTGGCCGGCGGCATCCTCACCCTGCGGCTGCACCGGTGGACGCACGTCGGACCTGCCCTGGTCACCGGCGCGGCGACGGCTGCCCTCTGGGGCGTGTGGGACCTTCCGCGCATCTGGCACGCCGAGGGCACCGCCAACCTCGGTGCAGGGTTCTTCCTCGAGTTCGGCGGCCTCATCGGCCTCGTGGTCGTCGGGGCCGGGGCCCTCGTCATCCTCCGCCGCGAGCACTCCCTGGTGGTGGCGCCGCCCGCGTGGAGCAGCGCCGCCCTGACGGGGGTGGTCGGGCTCCTCGCAGCCGTCCCCTTCGTGCGGGTGGCCGCGGCGAACGTGGGCAGCTCCCAGCCGGGGAACGCCGCCCACGACATCGAGATGATCGTCCTCGTCGTGCTCGCCCCGCTGCTGACCACCGTGGTGCGGCCCAGCGTGCTGGGACGCCTCCTGCTGGTCGGCTGGTCGTTCGCGGCAGCCGGCACGGTCGTCGCCTACTGGCGCCTGCTCAGGCGCGGGGGCTTCCCGCTGTATGGGGTGCCGTACGCCCTGCTCGCCCTCGCCGCCTTCGTGGTCATCGCGGTGGCCGTCCGCCCGGGAGGCGAAGACCCTCCGGTCGAGAACCAGGAGCAGGACCGACCTCCGGACTAGCCGCCGACCCGCCGCATCGGCGTGTGCGGGATGCCGTCCTCGACGAACCCTCGCCCGCTCGGCACGAACCCGAAGGCGGCATACCAGTCGACGAGGTGGGACTGGGCGTCGAGCACCACGTCCCGCTCCCCCGCCCCGTCCAGGACTGCAGTGACGAGACGGGCGGCGAGGCCGCGGCCGCGCCAGGCGCGGGCCGTCGCCACCCTGCCGATGCGCAGGGCGCCACCGTCGGCCTCGTCGTCGAGCACCCGCAGGGTCGCCACCGGTGCACCGGCCCGGTCGATCCAGAGGTGACGCGTGCGGGGTGCGAGGTCGCGGCCGTCGAGGTCGAGGTAGGGACAGTCCTGCTCGACGACGAAGACCTCCGAGCGCAGCGCCCACAGCCCGTAGGCCGTGAGCCGGTCGAGGTCGGCGAAGGGCGCCGAACGCACCACGTCCGAGGCCTGGTCCACGGGTTCGTCCATGCGCCGATGCTAGGCGTCGAGGTCGGCCCCGCGAGGCCGCCCTCCCGTGACGAGCTCAGGACAGCAGCAGGCGCTCGAGCCGCCGGGAGGCCCCCACGACACCGAGGACCCCGAGGACCACGAGGTAGCCGACGTGGGCCAGCACGCCCCAGCCGACGTCGCCGAGCATGAGGGCGCGCTCCAGCGCGACCCCGTGGTAGAGCGGGGTGAGGCGCACGAACCACTGCAGGGCGTCGGGATAGGTCGACAGGGGGAAGAAGGTCGCCGAGAACAGGAACATCGGCTGGATCGCCAGGGTGATGTAGTCGAAGTCGACCCACGAGCGCATGAACGTCGTCGCGAACATCCCCACGGCCGCGAACGCGAAGCCGATGAAGATCGCGGCCGGCAGGGCGAGCAGGGCCCACCACGACCGCACCGCACCGGCGAGGAGGGCCACGACGAGGAACGCGGCGGAGTACATCCCGCCGCGGATGAGCGACCAGCTGATCTCGCCCACGGCGACGTCCCGCGGCCCCATGGGCGTGGCGAGGACTGCGTCGTAGAGCTTGGCGTACTTGAGCTTGAAGAAGACGTTGAACGTCGAGTCCATGACCGCGCCGTTCATCGCCGAGGCGGCCAGCAGGGCCGGGGCGACGAACTGCGGGTAGGTGACGGTCATCCCCGAGTCGGTCGTCACGGTGCGGACCAGGGCGCCGATGCCGATGCCGAGGGAGAACAGGTAGAACACGGGCTCGGCGAAGCCGGTGACGAGCGCGATCCAACCGTGTCGGAACGAGGTGATGTTGCGCTCGACGAGCATCCGCGCGAGTCCCGCACCCGCGGGCAGGGGCAGCGCGCGGGCCAGCCGCCCGACACCTCCGGGACGGCCGCCGGGTCGCGCGGGTCGGGTCGTGCGCGTCGTCGTCATGAGGCCAACCTCCGCGTGAAGGTGCGTTCGGCGAGGAGCCAGCCCGCGGCGGCATACGCGAGCAGCACGAGCAGGTGGCCCACGAACGGCAGGACCGCGACCGAGCCCCCGGCCACCGCCCGGCAGGCCTCGACGCCGTGCCACAGCGGCGTCACCCAGGCGACCGGCTGCATCCACCCCGGGAGCTGGTCGACGGGGAAGAACGTGCCGGAGAAGAGCATGAGGGGGGTGATGATCCAGCGGTAGAGGATGTTGAAGCCGTTGTCACCCTCCTGGGTCGCCGTGAACGCGAAGATCGGTGTCGTGAAGGCCAACCCGGTGAGCACCCCGATCGGCAGGCACCCCACCGCCCACCAGGAGTCGAACCCGCCGAACAGCGCGGCCACCGCCATGAACAGCGTCGTCGCCACCACCAGGTGACCGGTGATCGCGAGGAAGTGGCCGGCCAGGACGTCGCGCACGCGCAGCGGCGTCGCCAGCTGCGCGTGGTACCCCATGTTCCACTTGATGTAGCCGAGGACCTGGTAGCTCGACTCGCTCCACGCCACCCACATCGTCTGCGTGGCGACGATGCCCGGGACGACGAAGTGCAGGTAGGGGCGGCCGTCGATGCCCCCGGCCCGGTCGTCGACCAGCGCGCCCAGGCCGATGCCCATGGACAGCATGAAGAGCACGGGCGACAGGAGCCGGGAGATGATGCTGCCGCGCCACGTCCGCGAGTAGACGGTCGCGTGGTAGCCGACGACGGCGAGGACGCGCTCGGTCGCCGACAGGGGTTCGCGCAGGCCGCGGGTGGAGCGGCTGAGCGCGTCGTCACGGGTCACCGGGTCGTCGAGGGCCATCAGTCCACCAGCGTCCGCCCGGTCAGGGTGAGGAACACGTCCTCGAGCGTCGAGCGCCGGACCAGGGACGAGAGCGGCTGGACGCCGCGGGCGTGCACCTGGGCGGCAGCGGCATCACCGTCGTCGGCGTAGACGAGCAACCGGTCGGGCAGCACCTCGACGCGGTCGCCGATCCCCGCGACCGCGTCGGCGTGGCCGTGGTGGTCGTCGGCGTCGAACCGCAGCTCGAGCACCTCGCGGGTCGAGTGCTCGTCGATGAGCTGGCGCGGCGACCCCTCGGCGACGATCCGACCGTGGTCCATGACGACGAGGCGGTCGCACAGCTGCTCGGCCTCGTCCATGTAGTGGGTCGTGAGGACGAGCGTCACCCCCGACCGCTTGAGCCGGAACAGCCTGTCCCACAACACGTGTCGGGCCTGGGGATCAAGCCCGGTGGTCGGCTCGTCGAGCAGCAGGATCTCGGGTGAGTTGATGAGGGAGCGCGCGATGGTGAGTCGGCGCTTCATGCCGCCGGAGAGCGGCTCGACCTTGTCACCGGCCCGCTCGGTGAGCTGGGCGAAGTCGAGCAACTCGGTCGCGCGGGACCGGACCTCCTTGCGGGACAGGCCGAAGTACCGCCCGTAGATCCAGAGGTTCTCCTGGACGGTGAGCTCCTCGTCGAGGGTGTCGCGCTGCGGGCAGCTGCCGAGGCGAGCGCGGATCGCCGGACCGTCCGTGGCCGGGTCGAGGTCGAACAGCCTCAGCTCACCGCTGGTCACCGGCGAGACGCAGCCGACCATGCGCATCGTCGAGCTCTTGCCGGCACCGTTCGGGCCGAGGAACCCGAAGCACTCCCCCTTGCGCACCGCGAAGTCGATCCCGTCGACCGCCGTGAAGTCCCCGAACGTCTTGGTCAGCCCTCGCGCCCGCAGCAGGATCTCGTCGTCACCACTCACTCGCCCCAACCTAGCGAGGTCCCCCGACACCGCTCACCGGGTTTTCGGGTCGCGCGCCCCTTCGAGCTCGGCGACGAGGGTGCGAGCCAGCTCGGCCGCCGGCAGCGGCCGGACCTGCCGGTGCCCGGTGCCCGCCCACAGGTGGACGAGCTCGGCCTCCCCCGTCGCCTTCCCGTGCGCCCGCAACGGTGCGGTCACGTGGTGCACGTGCGGGTATGCCGCGGGGGCGGCCTCGGTGAACAGGTCCGTCCACGTGGTGGCGAGGGCCCGCGCGCTGCGACCGGTGAACGCCCGAGTGACCACGGTGCCGTCGCGGTGGGTCAGGGCGTGCACGTGAACCGGCGCCGTACCCGCTTCCGGGCAGGCGAGGAACGCAGTGCCCAGGGCCACCGCGGATGCGCCCAGGGCCAGCAGGTCGGCCGCTCCGCGGCCGTCGACCACCCCTCCCGTCGCGACGACGGGCAGGTCGGTCCGGGCCACCAGGGCTGTCACGAGGTCGCGGACCAGGGGCTGCGGCTCGCCGGCGTCGACCGGCCCACCTCGGTGGCCCCCGGCCTCCCAGCCCTGCGCGACGAGGCCGTCGACCCCGAGCTCGCGGGCCCAGTCCGCCTCGGCGGGGTCGTTCACGGTCACCCACACCAACGTGCCGACCGCCTGCAGCCGCTCGACCACCTCGGCCGGTGGCCACCCGAACGCGAAGCTCACGACCGCCGGGGCCGCCTCGACGAGGAGGTCGACCTTCGCCGCGAAGGCGTCGTCGTCGTACCGCGGCACCCCCAGCCGCACCCCGGCAGAGGCGGCCCACGGAGCCAGCAGCGCGGCATACCGGTGGGCGTCCTCGAGCATCGAGGGATGGTCGGGGGACGGCGCGAAGACGTTGACCCCGAACGGGTGCGGCGACGCGTCGCGCAGCTCGTCGAGGTCGGTGGCGAGGCGGTCGGGAGCGAGGTAGGCCCCGGCGAGGAACGGGAACACGCCGCCCTCTGCGGCAGCCGCGGCGAGGGCCACCGTGCTCGGCCCGCCCGCCATGGGGGCGAGGACGAGCGGCCCGACCGCGGTGCGCCCGGACGTCACCGCGCGGGCTTCCGCTCCACCCCGAGGCGACGCGCCTCGGGCACGTCCATGGCGTCGCAGATCGCCGCCCAGACGTTGCGCGGGCTCTCGCCCGCCTCGATCGCCTCGAGCGCCGTGCGGTCACCGAGCACGCCCAGCACGTGGTGCCGGGCGAGGGAGCTGGCGTAGCCCTCGCCGAACTCGTCGTTCATCAGGTCCCAGAACTTGCTCAGTCGCACGTCGCGAGTCTAGGCACCCCCGCCGTCAGCCGAAGAGGGCCAGCCCCGCGGCGGTCCCTGCCGGCGTGCCCGGCCGCAGGCCCGACCTCGTCCCGCGGTAGAGGCTGAGGGCGCCCGAGGGCCGGCGTGCGAGCACGTCGGAGAGGCCGTCCCCGTCGAGGTCCCCGGGACCGACGAGGGTGTCGAAGCCACCCCAGCCGCTGCCGATGGTCACCGCGGAGTGGAACCCGCTCGCCCCTGTCCCCCGGTAGAGCCGGAGGCTGCCGTCGGAGGCGAGCCGTGCCACGAGGTCGGCGTGGCCGTCACGGTCGAAGTCACCCACGGCGAGGATGCGGTCCAGGCCGCCCCACCCCGTGCCGATGACGGTGGTCCCGGGCAGGAACCTGGCGCCCGTACCGAAGCGATAGAGGCGCAGGGCGCCGGAGGCGTCGCGGGCCAGCAGGTCGGGACGGCCGTCACCACTGACGTCACCGGGCGCGACGATCGCCGTGAGGCTGCTCCACCCCGTGCCGATGACCGTGCCGGAACCGAAGCCGCCCCGTCCCGTGCCCCGGTGGAACAGGAGTGCACCGTCGGACGAACGCCGTGCCAGCAGGTCGGTGTGGCCGTCGCCGTCGAGGTCACCCGCGCTCAGCAGGAGGTCGGCGGCGGCGAACGACGGCGCGGCCGGTGCCGTCACGGCCTTCCAGCCCCCACGGTCGTCGCCGCGGAGCAGGCGCAGCGAGCCGTCCGTGGCCCGCCCGACGACGTCCGAGCCGGCGTCCTCGTCGACGTCGGTCGCCCGGACCGCCCCGGTGGGGCGCAGCAGGCCCATCCGCTGCTTGACCGTGAGGACCCTCAGGGCCGCCGTGTCCACCAGGGCCCGGAAGGAGGAGTCCGACGACGTCCTGGCCAGCACCGCCGACACCATCGCGGGGGCCTGGGCGGCATCGACGGTGAGCACCATGTCGCCGCCGGCCAGGATGAAGTCGACCGCCCGCTGCCCCAGGGTCCAGGCACCCACCGCCTGGGCGTGCCCGAGGTCGTCGGAGATCACGACGCCCTCGAATCCCAGGTCGTGGCGCACCATGCCCGTGACGACCGTGGGCGAGAACACCGCGGGCCGGCTGGCGTCGATCCTGGTGTAGATCGCCGAGGAGGTCATGAGGAACTCGGCCCCACCCGCGGCGGTGGTGCGGAACGGCGCGACGTACGGATCGGTGCGTGTCGTCGTCGTGTCCTTGACGTTCGCGGTCGTGTCCGTGTTGGCGGTGACCCGGCCGAGACCGGGGAAGTGCTTCGCCGTCGGCATCACCCCGGCAGCACGCATCCCCGCTGCGAACCCGGCCGCGTGGGAGCCCACCGTCGCCGGGGTGTAGCCGTACTCGCGGTCGAACGCGCCGATGGGGGCGTTGTGCGGGGCGAACGCCGCGCTCGGGACCGTGTCGGCGACCGGCCCCAGGTTCACGTTGACGCCTGCCGAGGCGAGCTGCCGCCCCCAGGTCGTCGCCGAGGCCTTGAGAGCCGTCGCGGTCGAGCGGCCCTGGTCCAGGGCGCTGGGCATCGCGGAGAACCCGGTGCCCTTGAGCACCTGCACGAGACCGCCCTCCTGGTCGGTGGCGACGGCGAGCGGAACGCCGGCCGTGGCTGCAGCGGTGGCCCGCGACTGCAGGGCGTTGGTGACGGACCTCGTGGCCGTGACGCCGGCCGTGCTGCGCCCGGTGAGGATGACCGAGCCCACGTGCTGGTTCGCGATGGCCGAGGAGACTGCCGAGCTGACCCCCGTGGCGGGCGTCCCGACCATGAACAGCTGACCCACCCGTTGGGCCGTGGTCATCCGGGCGAAGACCTCCTGGGCCGGTGCCGACCGCGTCGGCACCGTCGCAGCCGTGGCCGGACCGCTTCCCGCCAGCGCCACCACGCCGCTCACCACACCCGCAACCAGCACCGTCGCCGTGCGCCGCACCCGCATGCCGTCCCCCTCGTCCTCGGTCACGTATGGCGACCGCTCGCCACACACAGTAGGACGCCGCGGGGGCGGCGAGGGTTGTCCCACGGGCCGGCCGGCAGCAGGTGTCGGTGGCCCGTGGCAGGCTGTCCAGCACATGGCTTCCGACGTCCTCGAGCGCTTCTCCCCCGCCACCGCGGAGTGGTTCCGCGGTTCCTTCAGCGAGCCCACCGCGGCGCAGGCAGGGGCCTGGGAGGCGATCAGCTCGGGGCAGCACGCCCTCGTCGTGGCCCCCACCGGTTCGGGCAAGACGTTGTCGGCGTTCCTGTGGGCGCTGGACCGGCTGGCGAGCACCCCGCCACCGCCGGAGAAGCTCAAGCGCTGCCGCGTCCTCTACATCTCCCCCATGAAGGCCCTCGCCGTCGACGTCGAGCGCAACCTGCGCTCACCCCTGGTCGGCATCGGTCACGCGGCCACCCGGCTCGGCCTCCCGCAGCCCGACATCACGGTGGCGGTGCGCTCCGGCGACACCCCGGCCAACGAGCGGCGCGCGTTCGCCCGCACCCCGAGCGACGTGCTCATCACGACGCCCGAGTCGTTGTTCCTCATCCTCACCTCGCAGGCTCGCGAGGCCCTCGCCGGTGTGGAGACGGTGATCCTCGACGAGGTGCACGCCGTCGCGGGCACCAAGCGCGGCGCCCACCTCGCCCTGACCCTCGAGCGGCTCGACGCCCTCCTGGACGCACCCGCCCAGCGGATCGGGCTGTCCGCCACGGTCGAGCCCGTCGAGGAGGTCGCCCGCTACCTCGCCGGTGGCCGGCCGGTGGAGATCGTGCGACCGCCGTCGACCAAGGAGTGGGACCTCGACGTCGTCGTGCCCATCGCCGACATGTCCAGCCTGGGCGAGGTGATCGAGGACGACCTCTCCGGGCCCGCGGCGGGTGGCGAGCGCCGCGCCTCGATCTGGCCGCACGTCGAGGAGCGGATCGTCGACCTCATCGCCTCGCACCGCTCGACCCTGGTGTTCTCCAACTCGCGCCGCCTCGCCGAGCGGCTCACCAGCCGCCTCAACGAGATCTGGGAGGAACGCCTCGAGAAGGTCGCCGCGGAGCGCGCGGAGGCCGAGGAGTCGGGGAGCGAGCTCACGGGCGCTGCGACCACCGCCCCGTCGGCGGCGGAGCAGCGTCGAGGAGCTGCCGGGTCCCGCACCCCGGCCCAGATGATGGCCCAGGCCGGTTCGACGAACGGGGCCCCGGCCGTGCTCGCCCGCGCCCACCACGGGTCGGTGAGCAAGGAGCACCGGGCGCTCATCGAGGAGGACCTCAAGGCGGGTCGCCTCCCGGCCGTCGTCGCGACCTCGAGCCTCGAGCTCGGCATCGACATGGGTGCGGTCGACCTCGTCGTGCAGGTCGAGTCCCCACCGTCGGTGGCCAGCGGGCTGCAACGCGTGGGTCGGGCCGGTCACCAGGTCGGAGCGGTCTCCCGGGGCGTGTTGTTCCCGAAGTTCCGCGGCGACCTGGTCCAGACGGCGGTCGTCGTGGAACGCATGCGGGCGGGCGCCATCGAGTCCCTGCGCGTCCCGGCGAACCCCGTCGACGTCCTGGCCCAGCAGATCGTGGCCATGTGCGCCCTCGACGACTGGACCGTCGACGACCTCGAGAAGGTCGTGCGCGGAGCCACACCGTTCTCGTCGCTGCCGCGCTCGATCCTCGAGTCGGTCCTCGACATGCTGTCCGGCCGCTACCCCAGCGACGAGTTCGCCGAGCTGCGACCGCGCATCGTCTGGGACCGCGTCACCGGTG
The DNA here is from genome assembly GCF_054782575.1 of Pedococcus soli. Classification (NCBI taxonomy): domain Bacteria; kingdom Bacillati; phylum Actinomycetota; class Actinomycetes; order Micrococcales; family Intrasporangiaceae; genus Pedococcus; species Pedococcus soli. Next base: position 199,202 of record NZ_BAAGSF010000005.1, on the reverse strand, counting down.
TCCTCAGCGGGCGCCCCGGCGCCCAGCGCCTCGCCGTCACCTCCGGCGGCACCATCCCCGACCGCGGCCTGTATGCCGTGTTCCTCGCCTCGTCCGAGGGTGCCGGTCGGCGCGTGGGCGAGCTCGACGAGGAGATGGTGTACGAGTCGCGCGTCGGCGACGTCTTCACCCTCGGCACGTCCACCTGGCGGATCGAGGACATCACCCACGACCGGGTGCTCGTCACCCCGGCCCCCGGGATGCCGGGCAAGCTCCCGTTCTGGAAGGGCGACCAGCTCGGTCGTCCGGCCGAGCTCGGTCGGGCCGTGGGGGCGTTCGTCCGCGAGGTGGTGGGCCTGAGCGACGCCAAGGCCAGGGAGCGCGTCACCGCTGCCGGCCTCGACGAGTGGGCCACCGACAACCTGCTCGCCTACCTGCGTGAGCAGAAGGAGGCCACCGGCCACGTCCCCGACGACCGCACGATCGTCGTTGAGCGCTTCCGCGACGAGATCGGCGACTGGCGGGTCGCGGTCCACTCGCCGTTCGGCGGCCAGGTGCACGCTCCGTGGGCGCTGTGCGTCTCGGCGCGGATGCGTGAGCGGTTCGGCGTCGACGTGCAGGCGATGCACGGTGACGACGGGATCGTGTTCCGGCTGCCCGACCTCGAGTTCGAGGACGGGCGCGGGGTCGGCGCCGAGCTGATGGAGCTGGTGCGCCTCGACCCTGACGAGGTGCACGACCGCGTCACCTCGGAGATCGGCGGGTCGGCCCTGTTCGCCGCCCGGTTCCGCGAGTGCGCGTCGCGTGCCCTGCTGCTCCCCCGACGTCGCCCCGACCGCCGCCAACCGTTGTGGCAGCAGCGTCAACGAGCCGCCCAGCTGCTCGAGGTCGCCAGCCAGTACGCCTCGTTCCCGATCATCCTCGAGACCGTGCGCGAGTGCGTCCAGGACGTGTTCGACGTGCCCGGGCTCGAGACCCTGATGAAGGCCGTCGAGTCGCGCGAGGTCACCCTCGTCGACGTCGAGTCGCGCCAGCCCTCGCCGTTCGCCCGGTCCCTGATGTTCGGGTACGTCGCGCAGTTCCTCTACGAGGGTGACTCGCCCCTGGCGGAGAAGCGCGCAGCCGCCCTGTCCCTCGACCCCACCCTGCTCGCCGAGCTGCTCGGGCGGGGTGAGGGCCTGTCGCTGCGCGACCTGCTCGACCCCGAGCAGGTCACCCGCACCGAGAACGAGCTCCAGCGCCTCGTGCCCGAGCGCGCCTGCCGGGACGCCGAGGACATCGCCGACCTGCTCCGCGTGCTCGGTCCCCTGTCGTTGTCCGAGATCCAGCGTCGGTCGCAGGAGGCCCTGTCCCACAAGGACATCGGCGGCTGGCTCGTGGACCTCGAGGGTGCGCGCCGCCTGATCCGGGTCCGTGTTGCCGGCGAGGAGCGCTGGGCCGCCATCGAGGACGCCGGTCGACTTCGCGACGCCCTCGGCGCCTCGCTGCCCGTGGGCGTCCCCCAGGCCTTCCTCGAGCCAGTCCCCGACCCGCTCGGTGACCTCGTCGCCCGGTTCGCCCGCACCCACGGCCCGTTCCCGGTGTCCACGGTCGCCGCGTGGTGGGGCGTGGGACCAGCCGTCGCGCTCGACACCCTGCGCCGGCTCGTGGCCTCCGGCCGCGTCGTCGAGGGTGAGCTGCTCCCGCTGGAGAACGGCGGCGGCCGGCACGGCCTGGACTACTGCGACGCCGAGGTGCTGCGGATGCTGCGCCGGCGGTCGCTGGCAGCGCTGCGCGCCGAGGTCGAGCCGGTCGCGACGGTCGAGCTCGCGCGGTTCCTGCCGCAGTGGCAGGGCGTCGGTGGTGGGTTGCGCGGTCGCGACGGACTCATCCGCGCCGTGGAGCAGCTCGCCGGTGCGGTGCTCCCGGCGAGCGCACTGGAGACCCTCGTCCTGCCGACCCGCGTGGCCGGGTACACCGCGGCCCTGCTCGACGAGCTGACCAGCAGCGGCGAGGTGCTGTGGCGCGGCCACGGGTCGCTCCCCGGCGACGACGGCTGGGTCTCCCTCCACCTCGCCGACACGGCGCACCTCACGATGCCCCCGCCTGGGGACGAGTCCCTGAGCGAGTCGCAGCAAGCCATGGTCGAGGCGCTGTCGGGGGGCGGCGCCTACTTCTTCCGTACCCTCTCCGACGCCGTCGGCAGCACCGACGACGAGCAGGTGCTCACCGACCTCTGGGCGCTGGTCTGGGCGGGGCACCTGAGCGGTGACACCATCGCTCCGCTCCGGGCGCTGCTCTCCGGCGGCCGCACGGCCCACCGCCGCAGCACGTCCGGTCCCCGTTCCTCGCGGTATGCCGGGCGGCAGGGTTCGCTGGGCACCCTGTCGGGACGACGCGGCCTGGGTCGTCCGTCCCTGCCGGCCCGTTCCGGCCCACCGGCCGGCGCCGGGCGCTGGTCGCTGCTCCCCGAGACCGAGGGCGATGCGACGGTGCGGGCCTACGCCACCGCCGAGGTGCTCCTCGACCGGTACGGCGTCGTCACCCGGGGTTCGGTCGTCGCCGAGGACGTCCCCGGCGGGTTCGCCGGGGTCTACCGGGTGCTGGCTGCTGCGGAGGAGTCCGGGCGGGTGCGGCGCGGGTACTTCGTCGAGTCCCTGGGTGCGGCCCAGTTCTCGACGACCGGGGCCATCGACCGGATCCGTGCGGGTGCACGGCAGCCGGGCGGCGACCCCGACGAGCAGCAGGGTCCCGCCCTGGTGCTCGCTGCGACCGACCCTGCCAACGCCTACGGCGCTGCCCTCCCATGGCCCGACCGCGTCACCCGGGACGAGGACGACCCGGCCGACAGCGAGGCGGGCAAGGCCGCCCGCGGGTCAGCCGGAGGCCGCAAGGGTCACCAGCCCGGTCGCAAGGCCGGAGCCCTGGTGGTGCTCGTCGACGGCGAGCTGGTGCTCTACGTCGAGCGCGGTGGCAAGACGCTCCTGTCCTGGACCGACGACCCGATGCGCCTCCAGGGAGCAGCCGACGCGCTGGCCCTCGCGGTACGGGAAGGTGCCCTCGGCCGACTGACGGTCGAGAAGGCCGACGGCGGGGCCCTGCTCGGGTCCGAGCACCCGCTCGTGGCGGCCCTGGCCAACGCCGGCTTCCACGCCACCCCTCGCGGGCTGCGGTTGCGGCGATGAGCCGTTCCGCTGGTGGGCGCATCGGCGTCGTCACCTCCTTGGCCACCGCTCTCGTGAACGGGTCCGTGCGTGCCTGAGGGCGACACGGTCTGGCGCACGGCGACGCGGTTGCACCGGGCGGTGGCGGGTCAGGAGATCACGCTCTGGGACGTGCGGTTCCCGGAGATCGCCACGACCGACTTCCGTGGCGCGACGACCACCGAGGTGGTCAGCCGTGGCAAGCACGTCCTGCACCGGCTCGACAACGGCGTCACGATGCACTCGCACCTGCGCATGGAGGGACAGTGGCGCGTCGAGGCGCCCGCGGACAACGGACGCTGGCTGCGCAGGGCCGACCTGCGGGCTGCCGTCGGCACGCACCAGTGGACGGCACTGGGGCTGCGTCTCGGCGTGCTCGAACTGCTGCCCACCAGTCGTGAGTCGGACGTCGTGGGCCACCTCGGGCCCGATGTCCTGGGGCCGGACTGGGACGCCGTCGTGGCGGTCTCGAACCTGCGCTCCTCCCCCACCACCATCGGGGCCGCCCTGCTCGACCAGCGCAACCTCGCCGGGGTCGGCACGCTGTGGGCCTCGGAGAGCCTGTTCATGGAGAAGGTGCATCCGTGGACCGCGGCCGCCGACCTGCAGGCCGACGTCGTCGAACGTCTCGTGGACCGGGCCCACCGGCTCCTTGACACCGCCCGCCACCACGCCGTGCAGTCGAGCACCGGGGTTCGGCGGCGGGGGGAGGAGAGCTTCGTCCACGCCCGGTCCGGACGGCCCTGCCGACGCTGCGGCACCGGCATCCGGGTCGCGATGATCGGACAGGCGCCGCAGGAGCGCACGATGTTCTACTGCCCGAGCTGTCAGGGCGGTCTCGGACCGACGGACGACGGGCGACCACAGCGCCCCATGGGGTCGTCGGGCGGTCGGGCCACGCCGTACCGCCGCGCCTGATCCTCCTGGCGGGCGGAGGCCCTCGGGGAGCATCGGGCGCGCCCGCGCGACGCAGGATCGACTCGACGACCTCCGTCTTGGCGTCGGCGTAGTCCTGGACGTACCGCCACCGGCGGGTCGCCGGATCGCGCTTGGTCGCGGCATACCGCTCACGGTCGTCGGGGTGGCCGCGCAGCCAGTCCCGGAGGCGGCGCATCCGGGCGACCTCCGCGTCGGCTGCCCCGGGCGAGGAGATGTGCAGGTTCACTCGAACGGGGCCCCGCTCTCACGACGCCGGGAGAGGACCCGGTGCTCCAGCCAGTCGGGCTCGCGGATGCGCAGCGTGCAACCCAACGCCTCGAGGACCGGCACGGGGGCTCACTCGTCCGAATCGGGTCCGAGCAGCAGGATGTCGATGACGGGCTTGGCGGACAGCCCCGGAACCGACGTGGAGCCGACGTGCTCGACGGACAGGCAGAGAGCACCCACCACGACCTCGGGAGGCGGCCGCTCGTCGTCCCCGCGGACGGGTGCGTCAGGCGGCGGAGGCCGAGACCAGCGCGGTGGCCGGCAGCGGCAGCGACACCGGAGCGGTCAGCGCCTCGGTCTCGGCGACCCGCTCGGAGACCTGGCCGAGGACCTCGGACAGGGGCAGGTGCAGGGCGCCACAGATCGACGACAACAGCTCGGACGAGGCTTCCTTCTCACCGCGCTCGACCTCGCTGAGGTACCCCAGCGACACCGAGGCCGCGGCAGACACCTCGCGGAGCGTGCGGCCCTGGGACTGGCGCTGCTCACGGAGGACGTCACCGAGTTCGCGACGGAGCAGGATCATGACGCCTCCTTCAGCTGGTCGTCACCGGGACGGGTACGGGACCACGGTACCCCGCAGCCCTGACGCTGCGCGCGCAGGATTCGGGAATCACGAGGTTCGCACGGGTCAACGACGGGCACGGCCGGAATCTTCCGCCCCACCGACCCCACGCGTCCACCCCGACGCGCCGTCCACGTCCGCCGACCTGCCCATGATCTCGCTCACGAGGGCGAGGGCGGCGGCGACGGTCGCAGCCCTGATCCCCGCACGGTCGCCCGTCAGGGCGAGCTCGCGCACCTCGACGCGGTCGAGCTCCTGACCGGCCCGGGCGACCGCGACGAAGACCGTCCCCACCGGGCGGCCGTCCTGCGGATCGGGTCCGGCCACGCCGGTCGTCGCGACGCCGAGGTCGGCGCCACACACGCGGGCGACACCCAGCGCCATCTCGCGGGCCACCCTGTCCTGGACGGCGCCACCCTCGGCGAGGACGGCCGGGTCGACACCCAAGACGGACGCCTTGACGTCGGTCGCGTAGCTCACCACCCCGCCGCGGACCACGGCGGAGGCTCCGGGCACGTCGGTGAGGGCCGCGGCGACCAGGCCACCGGTGAGCGACTCGGCGGTGGCGACGGTCGTCCCGGCCGCGCGCAGCGCAGCGACGACGTCCGCGGCCGACCCCGCCCCGGTCATCGGCGTCGGGCGGCCCGGGCGGCGCGCTTCATGGCAGCACGTTCGCTGGTCTGGCGCAGGCGGTGGGCCTTGTAGGCGATGTCGAGCCCGGTGACGACGGTGACGAGCACGGCCAGGCCCAGCACCAGCCACGCCACGAGGTGCCAGACGTCGGAGCCGGGGAACGTGGACAGCGGCAGGGTGAACAGGGTCAGGCCCAGGCTCTGCAGGGCCGTCTTGACCTTGCCGCCGCGCCCGGCGGGCATGACACCGTGGCGGATCACGACGAAGCGCATCGCGGTGACGCCCCACTCGCGGACCAGCACGACCAGGGTCATCCACCACGGGAGGTCACCGAGGGAGGCGAGGCCGATGAACGCCATGCTCATCAGCGCCTTGTCGGCGATGGGGTCGGCGATCTTGCCGAAGTTGGTGATGAGCCCCCGGCTGCGGGCGATGTCGCCGTCCACCCGATCGGTCGCCGTGGCGATGACGAACACGGCAGCCGCCCACCACCGCATCGTCGGGTTGTGGCCGCTGCCGGCGAGCAGCAGCCAGCCGTAGACGGGCACGAGCAGGATCCGCGAGACCGTCAGGGCGTTCGCGATGTTCCAGGCGCTCGGTGTCGGCGTCGAGACCGGCTCGGTCATCGGGTCCGGCAGCGGGGCCGACTCGCTCATGCCGGCTCTGCCACGAGGTCGATGCCCTCGGTTGCCACCACCACCGCGTGCACGATGTCGCCGACGGCCAGGCCGGGCCAGTCCTCCGGCGCGAGCAGGGTGACGCCGTCCACGTCCGGACCCTGGTGCACCGCGCGACCGACCACCATCGGCTCGTCGTCGTCACCGTCGCCGAGGTCTCCGCTCGGGACCGACTCGACGAGCACGTCGACCGTCTCACCGATCCGCTCCTCGGCGCGCTGGAGGTTGAGCTCCTCGATCAGGGCGGTGAACCGTGACACGCGCTCGGCGACGACGTGCTCGGGCAGCTTGTCGCCGTAGGTCTCCGCCTCGGTGCCGTCCTCGTCGGAGTAGCCGAACACACCGACGACGTCGAGCCGCGCGGCCACGAGGAACGCCTCGAGCTCGTCGAGGTCGGCCTCGGTCTCACCCGGGAACCCGACGATGACGTTGCTGCGGATGCCGGCCTTCGGCGCCCGCGCGCGGACCTCGTCGATCAGGCCGAGGAACGCCTCCCGCCCACCGAACCGGCGCATCGAGCGCAGGAGGGTGGCCGAGGCGTGCTGGAAGCTGATGTCGAAGTACGGGACCACGCCGGGGATCGACGCCATCGCGTCGAGCAGGTCGGGGCGGATCTCGGCGGGCTGGAGGTAGGAGACACGGACCCGCTCGATGCCGGGCACGGCGGTGAGCTCGGGGAGCAGCTTCTCGAGCAGGCCGATGTCGCCGAGGTCCTTGCCGTAGGACGTGGAGTTCTCGCTGACGAGGAAGAGCTCCTTGACGCCGCGCTCCCCCAGCCAGCGGGCCTCCGCCACGATGTCCATCGGTCGGCGCGAGACGAAGGCCCCACGGAACGACGGGATGGCGCAGAACGCACAGCGCCGGTCGCAACCGCTGGCGATCTTCAGCGGCGCCCACGGGCGGCCGTCGAGGCGGGCGCGGATGACGCGCGGGCCGGAGGCCGGCACCGGACCCTCGATGGTGACGTCGACCGGTTCGCTGGGGGCGACCTGCTCGGGCGACGTGCCGTCCTGGGACGGCACGGCAGCAGCGGTGGACACGGCAGGGCCGGAGGGCCCACCGTGACCGGGCAGCGCGACTCCGACCGAACCGGCCTGGCGCTGCACGGGCGACAGGGGCAGCAGGCGTCGGCGGTCACCGGGGGTGTGCGACTCGGGGGCGTTGCCGTCGAGGATCGCGCGCAGGTGGCTGGACATGTCGGCGTAGGAGTCGAAGCCGAGCACCGCGTCGGCCTCGGGCAGCTCGGCCGCCAGCTGCTTGCCGTACCGCTCGGCCAGGCACCCGACCGCGACGACCTTCTGGGTCTTCGAGTGGCCCTTGCGCGCAGAGGCTTCGAGGAGCACGTCGATGGAGTCCTTCTTGGCCTGCTCGACGAACCCGCAGGTGTTCACCACTGCGACGTCGGCGTCGTCCGCGTCGTCGACGAGGAGCCACCCCTCGGCGGCGAGCCGGCCGGCCAGCTCCTCCGAGTCGACCTCGTTGCGGGTGCACCCCAGGGTCACCAGGGCCACGCTGCGCTGCTCGGTCGAACTCATGGCGCCCACTCTACGGTGAGTAGCGTGGGCGCCATGACCGCCGTGACGACCACCGCCGACCGCGTCGCCGCCGTGCTGCGCCAGCACCCCGTCATCGACGGGCACAACGACCTCCTGTGGGAGGCCCGCGAGCAGGTGGGCTACGACTTCGACCGCCTCGACCTCGCTGCCGGCGGCACGCCGACCCACACCGACCTGCCCCGCCTGCGGGCCGGTGGGGTGGGCGGCCAGTTCTGGTCGGTGTTCGTGCCCGCCGAGCTCTCGGGAGACGACGCCGTGAGCGCCACGCTGGAGCAGATCGACGCGGGTCACCAGATGGTGGCCCGGTATGGCGCCGACCTCGCGTTCGCCCGGACCGCGGACGACATCACGGCCGCCTGGGGGTCCGGGCGGATCGCCTCGCTGCTCGGCGCCGAGGGCGGTCACTCGATCAACAGCTCGCTGGCGACGCTGCGGATGCTGCACGTGCTGGGGGTGCGCTACATGACGCTGACGCACAACAGCAACGTGCCCTGGGCCGACTCGGCCACGGACGCACCCGTCCTCGGCGGCCTGTCGGCGTTCGGGGTCGAGGTGGTGCGCGAGATGAACCGCATCGGCATGCTCGTCGACCTCTCCCACGTGTCCCCCGGCACGATGCGCGACGCCCTCCGGGTCGCCGAGGTGCCGGCGATCTTCAGCCACTCCTCCGCCAGGGCGGTGGCCGACAGTCCGCGCAACGCCCCCGACGACGTGCTGGAGTCACTGCGCGACAACCGCGGGGTCTGCATGGTCACCTTCGTGCCCAAGTTCGTGAACCCCGACGCCGCGGCCTGGCAGGCCGAAGCCGTCGCCGCGGCGGCGGAGGCAGGCGTCACCCAGGCCGATGGTCCGGCCTTCGAGGCCTGGGGCAAGGACTACGTCCGACGGACGTCACCCGCGCCGGGGGCCACCCTCCAGGACGTCGTGCGCCACTGCGAGCACATCCGCGAGGTGGCAGGCGTCGACCACGTCGGGGTCGGTGGCGACTACGACGGCGTCGGTCAGCTGCCTGACGGCCTCGAGGACGTCAGCTGCTACCCCGCCCTCCTCGAGGCCCTCGCGGACCGCGGGTGGTCCGACGACGACCTCGGAAAGCTCACGAGCGGCAACATCGTCCGGGTGCTGGGCGAGGCGGAGGAAGGCGCTCGGCGGTTGCAGGCGGAGCGCGGCCCGAGCCTGGCCACCATCGCCGAGCTCGACGGGGTCCGCGCCTAGTTGCGCCAGCGGGTGATGGTCAGCCCGACGACCCGGGCGATGATCAGCGCGACGTACATGACGCCCGCGACCTGCTCGATGATGACGACCGAGCGGGCGTGGGGCAGGACCGCGGTGACGTCGGACAGCCCGACGCTCGTGAGGTTGGCGAACGACAGGTAGAGCAGCTCCAGGAAGGTCCGGTGGCCCTCGCCCTGGAAGGCGATGAAGGACCCCGGCCAGACGACCTGCACGGCCATGAACAGGTAGGCGAACATCCACGACACGACGGTGAAGTTGGCTCCGACGGCGAAGATCTCGTCGCGGGTGACCCACGAGTCGTCGAACAGGTAGCGGATCAGCCCGTACCCCGTGTAGCCGTAGAACGCCGCGTGCAGCAGGGAGGACCACAGGACCACCTGCTGGTTCCCCGGGACGAACCCCTCGGCGATCGTCAGTGCGACGACGGGCACGCCGAGCACCACGGCCACCCAGGTGAGCGCCGGCGTGGCACGCACGGCGTACACGGCCACGGCCAGGACGAGGACGCCGAAGAGGCCGATGACGGTCCGGCCGAGCGGGGTGTCGCCGGCGAACGGGTAGGCGAGCACCTCGAGGAGCTGCGCCGCGAGCAGGACCCCGCTCGGGTGGCTCTTGACGGCGTTCAACCAGTCGCGCATGGCGACCACCCTAGGGTCCGCCCGTCAAGATCGCGTCAACGCCAGTCAAGGCGCCGTCAACGCGAGGAGGTGCCCCGGTCGGGCGACCTTGACTGACACCGTGATCGAGAACCTCGTCGCCGCCCTGCTCGGCCTCGCGCTGCTGGCCTACCTGGTCTACGCGCTCGTCCGCCCGGAGCGGTTCTGATGTCCGAGGCAGCAGCCGGGCTGCTGTCCCTCCTGACCCTGGTGGTCGCCCTCGTCGTGGTCTGCGTCCCGCTCGGGACGTGGATCGCGAAGGTTTTCACCGACACCCGGCACTGGCGGGTGGAGCGGGTGCTCTACCGCGTCGCCGGAGTGGACCCCGAACGTGAGCAGGGATGGCGCGCGTATGCCGTGAGCGTGGGTGCCGTGAGCGTGGTGGGCTTCGTCCTCCTGCTCGGCCTGATCCTCCTGCAGACCTCACTGCCCCTGCGCCAGGGATCGGACGGCATGGGGGTGACGACCGCCGTCAACACCGCGGTGTCCTTCGTGACCAACACGAACTGGCAGAGCTACGCCGGGGAGGCGGGTGTGACGCCCCTCGTGCAGACGCTCGGGCTCACCATCCAGAACTTCGTGTCCGCCGCCGTGGGCCTCGCGGTCTGCATCGCCCTGACCCGGGCGCTGCTGCGCGACGGGACGGGGCGCATCGGCAACTTCTGGGTCGACCTGGTGCGCGGTACGGTCCGCGTCCTCCTGCCCGGCGCCGTGCTCGCCGCCGTCGTCCTCCTCGTCGGCGGGGTCGTCCAGAACCTGGCAGCGCCGTCCACCGTGACCGGCCTCTCCGGCGCGGAGCAGGTCATCCGCGGAGGCCTGGTCGCCTCGCAGGAAGCCATCAAAGAGCTCGGGACCAACGGTGGCGGGTACTTCAACGCCAACTCCGCCCACCCGTTCGAGAACCCCAACCCCTTCACCAACCTCTTCGAGGTCTTCCTCCTGCTCGTCGTGCCGTTCGCCCTCCCCCGCGCGTTCGGGATCATGGTGGGCGACCGCCGACAGGGACGCGCCCTGCTCGGCTTCGCCTCAGTGCTGTTCGGCGCGGGCGTCGCGCTGACCACCTGGGCCGAGGTCGCTGCCGCCTCCGCGTCGACGGGTTCGATGGAGGGCAAGGAGCAGCGGTTCGGCGTCTGGGCCTCGGCCCTGTTCGGCGCGGCGACGACGAGCACCTCCACCGGTGCGGTCAACTCGCTGCACGAGTCCTACAGCCCGCTCGGCGGAGGGGTGGTCCTCACCAACATGCTGCTCGGCGAGGTCTCGCCCGGCGGAGTCGGCTCGGGCCTCTACGGCATCGTCGTCATCGCGATCCTGTCCGTGTTCGTCGCAGGGCTCATGGTGGGTCGTACCCCCGAGTACCTGGGCAAGACCATCGGCCGGCGCGAGATCACGATGGCAGCGCTGTACTCGCTCGTGATGCCCGTCCTCGTCCTGGGGTTCACCGGCGCGGCCCTGTCCATGGACGGCCCCCGGAGCACCATGCTCGCGAGCGGGCCGCACGGGTTGACCGAGGTGCTCTACGCGTATGCGTCGGCCGCCAACAACAACGGCAGCGCCTTCGCCGGCCTCACCGCCGACAACCCCTGGTTCAACCTGACGCTCGCCTTCTGCATGGCCGTCGGTCGGTTCGTCCCGATGATGCTCGTGCTCGGCCTGGCGGGTTCCCTTGCAGCGCAACGGCGTCGGCCCGAGACCGCCGGCACCATGCCGACCCACACACCTCTCTTCACCGGCCTGCTCGTCGGCATCGCCCTGGTCCTCGCCGGCCTGACCTTCTTCCCCGCCCTCGCCCTCGGACCCCTCGCGGAGGCCCTGTCATGAACCGCACCACCATCCTCGCGGCCCTCCCCCAGGCCGTGACCAAGCTCGACCCCCGCCACCTGGTTCGGACCCCGGTGATCTTCGTGGTGTGGATCGGCTCGGTCCTCACGACGGTCCTGGCGGTCCTGGACCCCTCGGTCTTCGGCTGGGGCGTCGCCTTCTGGCTCTGGGCCACCGTGCTGTTCGCGAACGCCGCGGAGGCCATCGCCGAGGGCCGTGGCCGGGCCCAGGCCGCGACCCTGCGGGCCACGCGGACGGAGACCCTGGCGGTCCGGCTCAGGGAGGATGGCGGCACCGAGACCGTTCCCGGCACGGCGCTGCGGATCGGCGACCGGGTGCGCGTCGTCGCCGGTGAGGTGATCCCGGGCGACGGGGACGTCGTCGAGGGCGTCGCCACGGTCGACGAGTCGGCGATCACGGGCGAGTCCGCCCCGGTGGTCCGTGAGTCCGGCGGCGACCGGTGCGCCGTCACCGGTGGCACGACGGTGCTCTCCGACGCCATCGTCGTGCGGATCACGTCCCGTCCCGGCGAGACCTTCATCGACCGGATGATCGCGCTCGTCGAGGGCGCCTCGCGGCAGAAGACCCCCAACGAGATCGCCCTCACGGTCCTGCTGACCACCTTGACGATCCTCTTCCTCGTCACCGTCATGGCGATCCAGCCGCTGGCGTCGTACTCGGGCGGGTTGCAACAGGTCATCGTCCTGGTTGCCCTGCTCGTCTGCCTCATCCCGACGACGATCGGCGCCCTGCTCTCCGCCATCGGCATCGCCGGCATGGACCGGCTCGTCCAGCGCAACGTCCTGGCCATGTCCGGCCGGGCCGTCGAGGCGGCGGGCGACGTGTCGACGCTGCTGCTCGACAAGACCGGCACGATCACGCTGGGCAACCGGCGCGCCAGCGAGCTCACCCCGGTCAGCGGTGCGGCGGACGGCGAACTGGCACAGGCGGCATACCTGTCGTCGCTCGCGGACGGGACGCCCGAGGGGCGCTCCATCGTCGAGCTGGCCACCTCCCTGGAGCACTTCGGGGGTGTGACGTCGGCGGACGTGCTCGCCTCGCAGGGAGCGGAGTTCGTGGAGTTCACGGCGCAGACGCGCATGTCCGGCGTGGACCTCCCCGACGGGACGCGCATCCGCAAGGGCGCGGCGTCGGCAGTCACCGCGTGGGTCACCCAGGAGGGGGGCGAAGTTCCCGACGAGACCGGACGGCTCGCCGACGCCATCGCCGGGGACGGTGCCACGCCGCTGGTGGTGGCCCTGGCTGCCGCCGGCCGGGCGCCACGGGTCCTCGGCCTCGTCCGGCTTAAGGACGTCGTGAAGCCGGGCATGGCGGAACGCTTCGAGGTGTTGCGGCGCATGGGGATCCGCACCGTCATGATCACCGGCGACAACAAGCTCACTGCGGCGGCGATCGCCACGGAGGCGGGGGTCGACGACTTCCTCGCCGAGGCCACACCCGAGGACAAGATGGCCCTCATCGTCAAGGAGCAGGAGGGCGGTCGGCTCGTCGCGATGACGGGCGACGGCACCAACGACGCGCCTGCCCTCGCCCAGGCCGACGTCGGACTGGCCATGAACACGGGCACGTCGGCGGCCAAGGAGGCCGGCAACATGGTCGACCTCGACTCGGACCCGACCAAGCTCATCGAGGTCGTCGCCATCGGGAAGCAGCTGCTGATCACGCGCGGAGCGCTGACGACGTTCTCGATCGCCAACGACATCGCCAAGTACTTCGCGATCATCCCGGCCATGTTCGTCGTGCTGTTCCCCGGGCTCGACGCCCTCAACATCATGCGTCTCGGGTCGCCGCAGTCGGCCATGCTCTCGGCCGTCATCTTCAACGCGCTGGTCATCGTCGCGCTCGTGCCGCTCGCCCTGCGCGGCGTGCACTACCGCCCCGGCGGCGCGGCCGACCTGCTGCGCCGCAACCTGCTCGTCTACGGCCTGGGCGGCGTCGTCGCACCGTTCGTCGGCATCAAGGTGATCGACCTCCTCGTGTCCCAACTCCCCGGATTGAGCTGACCAGCATGACCTCACTCACGCGCCAGTACGCCGCCGCGCTGCGGCTCCTGCTCGCCCTCACCGTCCTGCTCGGGGTGGTCTACCCCGCCGTCGTGTTCGGCGTCGGCCGACTCGGCCTGAGCGCCCGGGCGGACGGCTCCCTCGTCGAGCACGACGGGAAGGTCGTCGGCTCGTCCCTGCTGGGACAGTCCTTCACCGGCGACCGGTGGTTCCACGGTCGTCCGTCCACCAGCGACTACTCCGGCGACACCAGCGGCGGCTCCAACCTCGCCGCCTCGAGCGACGCCCAGGCCAAGGCGGTCGCCGAACGCCGAGCGACGGTGGCGCAGGCGGACGGTGCCGCGGGCACCACGCGGGGCGCAGGCGGCATACCGGCCGACGCCCTGACCGCCTCGGCGAGCGGGCTCGACCCCCACATCTCGCCCGAGTACGCCGCGCTCCAGGTGCCGCGCGTCGCCAGGGCGACCGGGCTGGGCACGGAGCTGGTGGCGTCACTGGTGGCGAAGCACACCCAAGGGCGCACCCTCGGGTACCTCGGCGAGCCACGGGTCAACGTCCTCGAGCTCAACCTCGCGCTGGCCCGCGCCGCCGGCTAGGAACGGCACGGCGATGGCCCCTCGACCCCCCGTTGACGCGAGAATGTCGTCATGACCCCCGGCCGGCTGCGCATCTACCTCGGCGCGGCCCCCGGGGTGGGCAAGACCGTCGCGATGCTGTCCGAGGGGCACCGGCGGGCCGAACGCGGCACCGACGTCGTGGTGGGGCTGGTCGAGACGCACGGTCGCGCCCACACGGCCCAGGCCCTGGGCGGGCTCGAGGTGGTGCCGACCCGCGAGGTGGTGCACCGCGGCAGCACGCTGCGCGAGATGGACGTCGATGCCGTCCTCGAGCGCCGGCCCGAGGTGGTCCTCGTCGACGAGCTCGCGCACACCAACGCCCCCGGCAGCCGGCACGCCAAGCGCTGGGAGGACGTCCGCGACCTGCTCGCCGCAGGCATCGACGTCGTCTCCACCGTCAACGTCCAGCACCTCGAGTCGCTCAACGACGTCGTCGAGGCGATCACGGGGATCCGTCAGCAGGAGACCGTCCCGGACGAGGTGGTGCGGACGGCCGACCAGATCGAGCTCGTCGACATGTCGCCGCACGCCTTGCGCCGACGGATGGCCCACGGCAACATCTACGGCCCCGACCGGGTGGACGCCGCGCTGGCCAACTACTTCCGCGAGGGGAACCTCACCGCCCTGCGCGAGCTGTCGCTGCTCTGGCTGGCCGACCGCGTCGACGAGGGCCTCGAGCGCTACCGGCGCGACCAGGGGATCACGTCGTCGTGGCCGGCCCGCGAGCGCGTCGTCGTCGCCGTGACCGGGGGGCCCGAGTCGGCGGCACTGGTCCGGCGCGGCGCCCAGATCGCCGCGCGGGGCGCCGGCGGCGAGCTCGTGGTCGCCCACGTCACCCCTGCCGACGGCCTCATCGACGCCCGGCTGGAGAGCATCGGCGAGATCCGGACACTGGTCGCCGAGCTGGGCGGCACCTTCCACACCGTGGCCGGCGACGACGCGGCGGCCGCGATCCTCGACTTCGCGCGAGGGGTCAACGCACGCCAGGTGGTGCTCGGCGCCTCCCGACGGACCTGGTGGCAGGCGCTGCGCGGCCGCGGGGTCGGCAGCCACGTGGTCGAGGGCGCGGGGGGCGACATCGACACGGTCATCGTCACCCACGAGCAGGCCCACCGCGGCCAGTCCCGGCGTGGCCGTGGGGCGCTCGCGGGGCGCAGGCGGCTGGCGGGCTGGCTGCTCGCGACCCTCGGCACGGTGGTGCTGACGGCCCTGCTCATCGCGACCAGGGAGTCGCACGACCTGCCGCTGGAGGTGCTGCTGTTCCTCGCCCTGACCGTCGGCTGCGCCCTGGCGGGAGGGCTCGGCCCGGCCGTCGTGTCCGCCCTGCTGGGGTCGCTCAGCCTCAACTGGTTCTTCACCGACCCGGTGGGGACGTTGACCATCACCAACCCCCAGAACGCTGCTGCCGTCGTCGTCTTCCTCGTCGTCGCCGTCTCGGTGGCCTCCGCGGTCCACCTCAGCGACCGCCGTGCTGCCGCCGCGCGCCTCGCCCAGCGCGAGTCGCTCGCACTCGAGCGTTCGGCGCAGACGCTGCTGGGCGAGCAGGACCCGCTCACCGCGCTGCTCGAGCAGGCCGCCGACCTGTTCCACCTGACGACGGCCGGACTCGTGCGACGACCCTCGGTGCGGGCGCCGTGGCAGGTGGTCGCGGCGCTGCCGGGGTTCGACGTGGACCAGCTGGACCGGGCCGCGGTGCTGGCACCGGTCGACGACACGACGACCCTGGCCCTGTTCGGGCCGGTCCTGGCCGCCGACGAGCGCCGCCTCGTCTCCGCGTTCGCCGCGCACGCCGAGGCCGTCCTGCGGCGAGCCGACCTCGCCGAGCAGGCCCGCCGGGCCGGGGCCCTGGCCCGCGACAACCGGGCCCGCACCGCCCTGCTCAGCGCCGTGTCGCACGACCTGCGGACCCCGTTGGCCGGCATCAAGGCAGCGGTCTCGACGTTGCGCCAGCCCGGTGCGGCGTTCGACGCCCAGGACGAGGCCGACCTGCTCGAGACGATCGAGGAGTCCTCCGACCGGCTCACCACCCTGGTCGCCAACCTCCTCGACATCTCCCGGCTGCAGAGCGGCGTGGTCGCCGCGCAGGTCAGCGAGGGCGCTGTGGTGGAGACCATCCGGCGCACCGTGTCGACGGTGTCGGCACCGGACCGCGTCCGGGTCCTGGCCGCCGACGACCTCCCGCTGGCCCTCTACGACGAGGTCCTCCTCGACCGCGTCGTGGCCAACGTCGTGGAGAACGCCCTGCACCACTCGGGCGGCCGCCAGGAGGTCGTCGTCAAGGCGTACGCCACCGGTCACCACCTCCAGGTGAGGGTCGTCGACCGGGGTTCCGGCGTCCCGGACTCCTCGAAGGCGGCGATCTTCGCCCCGTTCCAGCGCCTCGACGACGCACCGCGCGGGTCCGGCGTCGGACTCGGGCTGGCGGTCGCCCGTGGCCTGATGGAGACCATGGACGGCACCATCGCCGCGGAGGACACCCCCGGTGGCGGCCTGACGATCGTCCTCGAGCTCCCCCGCGCCGATGGCAGGATGCCCGCATGAGCGTGGTCCTGGTCGTCGACGACGAACCCCACCTGCGCCGCACCCTGGCGATCAGCCTGCGGGCGCGTGGGTACGAGGTCGAGACCGTCGGCGACGGCCGATCCGCCCTCCAGTCGATCGCCGAGCGCTCCCCCGACGTCGTCGTCCTCGACCTCGGCCTGCCCGACCTCGACGGCATCGACGTCCTGCGCCGGCTGCGGGCCACCTCGAGCGTTCCCGTCATCGTGCTCTCCGCCCGCACCGACTCCGCCGACAAGGTCGAGGCGCTCGACGTCGGCGCCGACGACTACGTCACCAAGCCGTTCGGCATGGAGGAGTTCCAGGCGCGGGTCCGCGCCGCCCTGCGGCGGGCCGGCGAGAACGAGAACCACCCGCCCGCCCTGCGCACCGAGCACTTCGCCCTCGACTTCGCCGAGCGCACGGCCACGATCGGCGGCGACGTCGTGCGCCTCACGCCGACCGAGTGGCGGCTGCTCGCGGTCCTCGCCCGCCGTCCGGGACACCTCGTCTCGCAGAAGGACCTGCTGCACGAGGTGTGGGGTCCCGGGTACGGCCGCGAGTCCAACTACCTGCGCGTCTACGCCAACCAGCTGCGGCGCAAGCTCGAACCCGACCCCACCCACCCGCGCTACCTCGTCACCGACCCCGGTCAGGGCTACCGACTCGAGGTATGACGCGGGGTCGCCGCGCGAGGCCATGTCCGGGCCCGCGGGTGCCTGACCGCCGGGGACCCGGGCTCGAACCGGGCGGCGGCCTCGACCCGGCGCTGGCATGCTGGCGGCCATGTCCGGGCACCGGGTGGTGGTCCTGCTCGAGGGCCAGAGCGACGTCGCTGCAGTGCGCGCGCTGCTGGGCGTGCGGCCGGTCACCGTGCAGCCGGACCGGCTCGACCTCGTCGACATGGGTGGCGTCACCAACATCCGACGCCACCTCGTCGACCTCGTTGCGCAGAGTGCGCACGCCAACGGTGACGCCCCTGCCCGGCTGCGCGTCCTCGGGCTCTGCGACGTCGGGGAGGCCGGCTACTTCGCCCGTGCACTGGCGTCGATCGGTCACCCCGTGGGCTCGGCCGACGACATGGCCGCACTCGGCTTCCACGTCTGCGACCAGGACCTCGAGGACGAGCTGATCCGGGCGCTGGGGGTCGAGCGTGTCATCGAGGTGCTCGACCGGCTCCGGCTCTTGGACCGCTTCGTGACGTTCCGGCGCCAGCCCACGTGGGAGGGTCGGCCGGTCACCGACCAGCTGCGCCGGTTCTCCGGGACGACGTCGGGGCGCAAGGCGCTCGTCGCGCAGGCCCTGGCCGCGGCGACGACGGCGGAGCAGGTCCCGCCTCCGCTCGCTGCGCTGGTGGCCCACATCGCGGCGGCTGCCGCGGACGACGAGCCGGGCCCGGCGGTCCGGCCCTTCTCCACCGAACCCTGAGCGCTCGACCCGATGAGGACGGGGTCGAGCGCTCGAGGTGGGGCGCGCTGTGCGCGGTGCCGCCGGTCAGGCGGTGGCGTCCACCGGAGCCAGCCGCCCGCGCAGGGTCAGGGTCGCGACGACCAGCGCCAGGGAGGCCGTCAGGGCCATCACCAGGGTCATCGGCACGGCCGAGCCCGAACCCATGGCGCCGATCAGGGGAGCCGCAGCCCCACCGATGACGAACTGCGAGGCACCGAGCAGCGCAGCCGCCGTGCCCGCCGCCTCGCCGTGGCGGGTGAGCGCCAGCGCCGGGGTGTTCGGCAGGGTCAGGCCGCAGGCGAACAGGATGAACCAGAGCGGCACGAGGATCAGGGTCAGGCCCCCGAAGCCGGTGGCGGCCGACGCGAGCGTCAGCAGGGCGGCCACTGCACCGATCGTGACCCCGGCACGCACCAGAACGCGGGGCTCGAACCGCTTGAGCAGGAACGGGTTGAGCTGCGAACCGGTCAGGAAGCCCAGCGAGTTCATCCCGAAGACCAGGCCGAACTGCGCGACGCTCAGGCCGTAGATGTCCTGCAGCACGAACGACGAGCCACCGATGTAGGAGAACAGCGTGGCGAACATCAGGCCGCTGATCAGGACGAGCCCGACGAAGGTGCGGTCCTTGAGCAGCGACCCGTAGGTCGCCACGACGGGCTTGAACGCGAGCTTGCGGCGACGCGCCGGCGGCAGCGTCTCGCGCAGGGCGAACGACGCGAGCGTCACCATCATCGTCCCGGCGATCGCGAGCAGGACGAACACCCCGCGCCACGAGGTGAGCTGGAGGATGAAGCCACCGAGGGTCGGTGCGAGCACCGGCGCGAGGCCCATGACCAGCATCAGGCGCGAGAGCATCGTCGCGGCGGCGGAGCCGGCGAACTGGTCGCGCACCATGGCCATGGCGACCACGGCCACCGCGGCGTTGCCGAGGCCCTGGAGGACACGACCCACGGTGAGCAGCTCGATGCTCGGCGCGAACGCACAGAAGATCGACGCGGCGATGTGCAGCGCGAGCCCGGCGATGAGGGGGCGGCGGCGGCCCACCGCGTCGGCGAGGGGGCCGACGAGGAGCTGGCCGAGCCCCATACCGAGCAGGATGCCGGTGAGGGTGAACTGGACGGCCGACTCGGACGCGGCGAGGTCACGCGTGATCGAGGGCAGGGCCGGCAGGTAGGTGTCGATGGTCAGCGGCCCGATGGCGATGAGGGCGCCGAGGACGAGGACGAACCGCACGTAGGCGCGACCCGTCGGGGCGGGGGGCATGGCCTCGTCGGAGGAGCGGGAGGAGTCGACGGAGGTCTGGGGAAGCGTCTGGGTACGGTCGTCGGTCACGGTCTGGGGCGCGGCGGTCACGAGGAGGGCAACACCGGCCCACCCCAGATCCATTCCGACGGACCTCAGTCGCGCCCGGTGAGCTCCCAGGCGTCGCCGGACTCCTCGACCTCCTCGCGGCCCGCGAACTGCGCGGCCACCGGGTCGTTGTCGTAGCGGTCGTCGGGGGCGTAGCCGGGCCGGTACGACGGCGCCGGTGCGCCGACCGGCACCTCGTCGGTGTGCTCCACTCCCCCGGCCTCGTCGGCCAGGGCCTGGCCGTCGAAGACCGGCTCGGCGTCCGGGACCTCGTCGCCGCGCATGAGGGCGAGCGTCGTGGGCAGGTCGTCCGGCTTGACCAGCACGTCGCGGGCCTTGGAACCCTCGGACGGTCCGACGACGCCGCGTGACTCGAGCAGGTCCATGAGGCGACCGGCCTTGGCGAACCCGACGCGCAGCTTGCGCTGGAGCATCGACGTCGACCCGAACTGCGTCGTGACGACGAGCTCGGTCGCCTGCAGCAGCAGGTCGAGGTCGTCACCGATGTCGTCGTCGACGTGCTTCTTGGCGGCGACGACGGTGACGTCGTCGCGGTAGTTCGGCTTGAGCTGGTCGGTGACCGCCTTGACGACGTTCTGGATCTCGGACTCGGTGACCCAGGCGCCCTGGACGCGCATCGTCTTGCTCGAGCCCATCGGCAGGAACAGCGCGTCGCCCTGGCCGATGAGCTTCTCGGCGCCGGGCTGGTCGAGGACGACCCGGCTGTCGGCGAGCGACGACGTCGCGAACGCCATCCGCGACGGGACGTTGGCCTTGATCAGGCCGGTCACGACGTCGACCGACGGACGCTGCGTCGCCAGCACGAGGTGGATGCCGGCGGCCCGGGCGAGCTGGGTGATGCGGACGATCGACTCCTCCACGTCACGCGGGGCGACCATCATCAGGTCGGCGAGCTCGTCGACGATGACGAGCAGGTACGGGTACGGGTGGATGACCCGCTGGCTGCCCGGCAGCGGCTTGACCTTGCCGGCCTTGACCGCCTTGTTGAAGTCGTCGACGTGCTTGAAGCCGAACTGGGCGAGGTCGTCGTAGCGCGTGTCCATCTCCCGCACGACCCACTGGAGGGCCTCGGCGGCCTTCTTGGGGTTCGTGATGATCGGGGTGATGAGGTGCGGGATCCCCTCGTATGCCGTGAGCTCCACCCGCTTGGGGTCCACCAGCACCATGCGGACCTCGTCGGGCGTCGAACGCATGAGGATCGAGGTGATCATGGAGTTGACGAAGCTCGACTTGCCGGCGCCGGTGGCCCCCGCGACAAGCAGGTGCGGCATCTTGGCGAGGTTGGCGATGACGTAGCCGCCCTCGACGTCCTTCCCGACCCCCATGACCATCGGGTGGTCGTTGCCGCGGGCGGCCTGGCTGCGCAGGACGTCGCCGAGGCTGACCTTCTCGCGGTCGGTGTTGGGGATCTCGATGCCGATGGCGGACTTGCCGGGGATCGGGGAGAGGATCCGGACGTCGGCCGAGGCGACGGCGTACGCGATGTTCTTCGAGAGGGCGGTGACCCGCTCGACCTTGATGCCGGGGCCGAGCTCGACCTCGTACCGCGTGACCGTCGGGCCGCGGCTGAAGCCGGTCACCTGCGCGTCGATGTCGAACTGGTCGAGCACCTGGGTGAGGGACTCGACGACGCGGTCGTTCGCGGCGCTGCGGGCCTTGTGCGGCGAGCCGGGCTCGAGCAGGGCGTTGTCGGGCAGCGTGTAGGTGATGTCGCCGGCGAGGGCGAGCTGCTCCACCCGCTGCGGCAGGGGGGTCGTCGGCGGCGCCTCGAGGGCGACCTTCTCGGCGACCTGGCGGGCGGGAACCACTGGTGGGGCGCCCGAGGCGCCGGCGCTGGTGGAACTGGTGGCACCGGTGGCACCGGGGGCGAGGACGCCCGGGGCGGTCGGGCGCTTCTGCCCGGGACGCAGGCCGTCCTTGCCCTCGGGCACGACGACCGCAGCCTTCTCGAACGCCTCGTCACCGTCGAACGGGCCCTCGGGCTCGATCACCCGGCGGCGGCGCCGGGGCTTCTCGGCCTCCTCGGCGACCGGCTCGTCGACGTCGACCCCGCGGTGCAGGAGGTGGTCGCGCAGCTCGGCGAGGCGCTCGGGGATCATGTGGACCGGGGTCGCGGTCATCACGAGGAGACCGAAGAAGCCGAGCATGAGCAGGATCGGCACGGTGCCGTAGACCGAGACCGCCGCCTTGAGCGGGCTGGAGGCGAGGAAGCCGATGATGCCGCCGCCGTCGCGCATGCCCTCGGCACCCGCCGGCGGGGTGGGGATGCCGGCCGCCACGTGGGCCAGGCCCGACGCCGCGAACGCGAGCGCGCCGAGGCCGACCCCGATGCGCGAGTTGGCGCCGTCGTCCTGGGGGGCGCGCAGCAGCCGGACGCCGAGGTAGAGCAGCGCGAGCGGCACGGCGTACGCGACCCGGCCGAAGGTGCCGGCCACGACGGCGTGGATGACGTCGCCGACCGGGCCCTCGAGGGCCCACCACTCGCGGGCGGCCACGACGATGGCCAGGCCGAGGAGGAGGAAGCCGACGCCGTCGCGACGGTGCTCGGGCTCGAGGTCGCGGGCCCCGTTGCCGACGCGGCGGACCGCGCCACCGGCCACGTGCGCCATACCCATCCACGTGCCGCGGACCGCACGCAGCGGCAGGGGTAGGCCGCCACCGCTGGCCTTGCCGCGGGAACCCCGGGCGGGGCTCTTGCGGGGCGTGGTGGTGCGACGGTTGGCGGGGCGGGTGGCGGTGCCCTTGCGCGCCTGCCCAGCCGAGGAGGTGCGCGTCGGGGTGGACGGACGTGTGGCCATGGTCCGCAGGCTACGCGAAGGTCACACCGGACACACGCGTCACACGCGTTCCACGTGGGCGGATCTGACGCCGACCTGGAGCCGACCTGGAGCCGTCACCCGCGCCGTTCGGGGCGGACCCGCTCCCCCGAACAGGTGGAGGGGTCCCCCCGGTTCGGGCAGCAGGGGCCGGTCCACCCGACGCGACGGGTGCGGCCCTGCCACGCTGAGCCTGCGTCTGGCGGGGCCCGCACCGGCGACCACCCCTCGGGGAGGTCGCCGGTGCAGGCGTACCAGGACATCGGGGGCAGGGGGTGCGCCGGTCCCGCCAGATCACCTGCACCACCGTTCCGCCCGACCTCCCCCGAGGTCTCAGATGGCGAGAAGGTCCGTCCGGCTGGTGGAGGGACGACCCGACCGCCGCTACCTTCGTCGTCAAGGTCATGAGTGTCAGCGCACAGCCCCGGCTTGCTGACCAGCAACCCTCCACCGCGGTGGGGTGCTCCGGGTGACGACCGGGTCGACTGCACCCGCAGCCGGCAAGCGCGGACCCGAGCACAGCCCGGGTCCCACCGGACCCAGGAGCTGACCTCCATGTCGATCGCGAGCACCCCACCGACCACTCCCGAGAGCACGCCGGACCACGCGTTCCGCCGCACCGCTCCCCTCGCCCACGCTCGGGAGAACGCCCGTGAGCACCTCCGGGCCGTTCCGCCTCTGGTCGCGCCGGCCTCGCTGCCGCTCGGCGGTGCGGTCGAGCCCCTGCCGGCCGAGCTGCCCGTCCACCGGTCCGAGGACCTGCCCGCCGTGGTCTCGGCCGGGCTGGTGGTGCCCACGCTCAACGGCCCGGTCGACTACGCGAACTTCGACCACGCCGCCTCGACGCCGTCGCTCGTCAGCGTCAAGGCCGCCGTCGACAGCGCCCTGCGCACCTACTCCTCCGTGCACCGCGGCAACGGGTACGCCTCCAAGGTGACCAGCGCCTGGTACGAGCAGGCCCGTGAGGAGGTCGCGACCTTCGTCGGGGCCCGGCCCGGCGACGAGGTGGTCTTCACCCGCAACAGCACCGACTCGTTCAACCTGCTGGCCCGCGCCCTGCCGCGCGACACCCAGGTCTTCGTCTTCGAGACCGAGCACCACGCCGCCCTGCTCCCGTGGAAGGCGCGCCAGACCACCCGCCTGCCCGTCCCCGGAAGCGCCGCCGACGCCGCGGTCCTGCTGCGCACGGCGCTGAAGAACCGCCACGGCCGCCACCGCCTCGTCGTCCTCACCGGCGCCTCCAACGTCACCGGCGAGGTCTGGCCGGTCCGCGAGCTCGCCGCGATCGCCCGCAAGGCCGGTGCCCGGGTCGTCCTCGACGCGGCGCAGTACGCCCCGCACCGCCGCGTGGACCTCGCCGAGCTCGGCGTCGACTACGTCGTCCTGTCCGGTCACAAGCTCTACGCGCCGTTCGGCGCCGGTGTCCTCGCTGGCCGCTCCGACTGGCTCGACGCGGCGACGCCCTACCTCGCCGGGGGCGGAGCGACCAGGGCCGTCACCGAGGACGGCGTCGCCTGGCACACCGGCTCGGCCCGCCACGAGGCCGGGAGCCCCAACGTCATCGGCGCGGTCGCCCTCGCCGCGGCCTGCCACGCCCTCCGCACCGGCGCCGCTGCGGTCGAGGCGCACGAGGACGCCCTCGGCACCGCCCTCCTCGAGGGCCTGCGCGCCGTCGACGGCGTCGAGACCTACTCGCTCTTCGGCGACGACCACGAGCGCGTCGCGGTCGCCACCTTCACGATCGACGGGCTCGACAGCTCGCTGGTGTCGGCGGCGCTGTCCGCCGAGCACGGGATCGGGGTCCGCGACGGGAAGTTCTGCGCGCACCTGTGCGTCGACACCCTCCTCGATGACCCGTATGGCGCCGGGTCCGGCACCGCGATCCGGGCCAGCGTCGGTCTGGGCACGACGGCCGAGCACGTCGAGCGCCTGCTCGCCGCGGTCGCCGACCTGGCTGCGAACGGACCGCGCGCGGCCTACGAGGTCACGCCGCAGGGGTGGCTCCCGGTGGAGGACACCCGCGACCTGTCCCCCGCCCGCCCCTGGTAGCAGCTCGCCCCTGGTGGGACACGCGTCCCTGCGGGGACGCGCCCCTGGCGGGGACGCGGCTCAGGCCTGGATGACCACCGGGATGATCATCGGGCGGCGACGGATCTTGCCGCCGACCCAGCTGCCGATCGCACGACGCATGACCTGTTCGAGCTGGTGGGGGTCGGTGATGCCCTTGCCGGTCGCCTCGGCGAGCGCCTGCTCGATCTTGGGGCGCACCTGGTTGAAGATCTCGTCGTCCTCGGCGAAGCCCCGGGCCTGGATCTCCGGGCCCGCGGCGACCTTGCCCGTGGCGGAGTCCATGACGACGATCACCGAGATGAACCCCTCGTCGCGCAGGATCCGGCGGTCCTTGAGCAGGGCCTCGTCGAACTCGCCCACCGACGAACCGTCGACGTAGACGTACCCGCAGTCCACGGCGCCGACCACCTTCGCGACGCCGTCGACGAGGTCGACGACCACCCCGTCCTCGGCCAGGACCACGCGCTCACGCGGCACCCCGGTCTGCCCCGCGAGCTCGGCGTTCGCCACGAGGTGGCGCCACTCGCCGTGCACCGGCATGACGTTGCGCGGCTTGACGATGTTGTAGCAGTAGAGGAGCTCGCCGGCGCTGGCGTGGCCCGAGACGTGGACCTTCGCGTTGCCCTTGTGGACGACGGCGGCGCCGAGGCGCATCAGGCCGTTGATGACGCGGTAGACGGCGTTCTCGTTGCCGGGGATGAGCGAGGACGCCATGAGGACGGTGTCGCCGGGCCCCACGTCGATGCGGTGGTCGCGGTTGGCCATGCGGGAGAGGGCCGCCATCGGCTCTCCCTGCGAACCCGTGCAGATGAGGACGACCTGGTGGTCGGGGAAGTTGTCGAGCTTCTTGACGTCGACGAGCACCCCGTCGGGGACGTGCAGGTAGCCGAGCTCGGCCGCGATCCCCATGTTGCGCACCATGGAGCGACCGACCATGGCGACCTTTCGCCCGGCCTTCTCCGCGGCGTCGAGCACCTGCTGGACGCGGTGCACGTGCGAGGAGAAGCAGGCGACGATGATCCGGCGCTCGGCATCGCGGAAGACCTTGTCGATGGCCGGCGCGATGTCCTTCTCCGGGGTGGTGAACCCCGGCACCTCGGCGTTGGTCGAGTCGGTCATGAAGAGGTCGACGCCCTCTTCACCGAGACGGGCGAACGCGCGCAGGTCGGTGAGCCTGCCGTCGAGCGGCAGCTGGTCCATCTTGAAGTCGCCCGTGTGCAGGATCGTCCCGGCGGGGGTCCGGACGAACACCGCGAGCGCATCGGGGATGGAGTGGTTGACGGCGACGAACTCGCAGTCGAACACCCCGAGCTTCTCGCGCATCCCCTCCTTCACCCCGAGCGTGTACGGGGTGATCCGGTGCTCCTTGAGCTTGGCCTCGACCAGCGCCAGGGTCAGCATTGAGCCGACGACCGGGATGTCCTTCTTGAGCTTGAGCAGGTAGGGCACGGCGCCGATGTGGTCCTCGTGGCCGTGCGTGAGGACGATGGCCTGGACCTGGTCGAGGCGGTCCTCGATGTACTCGAAGTCGGGCAGGATCAGGTCGACGCCCGGGTGGTGGTCCTCGGGGAACAGGACGCCGCAGTCGATGATCAGCAGCTGGCCGGCGTGCTCGATGACGGCCATGTTGCGACCCACCTCGCCGAGACCACCGAGGGCGACGACGCGGACGCCGTTCGGGTCGAGCTGGGGCGGTGCGGTCAGCTCGGGGTGCGGGTGGCTCACAGCAGACCCGACTCCTTCAGGCCCGCCCTCAGCAGCTCGAGGTGCTCCGGAGGGGACTCGACCAGCGGCAGGCGCACCGTCGCGTGCTCGATCACGCCGAGCTCGACGAGCGCCGCCTTGGCCATGATCGCGCCCTGCGACGTGTTCATGATCGCGTCGACCGCCGGGATGAGGCGCTGGTGGATGACTCGGGCCGCCGCGAGGTCGCCGCGGTCGACGGCCTCGATCATCGCGGCATACTCGCGTCCGGCGACGTGGCCGACGACGCTCACCGTGCCGATGGCGCCCATGGCCAGCCACGGCAGCGTGGTCGCGTCCTCGCCCGAGTAGTACAGCAGGTCGGTCGAGGCCATGACCTTGGTCGTCGACCACGCCTCGCCCTTGGCGTCCTTGACGGCCACGATGCTCGGCACGGTGGCCAGCTCGGCAAGGGTCTCCGGGGTGAACGGGATGGCCGTGCGTCCGGGGATGTCGTAGAGCATGACGGGCAGGTCGGTCACCCCGGCGACGGCGCGGCAGTGCGCGACGACCCCGGCCTGGGTGGGCTTGTTGTAGTAGGGCGTGACGAGCAGGAGCCCGGTCGCGCCGGCATGCTGCGCGCGGCCTGCCATCTCGACGCTGTGCGCGGTGGCGTTCGAACCGACGCCCGCGACGACCGCGGCGCGGCCACCGACGGCCTCGGCGACGAGGCTGACCATCTCGAGGCTCTCGTCGTCGGTGAGGGTGGCGGACTCACCGGTGGTGCCGTTGACGACGATGCCGTCGTGCCCGGTGTCCACGAGGTGCTGAGCGACCCGCTTGGCACCCTCGGCGTCGACGCTCCCGTCGGGCCGCATCGGCGTGATCATGGCTGTCAGGAGGCGACCGAACGGAGACGCTGTGCTCATACCCGCAGGCTATCGCTCCGCGGCGGCGGCCCAGCGCCCTGCTCGTGCCGCGACACCGACATTGGCGGGATCCCTGTGCTGCGCGACCGGATCATCGCCGGGACCGCCTGTCGGTATGGCGCCGGGTCCCGTCGCCGCGCGGTGTTAGGTTGCCGTCGTGCAGCAGTACCTGGACCTCCTCGACCACGTGATGACGACCGGGACGGACAAGTCCGACCGGACGGGGACGGGCACGCGCTCGGTCTTCGGCTACCAGATGCGGTTCGACCTCTCCGAGGGCTTCCCGGTCCTGACGACCAAGAAGCTGCACCTCAAGTCGATCATCGGTGAGCTGCTGTGGTTCCTGCGCGGCGACTCGAACGTCCGCTGGCTGCAGGAGCGCGGCATCTCGATCTGGGACGAGTGGGCCGACGAGAACGGCGACCTCGGGCCCGTCTACGGCTACCAGTGGCGCTCCTGGCCGACGCCCGACGGCGGCCACGTCGACCAGATCGCCAAGGTCATCGACGCCATCCGGACCAACCCCGACTCGCGCCGCCACATCGTCTCGGCGTGGAACGTCGCAGACGTCGACTCGATGGCCCTGCCGCCCTGTCACACGATGTTCCAGTTCTACGTCGCCGACGGCCGACTCTCCTGCCAGCTCTACCAGCGCTCCGCAGACATCTTCCTCGGCGTGCCCTTCAACATCGCGTCGTACGCCCTGCTCACGATGATGGTCGCCCAGATCTGCGACCTCGAGCCCGGCGACTTCGTGCACACCCTCGGCGACGCGCACCTGTACTCCAACCACGTGGAGCAGGCGAAGCTGCAGCTCACCCGTGAGCCGCTCCCCCTGCCCCGCATGGTCATCGCGAAGGGCAAGCAGATCGACGAGTTCGACCTCGGTGACTTCGAGCTGGTCGGGTACGAGGCGCACCCCTCGATCAAGGCGCCCATCGCCGTCTGAGCGGTCACCCCACGGCATACCCTGTCGGCATGACGAACGTGACCCTCATCGCGGCGGTCGGGCGCAACGGCGTCATCGGTGCCGACAACGACATGCCCTGGCACCTGCCCGAGGACTTCGCCTTCTTCAAACGCTCCACGATGGGGCACCCGATGGTCATGGGGCGCAAGACGTTCGACTCGATCGGGCGGGTGCTGCCAGGTCGCCGCACCATCGTCGTCACCCGCCAGGCGGACTGGTCGCACGCCGACGTCGAGACCGCCCACTCGCTCAGCGAGGCGCTGTCGCTGGCAGGGCCGGTGAACGAGGTGTTCGTCTGCGGTGGCGGGCAGGTCTACGCCGAGGCGATGCCGTGGGCGCACCGGCTGCTCATCACCGAGGTGGACCAGTCCCCCGAGGGCGACGTCCGGTTCCCCGAGATCGACCCGACGCACTGGCAGGAGACCGCGCGCGAGGACCGTGACGGCTTCAGCTGGGTCACCTACGAGCGCGGCTGAGGGCGCACGTCGACGGGGTGCGAGGATGGCCGGCATGAGCCACCCGCACGACCACTCCCACCAGCACGACCAGACGCCGGGGCCGCTGGCCGACGCGAGCGTGCGCACCGCTCGGGAGACCGACGCCCCTGCCGTGGGTTTCGTCCAGGCCGTGGTGTGGCGCGAGGCGTATGCCGACGTGGTCCCGGCCGAGGTGCTCGAGGCCTTCGAGCCCAACGCCTTCGCCAGCGCGTGGCGCCAGTCGCTCGCCTCGCCACCGCAGGGCGTCTACCGCCTGCTCGCGGCCTGCGCCGGTGACCAGGTCGTCGGGTTCGCCTCCATCGGTCCGAGCCAGGACCCCGACGCCGGAGGTGCGACGGGCGAGGTCTCGGCCCTCGCCGTCCACCCACAGGCTCGTCGCGCCGGGCACGGCTCACGCCTGCTCAACGCCGCGGTGGACACCCTCCGGGGTGCTGGTGCCGACACCCTGCACACCTGGGTGCTGGCCACCGACGAGGCGACCCGGGCGTTCCTGTCCGCCTCGGGCCTGCACCCCGACGGCGCCTTCCGCGACCGGGTGGTCTCGCCCGAGGGTGACACCGCCCGTGAGGTGCGCCTCGTCGCCGACATCCGGCCCGACGGCGAGCCCGACGGCCCGTGACGGCGCCCCTCGCGCCCGGGCGACGCCGGGCCGTGCTGCGCCAGTCGCTGTCCGTGGCGGTGGCCACCGGGGCGTACGGCATCAGCTTCGGCGCCCTGTCGGTGGCGGCGGGGTTGACCATCCTCCAGACGCAGGCCCTGTCGCTGCTGCTGTTCTCCGGTG
The DNA here is from genome assembly GCF_054782575.1 of Pedococcus soli. Classification (NCBI taxonomy): domain Bacteria; kingdom Bacillati; phylum Actinomycetota; class Actinomycetes; order Micrococcales; family Intrasporangiaceae; genus Pedococcus; species Pedococcus soli. The sequence goes on along the minus strand of NZ_BAAGSF010000005.1, from coordinate 169,949 downwards.
GGTCGCAGTTCGCGTTCGTCGGCGTCCTGGCAGCGGGTCCGGCCGGTGCGCCGGCGGCGATCGCGACCTCGACCCTGCTGGGGGTGCGCAACGGGTTGTACGGCCTGCAGGTCTCCCGCCTGCTCGGGGTCCGCGGAGCCCGCCGCGTCGCCGCTGCCCAGCTCACGATCGACGAGTCGACCGCGGTCGGCGTCGCCCAACCCGAGGCCCCGGCGGGCCGGATCGGCTTCTGGGCCACCGGCATCGGTGTCTTCGTCCTCTGGAACCTCGCCACCCTCGTCGGCGCGCTGGCGGGCGACGCGATGGGTGATCCGCGCACCTACGGTCTCGACGCTGCCGCGGCTGCCGCGTTCTGCGCGCTGCTGTGGCCCCGGCTCAGGTCGGCCGACGCGTTCGCGATCGCCGCGGCCAGCGCGGTGGTCGCGGTCCTGCTGGCCCCGCACGCCCCCGCCGGGGTGCCGGTGCTCGTCGCTGCGACGACCGCCCTGGCCGCCGGCCTGTGGCGCCGGGCCCACCGGGACCCGCCGCCACCGCACCACTGGGACGGCGAGGGTGAACCGACGTGACCACCTGGACCGCCGTCCTGCTGGCGTCCGCGCTGGCCTTCGCCCTGAAGTACCTCGGTCACCTCGTCCCGGCGAGCTGGCTCGACGGGGAACGCACGACCCGTATCACCTCGGCCCTGCCGATCGCGCTCCTCGCGGCCCTCGTGGGGGTGCAGACCCTGACGACCAGGTCGGGCGGGGTCGTGGTCGACTCCCGTGCCGCGGCGGTGGGGGTGGCCATCGTGGCCCTGCTGCTGCGCGCGCCGTTCATCGTGGTCGTCGTGCTCGCCGCTGCCGTCGCGGCGGGGCTGCGCGCGCTGGGGCTCCCCTAGCGACCGGGTCCGACCCGCGTCACGGCCACTCGAGCGCGTCCTCGACGAACCGGTCCCCCGTCTGGATCCCGACCACGCAGAACACGACACCGCCGGGGTCGGCCATGATCACGTACCCGTCGCGCTGCTCGACCACCGTGGCACCGAGGGCGGTCAGCCGGGCCACCTCGGCGGGGATGTCGTCCGACTCGATGTCGAGGTGGACCCGCGGGCCGCCCTCCCCGAGGCGCTGGACCTCGAGGTTGAGGCCGCCGACCTCCCCGACCGAGGCGTACGGCCCCTCCTGGGTCGGTCGGACGCCCTGCACGCCCGACCAGAACACCACGCTCTGGTCGAAGTGCTCCGCGCCGTGGTCGATGAGGACGATGCCGATGCGTGAACGGTGCATGCCCCCACCGTAGGACCGACCGGAAGGGGGCGGGAGGGTCGGACTGCTCAGTCCTGGGTGGCCCGCCAGGCCCGCACCGCGGCGCGGTAGTGCGCCTGCTCCCCCTTGCGGTCCCGGGCGACCCGGCACGCCTCCGCCTGCTCGAGCTCGGTCGCCCACGTCCCCTGCGCCCCGGACTCGTTGGCCTGGGCCATCATCCGCGAACCGTCGCGCGCCAGGAGGACCAGCGGCGCGATCGCCACGAGCGCGACGACCGGGATGAGCACGACGCCGAGGCCGAGCAGGATCGAGGCCGGCCGGCCGTCGGCGATGAGGGCGACCCCGCGCCAGCCGATCGTCGCCGAGTAGAACACCAGCACGAGGATCGTGATGAGTGCGGTGACCTTCTCGCGCACTCAGTCGTCCAGACCGAGGACGTGCTCGAGACCCACCGTGAGCCCGGGGTGGTCGCCGACGGCGCGCACCCCGGCCAGGACACCGGGCATGAACGACGTGCGGTCGAAGGAGTCGTGGCGCAGCGTGAGCATCTCCCCCACGCCACCGAGCAGCACCTCCTGGTGCGCCACGAGGCCGCGCAGGCGCACCGAGTGCACGGGTATGCCGTCGACCCGCGCGCCGCGGGCGCCGTCCGGGTCCTGCGTGGTCGCGTCAGGGACGTCGCCGATCCTGGCCTCGGCCCGAGCCGCGGCGATGAGGGAGGCCGTCCGGGCCGCGGTCCCCGAGGGGGCGTCCACCTTGGCGGGGTGGTGCAGCTCGATGACCTCGACGGACTCGTAGAACCGGGCCGCCTCCTGCGCGAAGCGCATCATGAGGATGGCGCCGATCGCGAAGTTGGGGGCGATGAGCACACCCACCTCGGGGTGCTCGGCCAGCGTCTCACGCAGGGCCTCCAGACGGGGCTCGTCCCAACCGGTCGTGCCGACGACGACGTGGACACCCTGCTCGACGCAGTGGCGCACGTTCGCGGGCGAGGCGTCGGGGACGGAGAACTCGACGACGACCCCGGCACCGGCCAGGTCGCCGAGCTCGTCCCCCTGGTCGAACCGCCCGACCAGCTCGAGGCCGTCCGCCGACTCGACGGCGCGGCACACCTCGGCGCCCATCCGTCCGGCTGCACCGATCACGGCCACGCGGGTCGACTCGCTCATGCCCGCCAGCGTAGCGATGGCGGGCCCACCCCCGAGGGGGCGGACCCGCCATGCGCGGTCCTGCGTGGGTGGTGCGGCTGGTCCCGGCCCTACTTGACGAAGGCCTTGAGGCCCAGCACCACGGGGTCGTGGTCCGAGGACCGGTACGGGCCGGGGTCGTGGAAGTCGGTCGAGTGGTAGTTGTAGCGGCTGTACTCCAGCGCCACCGACTCACCCGAGTTGATGTTCCAGTGGTCCGCGCCGGTGGACATCTTCAGACCCGCCGCGTTCACGAGGATGTGGTCGAGCGAACCCGAGGTCCCCGAGAACGAGTAGGAGTACTGGCCCGGGTCGAACGTCGAGCCCACGTCGGTGTACCCCGCCCGGTAGAGGACGTCGAGCGGGTCCTCCATCGTGTAGGAGTTGTAGTCACCGGCCATGACGATGGCCTTGGCGCCGTACTCGGCGGCCACCCCGGGGACCCAGTCGCGCAGCGCCTGGGCCTGCAGGACACGGCTGGTCACCGAGGCACCCTGCCCGTCTCCGGAGTCGGCGTCACCGGGGAACGGACCGGCCGAGCCCTTGGACTTGAAGTGGTTGACGACGAAGAGGAACTTGTCGCCCTTGCCCTTCTTCTTCTTGAAGGTCTGGGCGATCGGCTCACGGGCGTTGACGAAGGCCTGGCCCTCACCGCTCTGGTCGCCCAGGGCACGGGAGCGGTCGACGCGCATGACCGTCGCCGGCTTGTAGATCATCGCCGTGGTGATGAAGTCCTGCTGCGACACGGGCGGCAGGTCCGTCGACGAAGGCACGAAGGCCCACGTCCCGGCGCCGGCCTTGGCGTTGAGCGCGGCCACGAGGCGGCTGAGGGTCTCGTCGCGGCTGTGTCCGAACTGAGCGGAGTTCTCGACCTCCATGAGGCCGACGACGTCGGCGTCGAGCGCGTTGATCGCCGACACCTCCTTCTCCGTCTGGCGGGCCAGGTCGGCGGCGTCCCACGCCCCACGGTTGTCGCAGCCGTCGCGCACCGTGTCGCCGCTGCTGTCGCGGTCGTAGTAGGCGGTGCAGCTCGGGTCCGCGTCACCGAGGTCGGTGAAGTAGTTGAGCACGTTGAAGGAGGCGACCTTGAGGTCCGGCGTCCCGCGCTGGCTCAGGTCCCGCTCGTCGGGAGCCGGCGTGCGGGTGTTGGTGAAGGTCACCGGCGACGTCGCGTTGTCCGGGCCCACGACCTGGGAGGTGGGCTGGAAACGCCAGAGGTTGAAGCGGTAGTCCACGACGACCGGCGCCGTGAAGGTCGCCGGGGCGCCGACCCGGACCGGCTTCGTCGTCGAGACGTAGGCGGGGGTCTTGTCGGCGTTGAGCAGGCACGGGACGGGACGGGCGCCGCAGGTCGCGGTCGAGTAGCTGCTGGCCGTGAAGTTCGTCGACGAGCCGTCGTCGAGGGTGACCAGGCGCTTCGCGTTGTCCGCCACGACGGCGTCGGCCTCGGGCGTCCCGGGCTTGGCGACCTCGGTGTTCTGCAGCAGCGAGGTGGTGCCGACCGCGAGGCCGACCTCGCCGTACTGGTTGGTCCCGAAGGTGTTGGTCACCGTGTAGGCGCCGGTGGGCTGGAACAGCATCCCCTCGATGGACTCACGCTTCGCGTCCGTGGTCGGCCAGCCGGTGACGAGCGGCTGGACGGGGGTGAACGCGACCCCGGCGTCGACGACGTCGGCAGACGTGGTCGTGATCTCGGTGAGGCCACCGAACTCGCTGACCTTGCCGGTCACCTGGACGAAGTTGCCCACGACCGCCTCGGGCGAGAGCGTCCCGGGCTGGAAGACGTAGACGCCGTCGGAGGCGCCGTCGGCGCGCGGCTCGGGGCCGGTGCCCTGCGTCTGGAGGAAGAAGCCGTTGAAGCCGCCGGTCGGGTAGGCGGCGGTCACGACGCCCTTGACCACGACGGTCTCACCCGCGAGCGGGGAGGTCGCGCCGGGACCCTGCACCTCGGCGATGGTCTTCTCGACCGGGGCCGGCGGCGGGGGCGGGGTCTCCAGGCCGGTCGGGGTCGGGGCCCCTGCCTTGAAGTCGGCGCTGTTGTTCGCCGTGTTGGCGTGGGTCGCGTTGCGGCTGACCGAGGTCGTGTTGCTCGGTGCGACCGTCGGGCCGGTGCCCGCGTAGTCGTTCGCGGTCGTGCCGTACCCGACGAAGTCGATGACCTGCGCCGAGGCCGAGCAGGTGGCAGCGCACCCGGTCAAGGCCGTGGTGCTGTTGACGAGCGCGACCTTGCCCGCCGTGCCGGACATGGCGATCGTCCCGGTGGCGTCAGCCGGCACGTCGGAGCCGCCGCCGGTCCCTGCAGCCTCCTTGACCACGTACGTCGTACCCACGGGCAGCGTGCCCGTCAAGGGAGTCGTCGCCCAGCTGGCGCCGGTCGCCGAGGCGTACTGCACCGACCACCCGGCCAGGCTCACCGGGGCGCTGCCCGTGTTCGCCAGCTCGATGAAGTCGTACTTGTACGGTGCGCCGGAGTTGCCCCCACCGCCGTAGACCTCGTTGATGACCACACCCGCCGCGGGCGACGGTGCGGCCTGCGCACTCGTCGCCACGGAGACCACACCGGCGGTCAGCGCTATCGCGCCGGCCGCCCCCATCAGTTGCTTGCGACGTTCGCGCACAGCAGTCCTCCACACCCGAGTTGTTCTCGAAGAAAGTCGCGCCGCCCAGGGATGCGGGCCCGGCGCCAAGGGTGCAGTCAAACATGGACAGATGCCCCATACGAGGTATGGAAGGCGTCCAGAAGGTAAAGGTCAGGTCAGGTTCTCCAGGGGCACGCCCGGGTCGGCAAGTTTCGCCCGGTCGACGCTCGCGCGCGAGCGGATCAAGCCCTTGACGGCGTCGCCGACGTCCCACACGTTGACGTTCATCCCTGCCGTGACGGCCCCGTCGCGCAGCCAGAACGCGACGAACTCACGGCCGGTCAGGTCGCCGCGGACGACCACCTCGTCGTCGGGAGCGCCGAGCCCGTGGTACTCCATGCCCAAGTCGTACTGGTCGGTGAAGAAGTACGGCAGCTCGGCCTCGGGGGCGGACTGCTCGAGCATCCCCGCCGCCACGATGGTCGGCTGGTTGAGGGCGTTGGCCCAGTGCTCCACGCGCACCCGCCGCCCCAGGAACGGGTGCTCCACGTTGGCGACGTCACCGACGACGAAGACCTCGGGGTCGCTCGTGCGCCCCACCGCGTCGGCGACGATCCCGTTGTCGACCTCGAGGCCGGCGTCCGCGGCCAGACCCGTGTTGGGGGCGGCCCCGATGCCCACGACGACGAGGTCGGCAGGGACGGTGGAGCCGTCCGCCAGACGCACCCCGGTGACCGAACCGCCCTCACCCACGAGCTCCTCCACCTGCACCCCGGTGCGCAGGTCCACCCCGTGCTCCCGGTGCAGGTCGGCGAACACCTGGGCGACAGTGGGTCCGAGCACGCGCACGAGCGGCAGGTCGAGCGACTCCAGCACGGTGACGGTGGCACCGGCCTCCCGTGCGGCCGCCGCGACCTCGAGCCCGATCCACCCGCCACCGACGAGGACGACCCTGCGCCCGGGCTGCAACGCCCCCCTCAGGCGGTCGCTGTCCTCGATGGTGCGCAACGAGAGCACCCCGTCGAGGTCGGCCCCCGGGAGGTCGAGGTGTCGCGGTGAGCTGCCGGTGGCGAGCAGCAGCCGGTTCCAGCCGATCCGCTCCCCCGCCGCGGTCACCACCTCGTGGGCGTCACGATCGACCGCCGTCACCACGGTGCCGGTGCGCACCTCGACGTCGTGGGCGGCATACCAGTCCTGGTCGTGGACGAAGGCGTCGTCGAGCCCCTCGCCGGTCTTGAGGTAGTCCTTGGACAGCGGTGGGCGTTCGTACGGCAGGTGGTCCTCGCCCGCGAGGAGGACGAGGCGACCCTCGAAACCCTTGTCGCGCAACGCCTCCACCGACTTGGCTCCCGCGAGCCCGCCACCGACCACCACGAACGTCCGCTCATCAGCCATGTCCCCACCTTTGGTCGCTTCGCCCCCCAGCGCAACCCTCGGTCCGTGGACGACGAACGGGCCGACCCACCGTGAGGTGGGCCGGCCCGTTCGGGACGTGCTGGGGTCGAACGTCAGCCGGCGTCCTCGGAGGACTCGCCACGCTCGGAACGCTCGCCACCGCGACGACGGCGGTTGCGGCTGCGCCCACCATCGCGACGGTCGCCGCGCTCCTCACCGGAGTCGTTCGAGTCGTTCGAGTCGTTCGAGTCGCTCGAGTCGTTGGACTCGGGCGCCTCGTCGGAACCGGCGACGTCGGCGTCCGCGGCGGGGGCGGACTCGCCCTCACCCTCGGGCAGGACGGCGGCCAGCGACAGCTTGCCGCGCGGGTCGACCTCCTTGAGCTCGACCTGGACCTTCTGGCCGACGGCGAGGACGTCGTCGACGTTGTCGATCCGCTTGCCACCGACGAGCTTGCGCACCTCGGAGATGTGCAGCAGGCCGTCCTTGCCGGGCAGCAGGGAGATGAACGCACCGAACGTCGTGGTCTTGACCACGGTGCCCAGGAAGCGCTCGCCGACCTCCGGCATCTGCGGGTTCGCGATGGCGTTGACCATCGCGCGGGCCGCCTCGGCCGACGGACCGTCGGTCGCGCCGATGTAGACGGTGCCGTCGTCCTCGATGGAGATCTGGGCGCCGGTCTCGTCCTGGATCTGGTTGATCATCTTGCCCTTCGGCCCGATGACCTCGCCGATCTTGTCGACGGGGACCTGCACCGAGATGACGCGAGGAGCGAAGGGGCTCATCTCGTCCGGCACGTCGATGGCCTCGTTCATGACGTCGAGGATGTGCAGGCGCGCGTCGCGGGCCTGGGTCAGCGCGCCGGCCAGGACCGACGCGGGGATGCCGTCGAGCTTGGTGTCGAGCTGGATGGCCGTGACGAACTCACGCGTGCCGGCGACCTTGAAGTCCATGTCACCGAACGCGTCCTCGGCGCCGAGGATGTCGGTCAGCGCGGCGTACTGCGTCTGGCCGTCGACCTCGTCGGACACCAGGCCCATGGCGATGCCGGCGACCGGCGCGCGCAGCGGCACACCGGCGTTGAGCATCGACAGGGTCGAGGCGCAGACCGAGCCCATGGACGTCGAGCCGTTGGAACCGAGGGCCTCGGACACCTGGCGGATCGCGTAGGGGAACTCCTCACGCGTCGGCAGGACGGGCATGAGCGCCCGCTCCGCCAGCGCGCCGTGGCCGATCTCGCGGCGCTTCGGCGAACCCACCCGACCGGTCTCACCGGTGGAGTAGGGGGGGAAGTTGTAGTTGTGCATGTAGCGCTTGCGCGTCACCGGCGACAACGTGTCGAGCTGCTGCTCCATGCGGAGCATGTTCAGCGTGGTGACGCCCATGATCTGGGTCTCGCCGCGCTCGAACAGGGCCGAGCCGTGCACGCGCGGCAGGACCTCGACCTCGGCGCCGAGGGCGCGGATGTCGGCGAGGCCACGGCCGTCGATGCGGACCTTGTCGCGCAGGATGCGCTGACGGATCAGCTTCTTCTGCACCGACTTGTAGGCCGCGGAAATCTCCTTCTCGCGGCCGGCGAACTGCTGGCCCTCACCGGCGAGGGAGGCCTTGACGGCGTCCTTGATCTCGTCGATGCGCTCCTCGCGCTCCTGCTTCCCGGCGATGGTCAGCGCCTGCGTCAGGTCGTCCGAGGTCGCAGCCTCGACGGCGGCATAGGCGTCGTCCTCGTAGTCGAGGAAGATCGGGAACTCCTGGACGGGCTTGGCGGACTTGCTCGCCAGCTCGGCCTGGGCCTCGCACAGGACCTTGATGAACTTCTTGGCAGCCTCGAGGCCCTCGGCGACGACCTCTTCGGTCGGGGCCTGCTTGCCCTCGTTCTTGACCAGGTCCCACGTCTGCTCGGTGGACTCGGCCTCGACCATCATGATCGCGACGTCGTCACCGGCGACACGACCGGCGACGACCATGTCGAAGGTCGAGCGCTCGATGTCGGAGAAGTTCGGGAAGGCGACCCACTGGCCGTCGATCAGGGAGACGCGGACGCCACCGATCGGACCGGAGAAGGGCAGACCCGAGATCTGCGTGGAGGCGCTGGCCGCGTTGATGGCGAGCACGTCGTACTGGTGGTCGGGGTTGAGCGCGAGCACCGTGATGACGACCTGGACCTCGTTGCGCAGACCCTTGGTGAAGGTCGGGCGCAGCGGGCGGTCGATCAGGCGGCAGGTGAGGATCGCGTCGGTCGAGGGACGGCCCTCACGACGGAAGAACGAGCCGGGGATCTTGCCCGCGGCATACATCCGCTCCTCGACGTCGACCGTCAGGGGGAAGAAGTCGAATCCCTCGCGCGGGTGCTTCCCGGCGGTGGTGGTGGAGAGGAGCATCGTGTCCTCGTCCAGGTAGGCGGCGACAGCGCCACCGGCCTGCTTGGCCAGGCGTCCGGTCTCGAACCGGACCGTGCGGGTGCCGAACGAGCCGTTGTCGATGGTGGCTTCGGCGAACTGGATCTCTGGACCCTCCATTGGGCCCTCCTTCTGGGTGTCTACATCCACGTGCATCGTCGTTGTGCACGGGCTTCTTCTGGTCGTGCTGGTACTGCGGTGGTGCGGGTGTCCGGCAGGAGTGCCGGGCCCCATGCGACAGGGACGGCCCTCGTGGAGGACCGTCCCTGTCGGATGTTCAGCGGCGCAGGCCGAGGCGCTTGATCAGCGCGCGGTAACGCTCCACGTCGACGCTCTCGAGGTAGCGCAGCAGGCGGCGACGCTGGCCGACCAGCAGCAGCAGGCCGCGGCGGCTGTGGTGGTCGTGCTTGTGCTGGCGCGAGTGCTCGGTGAGGTCGAGGATGCGCTGCGTGAGCAGGGCGATCTGGACCTCGGGGGAACCGGTGTCGCCCTCGTGCGTGGCGTGCTCGGACATGATCTTCTGCTTGACTTCGGTGCTCAACGGCATGGGTCGACACTGCTCCTTCGTGGAATCGTTGCGCGGTGCCTCAGGGCTGGTTCACCTGGGCTCTCTGGATCCGCGGCCGGTCTACGGCGGTTGCAAGGTTACCAGCGGGCCGAGGTGCACCCTAATCGCCGTCGGTTCGCTCCTCCCGAGCACGATCCACGCGCGCGCCGTCCGCCTCGCGAAGGGCGCTGAGCCTCCTCGCGCCGGCGGTCCACAGGCCGCGCCGCCCGGAGCGCCTCGCTCGGCAGCTGGTCCGGCGGCTGCACCTCGAGGTGGGCGGGGAAACGTCGGCCGGCGTTGTCCCGCACCGCGTCAGCCGGGAAGGGCGTCACCTCCTGACCCTTCTCGTCGACCACCACCAGCCGCAGCCCTGCCACGCGAAGGGCCGCGACCAGGACGGGTTCCGGCAGCTTGCGCCGGCCTCCCTCGTATGCGGAGAGCGTCGCCTGCGCCACGCCGATGCTGCCGGCCATCTCGCGCTGGCTCAGCTGCGCCCGGCGTCGTGCCCTCAGCAGGTACCCCACACCATCGAACTCGTCCATGCGTCCTCCCCCGGCCGGCCGTTCCCCCTGGACGACCGACGCCTGAGGAACAGGGTCGCGGACGGGTGTGACAACGGCGGCGTTCGATGGAGCCCCGCTCCGATCCCGCCAGTGGGGACACGGGGTGGTGGAGTGACTACGTCACTGACGGCGGATCGTGATCAGTGACGTGGTCGCGTTGCCACACCCCCTGCTCCTGGCGGCATCGCGGGTGGTCTGGTCGGGAGGCGGCGAGTCGGCTGAGGGCGGGTGAGGGTGGGTCAGGCGGTCGAGGGCGGTGCGGCCTGGGGCCACTCGTCGGCGAGGAGGGCGTAGACGGCCAGGTCCGTCCAGCGCTCCTTGAACCACGAGCCCTTGACGAAGACGGCTTCGAGGCGCATGCCGAGCCGTTCGCAGACGCGCGACGACGCCGTGTTCTCGGGCTCGAGCTGCGCCCAGACACGGTGCACCCCGACCTCCCGGAAGGCCGCCTCGGTGATCGCCCTCGCGGCCTCGGTCGCGTACCCCTGCCCGGCGACGTCGGGCGCGAACACCCAGCCGATCTCCGCCTGCCTGCCGTCCGCGCCGTCGGGGCCCTCGAGGAGGATGAGCACGTCACCGATGACCCGGCCGTCGAGCTCCACCGCGAGGGTGAGGTTCGGCGACGTCGGGTCGATCCGGCCGGCTGTGGCCCGTTCGGAGACCAGGTCGGCGACCTGGTCCCGCGTCTTGGGCTCGCCCGGGATGTAACGGATCACCGAGGGCACCGACCGGTAGGCGAAGACGTCGTCCTCGTCACCGGGTCGGAAGCTGCGCAGCGTCAGCCGCTCGGTGGTGATCGGCAGGCTCACGCGCGCCATACGAGTGCCTCCGTCAGAGGTTGATCATGTGGCCGGCGATGCCCTCGACGGCCTCCTTGACGGCCTCGGACAGCGTCGGGTGAGCGAACACGTTGCGAGCGACCTCGTCGGCGGTGAGGTCCCACTTCTGCGCGAGGGTCAGCGCGGGCAGCAGCTCGGTGACGTCGGGCCCGATGAGGTGGGCGCCAATGATCTCGTTGTGCGTCGCGTCGGCGATGACCTTGACGAAGCCGACGGCGTCGCCGAGGCCCATGGCCTTGCCGTTGGCGGAGAACGGGAACTTGGCGACCTTGACGTCGTAGCCCTTCTCCTTGGCCTGCGCCTCCGTGTAGCCGAAGGAGGCGATCTGCGGCTGGCAGTAGGTCGCGCGCGGGATGAAGTCGTACTCGACCGGCATCGTCTCGGCGCCGGCCATCGTCTCGGCCGCCACGACACCCTGCGCCTCCGCGGTGTGCGCGAGCATGAGCTTGCCCGTGACGTCACCGATCGCGTAGACGTTCTCGACGTTGGTGCGGCAGTGGTCGTCGATGACGATGGCGCCGCGCTCCGTGGCGACACCGAGGTTCTCCAGGCCGTAGCCCTCGACGCGCGGGGCGAAGCCGATCGCCTGCATCACCTTGTCGGTCTCGATGACCGTCGACTCGCCACCGGCGGCCGGTGAGACCGTGACCTTGACCTTCTCGCCGCTGTCGTCGATCGACTCGACCTTGGTCGAGAGCATGATCGTGATGCCGAGCTTCTTGTAGTGCTTGAGCAGCTCCTTGGACACCTCGGCGTCCTCGGTCGGCACCATCCGGTCGAGGAACTCCACGATCGTCACGTCGACGCCGAAGTTCTTCAGGACGTAGGCGAACTCGACACCGATGGCACCGGAGCCGGCGATGACGATCGAGCCGGGCAGCTGGTCGGTGAGGATCTGCTCCTCGTACGTCACGACGCGGTCGGACAGCGAGGTGCCGGGGATGAGCCGGGTCGTCGCACCGGTGGCGATGATCAGCTTGTCGAAGGTGATCGACTGCTTCTCACCGGAGTTGAGGGCCACGTCCATCGACGTCGGGCTGGTCAGCGTGCCCCACCCGTCGATCTCGGTGATCTTGTTCTTCTTCATGAGGAAGTGGACGCCCTTGACGATGCCCGCGGAGACCGAGCGCGAGCGTGCGTGCGTGGGTCCGTAGGACATCGTGGCGTCGCCCTCGATGCCGAACTTGTCCTTCTCGTGCTGGAGGATGTGCGACAGCTCCGCGTTGCGCAGGAGAGCCTTCGACGGGATGCACCCGACGTTGAGGCAGACACCACCCCAGTACTTCGACTCGACCACCGCGGCCTTCAGACCGAGCTGGGACGCGCGGATCGCCGCGACGTACCCACCGGGACCAGCACCGAGCACCACCACATCGAAGTCAGCCATGACGGCAAGCCTACTGAGTGCGGGCGCGGTCCCCCACCGGTGGTCCCGCGACGGCGGGCAAAGCTGTCAGGGCAGCGTGCGGAGCACGTCGTAGATCCGTCGGGCGGCGGGCGCCGCCGTCGCCCCACCGGTGCCTCCCTGCGACACGACCACCGCCACCGCGTACCGCGGCTTGTCGGCCGGGGCGTACGACACGAACCAGGCCGTGTCCTGCTTCCCGAACGCCTCCGCCGTCCCGGTCTTCCCGGCCACCGGCCACTGGTCGAGCGGGAACCCTCGGAAGGCCTCCACGCCGGTCCCCTGGCGCACCACGCCCACGAGCGCGTCCTGCAGGAAGGCCAGCGTCCCGGCAGGGAAGGTGACCTTGCCCGCGGCCTTCGGGGGGACCGGCTCGAGGGCACCTCCGGGCGCCTCGAACCCCTTGGCCACCTGAGGTGTCCAGAGCGTCCCGCCGTTGGCGATCGCGGCATACACCCGCGCCATCTGGAGCGGGGTGGCGGTCGTGTCCCCCTGTCCGATGGCGAAGTTCGCGGCGTCACCGGCGCGGAACTGGAAACCGGTGCGGCAGTTCTCGACCGCCAGGGACCTCAGGTATGCCGCGCGGCCGGGGTCCGTGGCCGCGACCTCCGGGTAGCCGGTGCGCGCGCGTGCGCAGGTGTCGGTCCTGGTCGCTGCCCAGGTGGCCTGCTTCCACGCCCGGTCGGGGATCCGTCCCGCCTGCTCCCCCGGCAGGTCGACACCGGTCGCGGCCCCGAGCCCGAGCTCCTTGGCCATCGCCACGAACGGGTCCGCCGCGTCGCTCTTCGCGTCCAGGCCGCCCTGGGCCAGCCAGGACCGGTAGGCGAAGTCGTAGAAGATCGTGTCGCAGGAGACGACGATCGCCCGGCGCAGGTCGATGGGTCCGTAGGCCCGGGACTCGTAGTTGGCGAACCTGCGGTTGCCGATCGTGTAGCTCGAACCGCACTGGTAGGTGCCGCGCAGGTCGTTCCCGGCCTCGACGGCGGCCGGGATGCTCACGACCTTGAACGTGGAGGCGGGCGGGTAGGCACCGGCGGTGACCCGCGAGACGAGCGGCGTCCCAGCGCTCGCGTCGGTGAGCGCGGCGAGCGCCTTGGTCGAGATGCCGCCGGTCCAGACGGCCGGGTCGTACGTCGGGTAGCTGGCGGCAGCGACGACGGCACCGTTCGTCACGTCGAGGACCACGGCTGCCCCCGAGTCGGCCCGGAACCCACGGGTGCGGGCCGAGGTCGCCGCCGAGCGGAGGGCCGACTCGGCCGCCGACTGGACCCGCGCGTCGAGGTTGGTGACGAGGTCCTTGCCCGGCACCGGCGCTGTGCTCGACACCTGGCCGTCGACGACGCCGCGGGGGTCCAGCGACACCGTGTCCGACCCGGGGACCCCGCGCAGCTGTGCGTCGTACTGCTGTTCCAGCCCCGCCCGGCCGACCAGGTCCAACCCGGTGACCGCGCCCCGGGAGGAGGCGACGTCGCTCTCCGAGGCCCGCCCGAGGTACCCGAGCACGTGCGCCGCGTTGACCGTCGACTGCGGGTAGTCGCGCACGGGCTGGGCGCCGACCGTCACCCCCGGGAACCTGTCGGGGTGCTCCAGCAGCCCCAGGGCCCTGGCCGGGTCGGCACCGGACACCAGCGGGACCGGGACGTACGGCGACCCGGCCCAGCACACCGGCTGCGGCGGGGCGCCCTTCGCGCCACAGAGCTGGGTGCGTCCCCAGAGCTCGTCGAACGGGACCTGCAACGCCGTGGCGATCCGTCGCACCAGCGCGCGCCCGCCGTCGCCGGCGTCGGCCAGCACCCCGCGGGAGACCGACACCACGGTGCGGGTGGAGTTGTCGGCGAGCGGGAGGCCGTTGCGGTCGAGGATGCGCCCGCGGACGGCGGGTTCGGTCACCGTCCGGGTGTTGAGCGTGGCGGCGGCGCGCTCGTACTGGGCGTGATCACCGATCTGGACCTGCCCGAGCCGGGCCACCAGCGTGCCGACCAGGCTGAGCGCCACCAGTCCGAAGACCCAGATCCGGGCGAGGCGCGGCCGGGGGCGGTTCACGACCGGGCTCGCAGCTGCTGCTCGGCCCGGACGAGCGCGGGGACGGTGAGCGCACACAGCAGCGCGGTGAGGACGAGCCGCACGACCGTGTCGGCCGGCGACAGCGCGGAACCGGCAAGGAGCGCCACGATCGCCCCGCCGCCGAGCAGGACCGTGGAGCACAGCACTCCCACGACGGCCACCCAGCGCCAGGACGCCAGCCCCTCACGGCGCCCGGCCCCCGCGAGCAGGCCGCACACGGCATACGTCAGGGCGGCGGTGCCGAGCAGGGCGGACCCGGGCGGGACCAGGTCGACCACCCACCCGGCGCCGAGGCCGAGGAGGGCCCCCCGGGTGGGGCCACCGACGAGGGCGCCGGCGACGACCACGGGCAGGACGAGGTCAGGGAGCAACAGGGGCGTGCGGGCACCGATCGCGACCGCGAGCACGGCGAGCACCACCAGCGCGGCACCCCGGACGAGGCGGACCCGGCCAGCACCGGCAGCGAGGTGAGCGGTGGTCGTCACCTAGCCACCCCCGTGGACGGCGCGCGTGGGACGGTCCGGCCCGCAGGGACGAGCACCCCGACCACGTCGAGGGTGGTGACGTCCACGGCTGGCCTGACACCGGCGGTCGGCACGAGGGCGGCCGGGTCGCCGTCCACCTCGGTGACCGTGCCAACCCGGAGCCCGGGGAGGTATGGCGTGCCGTCGAGGCTTCCCAACGTGGTCACCACGTCGCCGTGCGAGAGCGTCCCCCGCTGCACGGGGGTGAGGGTGAGCTCCCCCGGCGCCTGCCGACGCGGGCCGGTCGCGCCGCTGCCGACCGAGCCGAGCACCCCAGCGCCCGCCCGCACGGAGATGGTGAGGTCGGCGGCCCCGACGAGCTGCACGTCCGCGGTCCACGGCGACACGGCGACGACGCGTCCGACGAGCCCGTCCGCGTTGACCACGGCACGGTCGATCCGCACCCCGTCCCGGGAGCCTGCGTCGATGGTGACGCGTTCGGGGCCGGCCGACCCGGCGCGGCCGACGGCGACGACCCTGGCGGGGACGAACGCCCGGCCCCTGGTCTCGGGGGCCCGCAGCAACCGCTGGAACGCCGCGGCCTCGGTCGCCTGCGCGGCCACGGTGTCGGCGGCGGTGGCCGCCCGGGTCCCGCGAACGCCGGGGTCGTCCCGGCCGACCTCCGGCCGCAGCAGCCCCTCGACCGGCCCGAGCACCACACCGGCAGCGGTGCGGACCGCGCCCGTCCCCGGCGCCCCGGCGAGGTCGGCGACGAGCACCACGATCGTGGCGAGCAGGAGGGTGGTGAGCAGTCGGCGCGACCGGTCGCTGCGCAGGGGGCGAGCGGCGGTGCGGGGCGAACGGCGGGGTCGGGGCATGGGTCAGAAGCGACGTGTGTCGACCAGGACGCGTTCGAGCGTCCCGAACTCCTCGATGCACCGTCCCGAACCGCGCACGACCGCACGCAGCGGGTCGTCGGCGACCCGCACCGGCACGCCCAGCTCGTGGCGCAGCCGCTCGTCGAGCCCGGGCAGCAACGCGCCTCCGCCGGTGAGGGTGACCCCGCGGTCGAGGACGTCGCCGGCGAGCTCGGGCGGGCAGACGTCGAGCGTCGCCCGCACCAGCTCGACGATCTGCAGCAGGGGCGCCTCGATGGCGCGGCGGACCTCGGGGCTGGAGATCGTCACGGTCTTGGGCAGGCCGGTGACCAGGTCGCGGCCTCGGACCCGGGTGCTGGTCTCCTCGCGCAGCGGGAACGCCGAACCCGCCGCGATCTTGATGTCCTCGGCGCTGCGCTCTCCCAGCAGCAGCGAGTACTCGCTCTTCACGTGGGCGATGATCGCCTCGTCGAGCTCGTCTCCCCCGACGCGAAGCGACCGGGACGTGACGATGCCGCCGAGGCTGATCACGGCGACATCGGTCGTCCCGCCGCCGATGTCGACGACCATCGAGGCCGCGGTGTCGTTGACCGGAAGGTCGGCGCCGATCGCGGCAGCCATCGGCTCCTCGATGACGTAGACCCGGCGGGCCCCGGCCCGGACGGCGGCGTCCTCGAGGGCGCGTCGCTCGACCCCGGTCACCTCGCTCGGGACGCAGACGACCATCCGCGGACGGAACAGCCGCGACGGACGGACCTGGTCGACGAAGTAGCGCAGCATGCGCTCGGTGATGTCGGCGTCCGAGATCACGCCGTCGGCGAGCGGCCGCACGGCGCGCACGTGGCCGGGGGTGCGGCCGAGCATCTCCTTGGCCCGCGTGCCGGCGGCCAGCAACGTGGAGGTGCCCGCCTCGATCGCGACCACCGAGGGCTCGTCCAGGACGACCCCGCGACCGCGTTCGTAGACGAGGGTGTTGGCGGTTCCGAGGTCGATGGCGAGGTCCCTGCCCCAGCCCGTCCAGGCCCTCGACCCGCCACCCGTGCCACTCACGAGCGCGATGCTACGCGTGGCGTTCCGACCCACCCGGCAGCCGCGCCGGGCGGGTCAGGTCGGGTATGGCGCCCGGGTCAGGCGACCAGCTCGGCCTCCACCGCGCGGGGCGCGAGGACCGGGGCCTTGAGGGTGGCACGCAGGCGCCAGGCGCCGAACACGGCCAGCAGGCTGATCGCGATGTGCAGGCCGATGAACAGGCTGCCCATCCCGGCGCCCAGGATGACCCCGGCCACCAGCGGGCCGACCGCCGAGAACCCGGTCTGCAGGGCCGTGAACATCCCCAGCGTGGTGCCGACCAGGCCCGACGGGGCGAGGCTGGCGGTGAGCGGGTTGAGCACGGGGGCGTACATCGTCTCGCCGACGGCGAAGATGCCGAACGTGGTCACGAACAGGACCGCCGCGAGCTCCGGGGCCAGTGACGCGGCAGCGAGCACCAGCCAGGAGATGGTCCAGATCAGGCCGACCCCCATGAGCAGGGTGGCGCCGCTGCGCTTCGCCGTGAGGCGGACGACGAGCATCTGCAGGGCGATGATGACGACGCAGTTGACCGCCGCCGCGAGGCCGATGGTGGTCTCGTCGACGTGCAGGACGGTGAGCGCGTAGGCGGGCAGTCCGGACTCGAACTGCGCGTAGAAGCCCAGCGCCAGCGTGACCGTGATGAGGGCGGTCCACCGCAGCGCGGGGATGGCCCAGATGGCTCGCAGTGCCTCGCGCGGGCCGGCCGACCGGACGGGCTCGGGGGCCCCGGAGGCGTCGGTCGCGTCCGCGGTCGCTCCCGGTGCGGTGCCCCAGCGCGGCATACCGGCGACGAGGAGCAGGGCGGCGGAGGCCAGGAACCCGACGGCGGCGGTGGCGAAGGCCGGCCACATGCCGTCGGTGCGGTCCAGGTCGACGACGTAGCCGGCGGCGAACGCGCCGACGGCCATGCCCAGGGCCTGTCCGGTGAACTGCCAGGCGAAGACGCGTCGGCGGTCGTGGCCACCGACCCAGCGCAGCACGAGGACGGACTGGGCGGGGTTGGCGGCAGTGATGCCGAGGCCGAAGACGAACATGCCGACGAGGAAGGTGACCGGGCCGTCGGCCCAGATCAGGGACGCGGCACCCGCGGCGGCGATGACCTTGGCACCGACGGCGACCAGCACCGGGGAGACGCGGTCGGCGAGGCGACCGCCGACGGGGGCGGCCAGCAGCGCGCCGACCGAGAACAGGCTCGACGCCGCGGCAGCCAGCAGCGCACCCCAGCCACGCGTGGTGGCGGCGTAGGCGTACTGGTAGGGCAGGACGGTGCCCCAGCCGAGCATGGCGATGGCGGAGGCGAGGATCAGGAGCTTGGCGCGCATGGTGTCTTCAACAGTTCTTCGACGTAGAATATTTCGATATCGAAATCTTAGCATCCGAAGAACGCCGTGCGAGGATGACCCCATGGCAGCGAGGAAGAAGGCCGGACGCACCGTCCAGGAGCAGTACCGGGAGGCGGTCGCCAGCTACGTCGCCGCGGGTGGCGACGAGTCGGTGCAGCGCGTCATCACGGCGGTGAACTCGCTCAGCCGCAAGCTCGACCAGTGGTACACCCGGCAGCTCGCCGACCTCGACCTGTCGCACGGCGAGTGGTCGGTCGTCGCTGTCCTCGCGACGTCCGAGGGACGGCCGGTCACGCCGTCGCAGCTGGCCGACGCGAGCAACGTCGCGGCCTCGTCGATGACGCACCGGCTCGACAAGATGACCGAGCGCGGGCTGGTCCGTCGCTCCCCCGACCCCGAGAACCGCACGCGGGTGCTCGTCGAGCTGACCACCCAGGGCTGGGAGCTGTTCGAGGCCGCGGTGCGCGAGGCCAACGTCGTCGAGTCGGACGTGCTGGCGGGCCTCAAGCGCGAGGAGCGCGACCGGCTGGCCGCGCTCCTCGAGGTGGTGATCAGCGGGCTCGACGAGATCGAGACCGCCTAGGTCGGTCGTGTCGCCGGCCGGACCGGCACACGGGTGGTCAGATCAGAGGTGCGGGAACCAGATCGCGATCTCGCGGGCGGCCGACTCCGGGGAGTCCGAGCCGTGCACGATGTTCTCCTGGACCTTCTTGCCCCAGTCGCGGCCGAGGTCGCCGCGGATGGTGCCGGGCAGCGCAGCGGTCGGGTCGGTGGCACCGGCAAGGGCGCGGAAGCCCTCGATGCAGCGGTGGCCCTCGATGACGATCGCGGTCACCTGGCCGCTCGACATGAACTCCACGAGCGGCTCGTAGAAGGGCTTGCCCTCGTGCTCGGCGTAGTGCTCGGCGAGCTGCTCGCGGGTGGGGGTCGTCACCGCGAGCGCGGCGAGGGTGTAGCCCTTCGCCTCGATGCGGCGCAGGACCTCGCCGGAGAGGCCGCGGGCGAAACCGTCGGGCTTGACCAGGACCAGGGAACGTTCGATCTGCGTCGTCACGCCCGCCAGCCTACCCAGCCTGCGGTGGCACTACCGTCGCGGTGTGCGAGCGACCGACGGGGCCACCAGGACGATCCCGTATGCAGCGTGGCTGGCGCAGCCGGGCTACCTCGCCGCCGAGGTGCTGCTCGCCCTGTTCGCCGGCGTCGGCTACTCCCTCGCCGACGACACGATCAGCGCCCTCGGCGCGACCTGCGACTCCCCCGACGCGACCGGCTGCTCGTCGGCCGCGTGGGCTATGAACCTCGTGTTCATCGGGTTCGGCCTCCTCCAGGCGGTCGGTGCCATCCCGCTGCTGCGCGGGGCGAGCGCGCGCGAACGGGTCGTCGGCGGCCTCTGGATCCTCGCAGGGGTGTTCTCGGTCGGCGTCGGGCTGGCCCCGGTCGACGTGCACCCGACCCTGCACGCCCTGGTGGCCCTGCCGGTCTTCGTGGCACAGCCGCTGGCCCTGCTCCTGCACGCCCGCTGGCTCACGACCGGTCGGGTCCGCGTGGCCGGCACGGTCCTGGGGGTGGCCGCCCTGGTGGGGGCCGTGTCCTTCGGTGCACTGCTGGGGGCGGATGCGGGGTCCGGCGCGGCGGAACGGCTGGCCATCTGGCCGGCCAAGCTCTGGCTCCCGCTCGCCGCCCTCACCCTGGGTCGCGTCGGCGGCCGCAGCCGCTAGGTCGAGGCAGTTTCGTGCTGGCGACGCGCCTGCTCCTGCTCGACGCGGTGGCAGACCACCAGCGAGCCGACCCACAGCAGCAGGAAGATGAAGCCCACGATGAGCATCGCGGGCACGACGAAGGCCGCGGCGAAGGTCGCCACCTGGATGAGCCAGCCGACGGTGACGCCGTAGGGGCGGCGCATCATCCCGGCGGCCACGAAGCAGAGGAGGGCCAGACCGGTGCCCACCCAGAGCCAGGTGGAGCCGGCGTCGTCACCATCGGCCAGCGCGATGCCGCGGGCGACGAGGGCCCCGAGGAACACGACGATGCCCTGGCCGGCCAGCACCGTCGCCAGCATCCGCCAGGTGAACTTGCCCAGCGCGCCGTAGAGGACGATCCCCTTCACCGGCGGTTCCTCCCGTTGTCGCGGAACTTGGTCAGCAGCCAGAACGCCACGGCGACCACGGCCACCAGGAGGACCAGCTTGGCGAGGGGGTGCATGGGACGAGCCTAAGGCGTCCCGCACGGGCGTACTGTCAGTGCACGGAGCCACTCAGGCTTCCTAGCGCTGGGAGCACAGCCATGGCCGACAAGTCACCGAGACAGAACCTGGCCAAGAAGGCGAGCAAGTCCATCAAGGAGAAGCGCGCCGAGAAGCACGCCAAGGCGGACGCCAAGACCCACAGCGACGTGGGTTCGATCGGCAAGAAGTAGCCGACCGCCTCGGGGTGGGCGCGCGGCAGCTCCCACCCCGAGCCGCTCGACCCGAGGATCCGGCTCAGACGTCGGTCGTGCCGACGAGCATCCGGACCTCGGCCGCCGTCGTCACCGAACCGGTGGCCACGACGCCTCCGCTCATGCCGCCCTCGTCCGCGAGTCCCGCGGCCACGTCGAGCGCGTCCGGCAGGTCCTGGACGACGGTGACGCGGTCCTCGCCGAAGATGTCGACCGCCAGCTCACCGAGGTCGTCCGGCCGCATCGCCCGCGGCGACGTGGTCCGCGAGACGACGACGTGGTCGAGGACGGGTTCGAGCGCCTCGAGCATCTCCGTGGCGTCCTTGTCCTTGAGGATCGCGATGACGCCGACGACCTTGGCGAAGGTGAACGAGTCCTCGAGCGCCTGCCGCAGGGCCAGCGCGCCCGCCGGGTTGTGCGCCGAGTCGACGATGACCGTGGGCGACCTGCGGACGATCTCCAGGCGACCCGGCGAGGCGGCCCGGGCCAACCCGGCGCGCACGACGTCGGGCTCGAGCCGCTGCTCGCCGCCACCGAGGAACGCCTCGACCGCGACGAGCGCGAGGGTGGCGTTGTGCGCCTGGTGGGCACCGTGCAGCGGGAGGAAGAGGTCCTCGTAGTCGCCCCCCAGACCACGGATCGAGATCTGCTGGCCGCCGACGGCGACCTCACGCGTCAGGAGCCCGAAGTCGTTGCCCTCGAACGTCATCCGTGCCCCGACCTCCTCACCGCGCTCGATGAGGACCTGCGCGACGTCGGGCTCCTGCGTCCCGATGACGGCGACCGCGTCGGCCTTGATGATCCCCGACTTCTCGGTGGCGATGTCGACGACGTCGTTGCCCAGGAAGTGCTGGTGGTCGAGCGAGATCGGCGTGACCACGGCCACCGCGCCGTCGGCGACGTTCGTCGCGTCCCAGCTCCCGCCGAGGCCGACCTCGACGATGGCGACGTCCACGGGCGCGTCGGCGAACGCGGCATACGCGATCGCGACGAGCACCTCGAAGTAGGTCATCCGCGGGCCACCCTCGCCGACCGACTTCACGTCCACCATCTCGATGAAGGGGATGACGTCGTCGTAGGCGGCGAGGAACTTCTCGCGGCTGATCGGTTCGCCCGCCAGGGCGATCCGCTCGCGGACGCTGTGCAGGTGCGGCGAGGTGAACCGACCCGTCCGCAGCCCCATCTCGGTCAGCAGCGTGTCGATGACGCGGGTCGTCGAGGTCTTGCCGTTGGTGCCGGTGAGGTGGATGACGGGGTAGCTGCGCTGCGGGTCGCCGAGCAGCTCCATGACCGCGGCGATGCGGTCGAGGCTGGGCTGGAGGTCGTGCTCGGGGGCGCGGGCGAGGATCGCGTCCTCCACCTCGCGCATCCGCCGCACGAGCTCGAGGTTGCGCGCGGCCTCGCGCTGGGCTGAGTCGGGTGCAGGCATGCCCCCATCATCGCGCACCCGCACGTGCTCGATGATCACGCCCCACGCCCCGGTCCTCGAGCGATCCGACGGGTCCTGGTCCGCCGGATCGCTCGAGGACCCCGGTATGGCGCGTGCGTCAGGACAGCTTCATCACCTTGATGCGGATGGGCTCGCCGTCGCCGACCGTCGCCTGGGCGACGTCGGCCCGCTCGGGCAGGGCCTCGAGCTGGGGTGCGCTCCCGAACTGCGTGGCCAGGGTCTCCTCGACGATGAGCGCCTGGTGGGTGACCGTGGCCTCCCACACCGCCTGGCTGCCGGTGACCGTCAGCGAGATCCGGTCACCGACCTCGAGGCCGGCGTCACGGCGGGCCTGCTGGACCGCGCGGACGACGTCGCGGGCCAGGCCCTCGGCGGCGAGCTCCGGGGTGACGTCGGTGTCGAGGACGACGAACCCGCCACCAGGAAGCATGGCCGTGGCCTGCGAGTGGCCCTGGGCCCCGGCGTCGACCACGGTCTCGAGGGTGTACTCCCCCTCGACCAGGGCCAGACCACCGGACGTCACGGTGCCGTCCTCGGCCACCGACCAGTCGCCGGACTTGCTGCCCTTGATCGCCAGCTGCACGTCGCGACCCAGCCGCGGACCTGCCGCGCGGGCGTTGACGGTGAGGCGCTGGGTGATCCCGAAGTCGGACTGGCTCGCCTCGCCGATGTCACGCAGGGTGACCGTGCGGACGTTGACCTCGTCGGCCACGATGGCTCCGAAGTCCTCGAGCGCCGACGCGTCCGGCACGACCACCGTGAGGTCCTGCAGCGGCAGCCGCACCCGCAGGCCGCTGGCCTTGCGCAGCGACGACGCCACGGAGCAGACCTCGCGCGCACGGTCCATGCCCGCGACGAGCGCCGCGTCGTGCGGCAGGTCGGTCGCGTCCGGCCAGTCGGTGAGGTGCACCGAGCGCCCCCCGGTCAGGCCGCGCCAGATCTCCTCCGTCGTCAGGGGCAGCAGGGGCGCCGCCACCCGGCAGACGACCTCGAGCGCCGTGTAGAGCGTATCGAAGGCCTGCTCGGTCTGGCTGCCGTCCTGGCCGGCGCCGGTGTCCCAGAACCGCTCGCGCGAGCGACGGACGTACCAGTTGGTCAGCACGTCGAGGAAGCCCCGCGTCGTCTCGCACGCGTTGGCTACCTCGTACCGGTCGAGCTGGTCCTGCATCGTCTGCACGTACTGCCCGAGCTTGGCCAGCAGGTAGCGGTCGAGCGGGTCCGTCGATGCGGTCGACCACTTCGCCTCATACCCGTGGTCGCTGTCGGGACCCGAGCGGAAGGCGTTGGCGTACAACGAGAAGAAGTACCAGGTGTTCCACAGCGGGATGAGCACCTGGCGGACGCCGTCGCGGATCCCCTGCTCGGTGACGACGAGGTTGCCGCCGCGCAGGATCGGGCTGCTCATGAGGAACCAGCGCATGGCGTCGGCACCGTCACGGTTGAAGACCTCGCGCACATCGGGGTAGTTGCGCAGCGACTTGGACATCTTCTGCCCGTCCGAGCCCAGGACGATCCCGTGGCTGACGCAGGACGAGAACGCCGGCCGGTCGAACAGCGCCGTCGCCAGGACGTGGAGGGTGTAGAACCAGCCACGCGTCTGCCCGATGTACTCGACGATGAAGTCACCCGGGAAGTGGTGGTCGAACCACTGCTCGTTCTCGAACGGGTAGTGCACCTGCGCGAACGACATCGAGCCGGAGTCGAACCACACGTCCAGGACGTCCTCGACGCGACGCATGGTCGACCGCCCCGTCGGGTCGTCGGGGTTGGGCCGGGTCAGGTCGTCGATGAAGGGCCGGTGCAGGTCCTTGACCTCGACACCGAAGTCGGCCTCGAGCTCGGCGAACGACCCGTAGACGTCGAGGCGCGGGTACTCCGGGTTGTCGGACTTCCAGACCGGGATCGGGCTGCCCCAGAAGCGGTTCCGCGAGATCGACCAGTCCCGGGCGTTCTCCAGCCACTTGCCGAACTGGCCGTGCTTGATGTGCTCCGGCGTCCAGTCGATCTGCTGGTTGAGCTCGAGCATCCGCGCCTTGATCTTGGTGACCTCGACGAACCAGCTCGACACAGCCATGTAGATCAGCGGCTGGCGGCAGCGCCAGCAGTGCGGGTAGGAGTGGTCGTACGTCTCGCGGCGCAGCAGCACCGTGCCCTCGGTGACCGCGCCGGTCTCGCCCTCACCGCGGGTGCGGTTCTTGAGGTGCTCGATGACCATCGGGTTGGCGTCGAAGACCTGGACGCCCTCGTAGTCGGTGACCGGGTAGGTGAAGCAGCCGTCGGGACCGACGGGGATGACCGGCTCGATCCCGGCCGCGTCGGTGACGATCTTGTCCTCCTCACCGAAGGCGCCTGCGGTGTGGACGAGCCCGGTGCCGTCCTCGGTGGTGACGAAGTCCGCCGGAAAGACGCGATGCGCCTTGTCGTGGCCCAGGTAGTAGTCGAACGGCGGCGTGAAGGAGCGCCCGACGAGGTCGCTGCCCTTGAGCCGCTCCACGATGCGCGACGCCGGGTCCTGCTCGTCCGCGCCGAACAGGTCCTTGGCGTAGGCCGCGAGGCGCGCCTCGCCGATGACGTAGCGCTGGGTCGTGCCGGTCACGTCGGACTCGACGACGACGTAGTCGATGTCGGGCCCGACCATGATGCCGAGGTTGGCCGGGAGGGTCCACGGCGTCGTCGTCCAGACCAGCGCCAGCTCGCCGGTCTCCAGGCGCAGCCCGACGGTGACGGCCGGGTCCTGGCGGTTCTGGTAGACGTCGTCGTCCATGCGCAGCTCGTGGTTGGACAGCGGCGTCTGGTCGTTCCAGCAGTAGGGCAGCACGCGGAAGCCCTCGTAGACCAGGCCCTTGTCGTGCAGCTGCTTGAACGCCCAGATGACCGACTCCATGTAGTCGGGCTCGAGCGTCTTGTAGTCGTTGTCGAAGTCGACCCACCGGGCCTGGCGCGTGACGTACTCCCGCCAGTCGTCGGTGTACTTCAGGACCGACTCGCGGCACTTGGCGTTGAACTTCTCGATGCCCAGCTCGAGGATCTCGTCCTTGGTCTTGATGCCGAGCTGGCTCATCGCCTCGAGCTCGGCGGGCAGGCCGTGCGTGTCCCAGCCGAACCGCCGCTCGACCCGGCGCCCCCGCATCGTCTGGTAGCGCGGGATGAGGTCCTTGACGTAGCCGGTCAGCAGGTGGCCGTAGTGCGGCAGGCCGTTGGCGAAGGGCGGGCCGTCGTAGAAGACGAACTCGTTGTCGCCGTCCTGGCCGGCGGAGCGGTTCTCGACCGAGGCGATGAAGGTGCCGTCCTCGTCCCAGTACCTGAGGATGCGCTCCTCGATCTCCGGGAACCGGGGAGAGGCGGGCACCCCCTGGGGCGAACCGGTGGTGGTCACGGCGTCGTCGGGGGCTGCGCTGGAGACCTTGGGATAGGCCATGGTGTCGGCGGTCCTTCGTCATCGTTCGTGCGTGTCGCACGAGGACGACGACGCCGGGCTGTCCCGGCGGCACCGCGGTACCACCTCGCTTGCCGTATGCCGGGTGGTGACCACACGGCATACGACCGCTCTTGCTCCAGGCGCTGACGGGCCCATCCGTCCGGGTCTAATGGGGGCCGCCCACCGGGGTGGCCCTGTTCTTCCGGAGGCTCACCGGTGATGGCCGGGTCGACGCCTGTCCACCCAGTCTAGCGGGCCGTGGCCCACGGCTCGTCCGGGTTTCCGGCCGCCCCCGCTCCCGGGTGTAGAGTCGGGCCGTCGCCCTCGGGTGACACCACGACGCGCCACAGGGGAAGCCGGTCCAAGTCCGGCGCTGACCCGCAACCGTAGGCCCCCCGCGAGGGTGGCGAGCCGGAATGCCTGGAACGCGAAGCGGCTCCAAATCCGTCGAGGTACGCGGGGTGGAGCCCGGACACCCACCAGGTCCGAGGCCACCCCCTGTTTTGTCGTGAGAGCGACGAACGGGGGTTTTGTCTTTCCACCCGGGTGCACCGGTGCCACCGTCGCGACACCGCTCGCACTGAGAGGCACCATGCACCACTCCATCCGCAGCGCCCGTCCGGCTGCCGCACTCGCCCTGGCGGTCGCCGCCACGCTCGTGACGCCGGGTCTTGCGTCGGCGAGCACCACCACGCCCACGACCGGTTCCGTCACGAGCACCACCGCTCCCGCCACGACGACCGCGCCGACCACGTCCACCACGTCGACCGGCTCCTCGACCTCGTCCACCGGGACCGGTTCGACCACCTCGGCTCCGTCCACGGCGACGGCCCCCACCACGACGCAGCCCGCCCCCTCCACGACGGCGTCGGCGCCCACCACGGCTCCGTCCACCTCGTCCACGACGTCCGGGCCGGCCACCGGCGGCCTCGTGCGCGGCGGCGACGCGGCGCGCTACGGCCTCGCGGCCCCCTCGGCCCTGCCCGCCACCTCGACCGACCCGACGCTGGTCGGTGCCGGCTTCCTCGAGCGCGAGCTCGCCGCCGGTGGTCACCACCTGTCCGTGAGCTTCGACGGGGTCGACTACGCCGACTACGGCGTCACCCTCGACGCGGTGCTCGCCCTCGACGCCGCGGGCGCGGGTCAGACCGAGGCCGCCGCGGCGACGAAGTTCGTCGCCGACAACATCGGCCAGTACATCGGGACCGACTTCGGCCCGACCGAGCTGTACGCCGGCGCCACGGCCAAGTCCCTGCTCGTCGCCGTGGCCCAGGGCGTCGACCCCACCGCGTTCGGCGGCGTCGACCTCGTCTCCACGCTGGAGGGCCTGGAGACCCCCAGCGGCCGGTTCTCCGACCACTCGGCCGGTGGCGCCGACTACTCCAACCTGATCGGCCAGTCGCTGGCGGTCATGTCGCTGCGCCGGGCCGGGGAGACGACCTCGCCCGCGTCCGTCACGATCATCCGCGACAACCAGTGCAGCGACGGCGGCTTCAGCCTCAGCTTCGGCGCGACGCCGTGCGTGAGCGACCCCGACGTCACCGCCTTCGCCGTGCAGGCCCTCCTCGCGGTGGGCGGTGCCGGTGACGCCGACGCCGGGAAGGGTCTGGACTACCTCGCGGGCATCCAGGGCACCGATGGCGGTGTCGGTGGCGCCGGCCCGACGGCAGCACACAACGCGAACTCGACCGGCCTCGCCGGTCAGGCCTTCCTCGCGGGCGGGCGCACCGCCCAGGCGCGCGCCGCCCAGGGCTACCTGCGCGCTCTGCAGTACGGCTGCGACCTCCCCGCCGCGTTCCGTGGCGGCATCGCCTACGACCGGGCTGCCATGACGGCCGCCGCGGCCAAGGGCGCGACCGTGCAGGACCAGGACCGCCGGGCGACCAGCCAGGCCCTCCTCGCCCTCGCCGGCACCCCGCTGTATGCCGTGTCCGGCACCGGCGCGGACGCCACCGCGCCCGACCTCACCTGCGCGGCACCCACCACGTCCACGACGACGAGCCCGACGAGCACCACGTCGACGACCTCGTCCGGCACGTCCTCGGCCACCTCCAGCTCCACCGACGCCGGCAGTGGTTCGGCGACGGCCGGGTCGGGCGGCGGTTCCGGCGGCGGCTCCGGCGACCCCGCCTCGGCCACGCCCGGTTCGCTGGCGTTCACCGGTGCGGACGTCAGCGCCTTCGTGATCGCCGGCCTGCTGCTGCTCCTCCTGGGTGCAGGCGCCCTGGTCCTGGCTCGTCGCAAGGGCGTCCACGCCTGATGCGCCTCGTTCCCCGCCCGAGCACCCGCCCGATCACCCGTCGTGTCGGCCGCCTCGTCGCGGCCGCCGCCCTCGTCGCCGTCGGCGGCCTCACCCTGCCGGGTGGGGCCGCCCAGGCGGCGGCCTGCTCGGGCACCACCGGGGTCACCGTCGTCATCGACTATGGCGCCAGCACCACCACCTCGTGCGTCTCCGGTGACCCCACCTCGGCCATGAGCGCGCTCAAGGCGGTGGCCACCGTGGTGTCGCCGCAGCGCTACCCGGGGACGGTCGTCTGCCGGATCAACGGGACGCCCGCCAAGGACCCGTGCATCCAGATGCCGCCGGCCAGCGCCTACTGGGCGTTCTTCCACGCTCCGCGCGGCGGCGCGTGGACCTACAGCCAGTCCGGCGTGGCCAGCTACGACCCGGCCCCGGGGACGGTCATCGGGTTCGCGTTCGGCTCCGGCGGACAGCCCAGCTCGGCGCCACCAGCCAGGACGAGCACCCCGAAGCCCAGCTCGTCCTCGACGCCCACGCCCACGCCGAAGCCGTCCAGCACCCCGCGGACGAGCTCCTCCACCCCGGCGCACAGCAGCTCGACCCCCGGCGGCACCTCGTCGAGGGGTACGTCGGCGAAGGGCACGAGCACTGGCAAGGCGACGGCCGGCACGACGCCGTCGGCCGGCCGCACCACGCCGTCCGCCACGACCCCGGGCCACAGCGCCACCACCTCGGGCACCACCTCGGGCACCGCATCGGCCCCTGCTGCGCCCACCTCGGCGACCACGTCCGGGACAGCGGCGGCATCGGGCACCGGCACGGACCCGGGGCCCAGCGCCCTCGCCTCGGGCACGACCCCCGACCAGGGGTCGTCGACCACGCTCTTCGCGGGGATCGGGCTCGTCGGCGTGGTCGGTGCCGCCGCGGCATACCTCACGCACCGCCGCCGCTCGCACGGCTGATCGATGCCCGCTCCACGACCGGTCCGTCGCCCGCTCCCCCGCCACCTGCACCCGGTGGCGTGGTGGGTGTGGGCGATCGGGCTGGCCGTGGCGTGCTCGCGCACGACCAACCCGCTCCTGCTCCTGCTCGCGGTGAGCGTCGCGGCCCTGGTCGTGGCGGCGCGGCGGGGCAGCTCGCCGTGGGCGCGGGCGTTCCGGCTGTACCTCGTCCTGGGCGCCTCGATCGTGGTCCTGCGCGTGCTGCTGCACCTGCTGGTGGGGTTCAAGTTCGGGCAGACCCGGCTGTACACCCTGCCGAGCATCGACCTGCCCGGCATCACGATCCTCGGACCGGTCTACCTCGAGGGGGTCCTCGCGGCCGCGGTCGAGGGTCTGCGCCTCGCGTCCCTCATCGCCTGCATCGGCGCGGCGAACGCCCTGGCCAACCCCAAGCGGCTGCTGCGGGCCATGCCCAGCGCCCTGCACGAGATCGGCACGGCCGTCGTCATCTCGGTCACCGTCGCCCCCCAGCTCGCCGAGAGCGTGCAGCGGGTCCGGCGGGCGCGTGTCCTGCGGGGCGAGGGCGGGTCGGGGCTGCGGTCCGTCGGGCGGGTGGCGCTGCCGGTCCTGCAGGACACCCTCGACCGGTCGCTCCTGCTCGCCTCGGCGATGGACTCGCGCGGGTACGGCCGGCGACCGGAGCAGTCGCCCCGGGTGCGCCACCTCACCGGCGCCCTGACCCTCACCGGGCTGCTCGGCGCCGCGGTCGGCACCTACGGCGTGCTGGACGCCACCGCCCCCGCCGCGGTCGGGCTCCCGATGCTCGTCGCCGGGCTGCTGCTGTGCGTCGCGGGCCTCCGCGTGGGTGGCCGGGCCGTGCAGCGGACCGCCTACCGCCCCGACCCATGGGCCACCCCCGAGTGGGTCGTCGCCGGATCGGGCGTCGCCGCCGCGGTCCTCGTCGTCGTGGCTGCCCGGGCGGACCCCACCGCGTTCGTCCTGCCCCTGGAACCGCTGGCTCCGCCGGCCCTGCCCCTGCTCGCGGTCGTCGGCCTGCTCCTCGCCGCCGTGCCCGCCTTCGCCGCCCCCGAGCCGCCCCGACGCGGGGGTCGCGCATGAGCGCCCCCGTCGTCGTCCTCGACCGGGTCAGCGTCAGGTATGCCGGGTCGCCCCGGCCCACGCTGCGCGACGCGTCCGTCGTGGTCGAGGAGGGCGAGCTCGCCGTCGTCGTCGGTCGGACCGGCGCCGGGAAGTCGACCCTGCTGGGCGCCGTCAACGGCACCGTCCCCCACTTCACCGGTGGGCACCTCTCCGGACGGGTCACCGTCGCCGGCCTCGACACCCGCACGCACCGTCCGCGCGACCTCGCCGGCGTCGTGGGGGTCGTCAGCCAGGACCCGCTGGCCGGGTTCGTCACCGACACCGTCGAGGAGGAGCTCGCCTACACCCTCGAGCAGCTCGGCGTGGAACCCTCCGCCATGCGCCGGCGGGTCGAGGAGGTGCTGGACGTCCTCGGCATCGCCGACCTGCGCGACGCGCCCCTGCACGACCTGTCCGGCGGGCAGCAGCAGCGCGTCGCGATCGGCTCGGTCCTCACCGCCAACCCCCGGGTCCTCGTCCTCGACGAGCCCACGTCGGCGCTCGACCCCACCGGTGCCGAGGAGGTGCTGGCGACGCTGTCCCGGCTGGTCCACGACCTCGGCCTCACCGTGCTGGTCTCCGAGCACCGGCTCGAGCGGATCGTCGGACTCGCCGACCGCCTGGTGCTGGTGGCCGAGGACGGCACGGTGAGCCACGGCGCACCGTCCGACCTGATGGCGCAGTCGCCGCTGGCACCGCCCGTCGTCCACCTCGGCCGCTGGGCCGGGTGGCAGCCGTTGCCGCTCACCGTGCGCGACGCGCGACGCGCGGCCCGCGACCTGCGGGCGGCCCTCGGTCCTTCGACCGAGCAGGTCGTCGCGGCCCACCACGCCACCGCAGGGGACACCTCCCCCGCGTCCGTCCCGGCTCCCCTGCTCGCGGGGACGGCTGTCGAGGTGCACCACGGCGACCTCGTCGCGGTGGACGGCGTCGACCTGTCCCTGGCCCCGGGCGAGGTCGTCGCCCTGATGGGGCGCAACGGGTCGGGGAAGTCCTCCCTCCTGTGGGCGCTGCACGGCTCGAGGCACCGCCAGGGCGGGGACGTCACCGTGGCCGCCGGTCCCGCCGCCACCACGGGTGCGGCGGCCTCCGCCCCGGGCGCCGGTGGTGCGTCCACCGTCGACCCGGCCCGGGTGTCGCCGCGGGTACGCCGTCGGCACGTGGGGCTCGTGCCGCAGAGCGCCGCCGACCTGCTCTACCTGCCCAGCGTCGACGACGAGTGCCACCAGGCCGACACCGAGGCCGGAGCCGCACCGGGCACGGCCCGTGAGCGCCTCGACCGCCTTGCCCCCGGCATCGACGGAGCCGCGCACCCTCGTGACCTGTCCGAGGGTCAGCGGCTCGCGCTGGTCGTGGCCATCCAGCTGACGGCTGCACCCGCGACCCTGCTGCTGGACGAGCCCACCCGGGGCCTGGACTACCCCGCCAAGGCCGCACTGAGCAGCCTGCTGCGCGACCTGGCCGCTGCCGGCGGCGCCGTGCTCGTGGCGACCCACGACGTCGAGTTCGCAGCCGGCGTCGCTGACCGGGTCGTCGTCCTCGCCCGGGGTCGGGTCGTCGCCGACGGACCCGCCGTCGACGTGCTGTGCGACTCCCCGGCGTTCGCGCCGCAGGTCGCCAAGGTGCTCGCGCCGACCCGGCTGCTCACCGTCGACGACGTGCGCCGCGCCCTCCCGGGGGTCCCGGTCACCGTGGGAGGAGTGCGATGACCATCCAGACCCCCGGCAGCGCTCGACCGTCCCACGAGCACCCCGTCCCGTCCGGGCCCGCGCACCCGGGACGACGCAGTGCCGTGGCGCTGCGGCCACGCTCCACGGCCGCGCTCGCGCTCGTCTCCGTGGCCGGGCTGCTGGCGTTCCTGTGGCCACTGTTCGCCTCGGCCGACTCACGCCTCGGCCAGAACGCCGACGCCCCCCTCGTCTTCGCCCTGCTCCTGCCGCTCCTGCTGGCCGTCGTGCTCTTCGAGATCAGCGAGGGCGGACTCGACGTCAAGGCCGTGGCGATGCTGGGCGTCCTGTCCGCCGTCGGCGCCGCGCTGCGGCCCCTCGGCGCGGGCACCGCGGGCCTCGAGACCGTCTTCTTCCTGCTCGTCCTCGGGGGGCGGGTCTTCGGGCCGGGGTTCGGCTTCGTGCTGGGCTCGACGACCCTGTTCGCCTCGGCCCTCGTGACCGGCGGCGTGGGCCCCTGGCTGCCGTACCAGATGGTCGGGGCGGCCTGGGTCGGCCTCGGTGCCGGCCTGCTCCCCCGCGTGCCCCCACGGTGGGAGCTCGCCCTGCTCGCGGCGTATGGCGCCGTGGCCGGCCTGCTCTACGGGCTGGCCCTCAACTTCTCCTTCTGGCCCTTCGCCACCGGGCTGGGCGGTGACCTCTCCTTCGTCGCGGGTGCCCCCGCCTGGGACAACCTGCACCAGTTCGCCGTCTTCTCCCTCGCGACCTCGGCGTGGTGGGACCTGGGTCGGGCGATCACCAACGTCGTCCTGATCCTCGTCACCGGTCGGGCCGTCCTGGGCACCCTGCGCCGGGCCTCGCGCCGCGCCGCGTTCGACGCCGAGGGCACCTTCGACGCCCCGGTCGCGCCCGGGCCCGAGCCGGGCACGCGGCATACCCTGTCCGGGTGACCCTGCCCGCATCGCTCCTCTCCCGCGCCGTCACCGACCCCGACGTCAAGGCGACCTACGGCATCGACGAGTCCATCGGTGCGCTCGCCCCCGACCGCTTCGAGGTGGTCCGCGCCCGTGACCTCGGGGATGTCGTCGACGTCCTCGCGCACGCGCAGGCGACGGGCACGCCCGTGGTGCCGCAGGGCGCGCGCAGCGGGTTGGCCGGTGGCTCGGTGGCGCTCGACGGGGGGATCGTCCTGAGCCTGGAGGGGCTGACGGCGATCACCGAGCTCGATGCGGTGGAGGGCATCGCCGTGGTGCAGCCCGGCGTCATCAACGCCGACCTCAAGGCGGCGGCCGCGGCCGAGGGCCTCTTCTACCCGCCGGACCCGGCCTCGTCGGCGTTCTGCTCGATCGGTGGCAACGTCGCCACGAACGCCGGCGGGCTGTGCTGCGTGAAGTACGGCGTCACGGCCGACTACGTGCGCGGTCTCGAGGTGGTCCTCGCCGGCGGTGAGGTCATCCGTACCGGCCACCGCACGGCCAAGGGCGTCGCGGGGCTCGACCTGACCGGGTTGTTCGTCGGGTCCGAGGGCACGCTCGGCGTCGTCACCGAGGTCGTCACCAAGCTCGTGCCGGCGCCGGACCCCGCGCTGACCGCGCTGGCGACGTTCGACAGCCTGTCCGCCGCGAGCGACGCCATCGTGGCGTTGCGGCGCGAGCGCCACCGTCCCAGCCTGCTCGAGCTGCTCGACGAACCCACCCTCGCCGCGGTGCAGGCCCTCGCCGACTACGGCTTCCCCACCGGCTGCGCCGCCGTCCTCA
Organism: Pedococcus soli; assembly: GCF_054782575.1. Classification (NCBI taxonomy): domain Bacteria; kingdom Bacillati; phylum Actinomycetota; class Actinomycetes; order Micrococcales; family Intrasporangiaceae; genus Pedococcus; species Pedococcus soli. The sequence goes on along the minus strand of NZ_BAAGSF010000005.1, from coordinate 136,920 downwards.
TCGTCCAGGCCGACCGGCCGGGTCACGCGGGCGAGGACGTGCAGCGGTATGCCGCGCTCCTGGAGGAGGCGGGGGCGACCGAGGTCGCGGTCGCCGACGACGTGCAGGAGAGCGAGGCCCTGCTCGCGGGCCGACGCGCGCTGCACCACGCGCTCGTCGCCAAGGGCACCCACTTCATCGAGGACGTCTGCGTCCCGGTGCGCCGGCTGACCGCGCTCATCACCGCAGGGCACGAGATCTCCGCGCGCACCGGGGTGGAGATCACGATGTCGGGGCACGGGGGCGACGGGAACCTGCACCCGTCGTTCTTCTACGACGCCGACGACGAGGACAGCCGGCACCGGGCGGAGGAGGCGTTCGGCGACCTCGTGAAGGTGGCGCTCGGCATGGGCGGGACCATCACGGGCGAGCACGGCGTCGGGTCGCTCAAGGCGCGGTGGCTCCCCGACGAGGTCGGCGCCGCGTCGATCCAGCGCCAGCGCGCGGTCAAGGCGCTCTTCGACCCGCGCGGCATCCTCAACCCCGGCCGCGTCTACTGGTCCTGAGCCGTCCACGCCCGGGGCGGTCCCGTCCCCGCTGCGACCCGGCTGGTAGAAACGAGGCATGAGCCCCCTCGAACTCGACCGCAATGAGTCCTGGCTGTCCCGCGAGGAGCTCGATGCCGCCCGCGAGCGGCTGCCGATCCTCTACGTGGACGCCGTGCCGGTGCGGGTCGACGACCGCGGGGTCCTCACGGCGGTGGGCCTGCTGCTGCGGGCCTCGGACGGCGAGATCAACCGCGAGCTCGTGTCGGGCCGCGTGCTCTACCACGAGCGGGTGCGCGACGCGCTCGTCCGGCACCTGGAGAAGGACCTCGGCCCGATGGCGCTGCCGCAGATCCCGGCCAGCCCGCAGCCGTTCACCGTGGCGGAGTACTTCCCCACGCCCGGCGTGACGCCGTTCCACGACCCGCGCCAGCACGCCGTGTCGCTGGCGTTCGTCGTCCCGGTGGCGGGCGACTGCCAGCCGCAGCAGGACGCGCTGGACCTGGCCTGGCTCACGCCCCAGGAGGCGATGGACCCGGCGCTGCTGGCCGACATGGACAACGGCCACGGGGTGCTGCTGCGCCAGGCGCTCGGCCACCTCGGCCACGCCGTCTGAGGCTCGTCAGGCCTTCTTGCGCCGCATCGCGCGGACCCGCTCGGCCCGCTCCACGCGGTCCAGCTCGTCGGCCTCGGCCAGCGTCGGGGCGGTGCCGCCGAGCCGCGGCGGCAGCAGGTGCTTCTCGGCATCGGGCCACGCCGGGTAGACGGCCTGGTCGGTGTCGAGCAGGGCCTGCATGGCCGCCTTCATCCGGGCCGTCACCTCCGTGACGTCCTCGCCCGGGGCGACGGTGATCGGGGCGCCCACGGAGATGAGCAGAGGGAATCCGTGCCGCCCCATCCGCTTCGGCTGCCCCTTGGTCCAGACCCGCTGCGAGCCCCAGATCGTCACGGGCAGCAGGGGAACCCCGGCGTCCTGCGCGAGCCGGGCGGCCCCCGACTTGAAGTCCTTGAGCTCGTACGACCGGGAGATGGTCGCCTCGGGGAACACCCCCACGACCTCACCGGCCCGCAGCGCCTTGAGGGCCGCAGCGAACGACTCGGTCCCGGCCTCGCGGTCCACGGGGATGTGGTGCATCCCGGTCATGAGCGGACCTGCCACCGGGTTGGACCAGATCGACTTCTTCGCCATGAACCGCACGAGGCGACCGACCTTGACGCCCACCAGCCCGGCGTACGTGAAGTCGAAGTAGCCGGTGTGGTTGATGGCCATCACGGCCCCACCCGAGCGCGGCACGTTCTCCAGGCCGCGCATGTGGATCTTCAGGCCCTGGGCCGCGAAGAGGGTGCGGGCCACCCCGATCACGCTGCTGTAGACGGGTTCCATGCGCCAACACTAGGGGTCTCGCGCGCCACCCACCGACCTACCCGTGCCGGGACGGGGTCCAGGCCAGCTGGATGACGTTGTTGCCGGACTCGCGGGACACCAGCCGACCGCGACCGGGCACCGCCGGCACGGCCTTGATGTTGCCGATGAGGGGTCCCTCGTCCGGGTTGCCGGACAGCAGCAGCCCCGGCGAGGCGAGGTCGCGCAGGGTCTGCATGACCTGCTCGTACGACGCGCGCCCGGCGCCACCGGACCGTCGGGTGACGACCAGGTGCAGGCCCACGTCACCGGCCTGGGCCAGCAACGGCGCCAGCGCCGCGAGCGGGCTGCCGGCCGAGGTCACGACGAGGTCGTAGTCGTCCACCAGGACGAAGACCTCGGCGCCGGACCACCAGGTGCGGTTGCGCAGCTGCTCCGGGGTCACGTCCGGTCCGGGCAGGCGGGAGCGCAGGTATGCCGCCAGCTCGGGGATGTTCTCGAGCGCCTGCTCCTCGGTGGTGAAGTAGTCCCGCAGGTACTCGTCAGGGATCTCGCCGAGCAGCGAACGCCGGTAGTCCACCGCGAAGATCTGGGCCTGCTCGGGGGTGTAGAGGCGCATCACCTCGTGCGCGACGGTGCGCAGCATGCCGGTCTTGCCGGAGTCGCTGTCACCGAACAGGTAGAGGTGCGGCTCCTCGGCCACGTCGAGCCCGATCGGCGCGAGGTTGCTCTCGTCGATGCCGAGCAGGATCCGGCGGTCGTCGGGACCGGCCATCTCACGGACGCGGTCGAGGCTGATCTCGTCGGGCAGCAGCCGCAGCTTGGGACCGGTCGGCCCCTGCCACGCGGCGTTGACGCGCTCGACGAGGTCGTCGACCCCGGCGCCGAGGCTGCCCGCGTCGCCGCTGCCGTCGATGCGCGGGACCCCGGCGAGGAAGTGGTGACGGGTGGCCTCGACCCCGCGGCCCGGACGACCCTTGGGCACGTTGGCCGCGACCTTCCGGTCGATCTCGGAGTCGCTCGGGTCACCGAGGCGCAGCTCGAGCCGGGTGCCGAAGACGTCCTTGACCGCGCTGCGGAAGTCCATCCAGCGGTTGGTGGTCGCCACCAGGTGCAGGCCGAACGTGAGGCCACGGCCAGCGAGCTCCTGGATCTGCATCTCCAGCTCGTCGAACTCGGCCCGGATCGTGGGCCAGCCGTCGACGACGAGGAACACGTCGCCGAACCCGTCGTCGGCGAGACCCTCGGCGCGGCGGCGCCGGTAGGTCTCGATGGAGTCGATGCCCTGCGCGCGGAAGTAGGCCTCGCGGCGGTCGACGATGCCGCGGACCTCGGCCAGCGTCCGGCGGACCACGTCGGGCTCGTTGCGGCTGGCGACGCCGGCGACGTGGGCGAGCCGGGCCAGCGGCGAGAAGGTGCCGCCGCCGAAGTCGAGGACGTAGAACTGGGTCTCCTGCGGCGTCGTCGTCAGCGCCAGGGACGCGACGAGGGTGCGCGCGAGGGTGCTCTTGCCGCTGCGGGGTCCACCGACGATCGCCACGTGGCCCGCGGCACCACCGAGCGCCACGCTCATCACGTCGCGGCGCTGCTCGAGCGGCCGGTCGACGATGCCGAGCGGGACGACCAGCGAACCGGCGTCACGCCAGCGACGCGACACCAGGCCGAGCTGCGGGTCGACGTCGAGGTCGCCGAGCAGGGTGTCGAGGGAGTCGGGCACGTCCAGCGGCGGCAGCCAGACCTGGTGCGCCGGACGACCCTTGCCGCGCATCTTGGCGACCGCGATGTCGAACGTCGCGCGGTCCTCCTTCGGACCGGAGTCGACGACCACGGGCTCCGGGGCGTCGTTGAGGCGCAGCACCGGGGCGGCCGAGAACGGCACGATGTCGTTGGTCGCGCCCGTGCGGTCGCTGGCCACGCGGCGGCGGGCCGGCGGAGGGCCCGAGACGTAGGCGGCCTTGAACTTGACCAGCGTCGTCTGGTCGGGCTTGAGGTACCCCAGGCCGGGGACGGCGGGCAGCTCGTACGCATCGGGGACCCCGATGACGGTGCGGGACTCCTGCGCCGAGAAGGTGCGCAGGCCGAGGCGGTATGACAGGTGCGACTCCAGCCCGCGCAGGCGCCCCTCCTCCAGCCGCTGCGACGCGAGCAGCAGGTGCATCGACAACGAGCGGCCCAACCGGCCGATCGCCACGAAGAGCTCGACGAACTCGGGCCGGGCGTTGAGCAGCTCGCTGAACTCGTCGGCCACGATGACCAGCGCCGGCAGCGGTTCGAGGTCGGCGCCGGCGGCCCGGGCCTTCTCGTAGTCGGTGACGTTGGCGAAGTTGCCCGCCGACCGCAGCAGCTCCTGGCGGCGGACCATCTCACCGTGCAGGGCGTCCTGCATGCGGTCGACCAGGCTCAGCTCCTGCCCGAGGTTGGTGATCACGGCCGAGACGTGCGGCATGTCCGCCATGCCCGCGAACGTCGCACCACCCTTGAAGTCGACCAGGACGAAGTTCAGGGACTCCGACGAGTGCGTCATGGCGAGCGCCAGCACCAGGGTGCGCAGCACCTCGGACTTGCCCGAACCCGTGGCACCGATCACCAGGCCGTGCGGGCCCATGCCCTGCTGGGCGGACTCCTTGATGTCGAGCGAGACGACCTGGCCGTTGGATCCCAGGCCGATCGGCACGCGGAGCCGGTCACGCTGCAGGCGGGGCCGCCAGGCAGCCTCCGGGTCGTAGTCGCGGACGTCGCCGAGGCCGAGCAGGTCGACGAGCTCGGTGGAGCTGGTCATGGCGTCGCGCCGCTCGGGCTCGGCACCGGCATACAGGGGGGCGAGGCGGCGGGCGGCCGCCTCGGCCTGGACGGGCGAGAGCTGGTCGGCGTACCCCTGGGCGGGGTCGGAGGTGAGGGTGATGATCTGCATCGGCACCCGGCCGGCGTAGGGACCCGAGCGCTGCGCGTTGCCGAGGGCGAGCCGCATCCGCCCCTCCTGGGTCAGCTCGTCCCACCGCTCCGGCAGGTGCAGCACGGTCACGCCCATGACCCCGTCGTCGGTGACGATCGCGTTGCCCGGGGGCACCTCGCCGCCGTCGACGACGATGAGCACGTGCGGCATGGTCGGCTGCTCGGCCGGGCCGAACCGCGGCCGGTCGGCGAGGTCGGCGGGCAGCATCGGCTCGAGGTCGGACAACGACGTCGCAAGCATCCGGGCCGGCCCGACACCGTCCCGCTCACGCTGGCTGTGGGAGTGCGGGAGCCACTTGACCCACTCCCACTCGGGGAGCGCGTCGGCCCCAGAGACGATGGCGATCTGGAGCTGGTCGGGGGCGTGCTGGGCCGCCGCGGCGGCGACCAGGGCGCGGGCGAGGGCACGCGTGGGTTCGGCGTCGCCGGTGACCTCGATGCGCGAGAAGTAGGACAACGACACCGAGGCGGGCAGGTCCGGCTGCACCCGGTGGGTGGCGAGCAGGCGGTGCAGCGCCGAGGCGGCCACGGGGTCGAGCTGGGCCATCGGCGCGGTCTCCGGCGCCTCCAGGGTGATGCACAGCGGCTGGTTGGTGCGCCCGAACCGGACCCGCAGGAAGTCGTCGTCGCTGGCGGAGCGTTCCCAGACGCGGGTGCGCTCCTCGCAGAGGGCGGCGAGCGCCTCGGGGGCCGGGTTGTTCCAGAGGGCTGCGGCCCGTTGGCGGTTGGCGGCCTCGCGGACGGTCTGGCGCACCTCGCCGAGGTAGGCGAGGTACTCGCGGCGGGCCTCGATCACCCCTGCGGTGTGCTGCTGGCGCTGGCGGTACCCGTTGACCCCGACGAACCCGAGCGAGGCGACGAGGAACATGCCACCGGCGATGTAGCCCTTGACCCCCGGCGAGGACAGCGCCACGAACGCGATGGAGCCGACGCTGCCGAGCATCGGCACCGCGTTGAGCAGCAGGCCGCTCACCCCCTCGCTGGGCGTGATCTCCGGCGGCGGCTGCAGGACGATCCGTCCCGACGGCACCTCGGGCGCCTCTTCGCGAGGTCCCCGTCGCAAGGTCACTGACATGGTGGTGTGCGCCCTCCTCGGCGTTCGTGCCCGTCCCGCCGGACGTCGCTGCCTCCCCCGGGTCGGCAGGCGTCCGCCCACAGCGGTGCCAACCTATCGCGTGGTGGTGGACGAACGGTGCAGTCTCGTCCTTCCCGGACAAACAGGCTGTAGGGTTCCCGGCGGGAGCTCGACGGCACGGTGGTCCGGACGCCGGAGCAGGTTCGCAGAGGGGGAGGTGCCGCGTTGAGCGAGGACTCGCACCGCATCTCGCTGCTCGCCGACGACCGCCGCTACGACCTCGTCGCCCCGGCCAACGCCCAGGTGGGCGACCTCCTGGCCGCGCTCGGCATCGCCCCGCGCAACAGCCCGTGTGCCGTGGCCACCCCTGCGGGGCGCGTCATCGCCCTCGGTGAGGTGCTCGGTGACGCGGTGCCGGAGGGCACCCTGCTCACCGTCATCCGGGCGACCACCCACGAGGTGACCCGCGACGTCCTCAACTTCGACCGGTCCCCCGTCGCCGGTGGTGCCCGCTCGCCCGAGGGCCAGGGTGGCCGCCAGGTCGAGGCGTCGGAGGCCACCGTGTCGCGACGCGCGCTGGCCGAGGCGACCCGCCGCCGCGACGACCTCGCCCTGCCGGCACCGGTGGACGACGCGGGGCCGGCAGCAGCGGTCGTGCGCACCACGTCGCCCGTCCCCGTGGCGACGGCGACGCTGCTGCGCTGGGTCGGCGCCGGGCTCGCCGTGGCGGCCGTCACCGTGCTGGCCCCCGGGGTGTTCCGGGCCCACGCGACGCCCGACCCCCTCGTGGCCGGCGCTGCCGCCGCCCTCCTGCTCCTGTCAGGGCTCGCCCTGGCGACCGACCACGCCGCGTCGTCGGCGGCCCGCCTCTCGCGCCTCACCGCGCCGCTGCTGGGATTCGCGGCAGGGCTGTCCCTGCCCGTGGCCACGACCCCCAGCGCCGGCCGCATCTCCCTGATCGCGGCCTGCACGGTGGCGACCGCGCTCGCCGGGGTCGCCCGGATCACCGGCGGGCCCCTCGACCGCGCCTCCCGCGCGGCGATGACGGCGCTCGCCGTGGTGGGGGGCCTCGCCGTCGTGGGGGTCCTGCTGGACTGGCCGGCGTTCGCCGTCGCCGCCGTGGTCGCCGGCCTGGTCCCCGGTGCCGTCCGGCTGCTGCCGTCCTTGGGCTTCGAGGTGCCCGACGAGCAGCTGGTCGACGTCGACCGGCTGTCGACGACCATCTGGACCGCCCGCGAGCAACGTCGACGCCGGTTCCGTCGGCTGCGCGTCGCCGAGGTCGACACGGTGTTCCACGCCGCCCGCGAGACCGTCGCGGCCGGCACGGCGTGGGGGTGCCTGCTCGCCCCCGTGGCCCTGGTCGTGGTCGTGGCCACCCCGGGGCGCTCGGGCTGGTCCACGTGGGGCACGGTCGGCCTCTGCGCCAGCATCACGGTCGCCCTCGGGTTCCAGTCCCGCACGGTGCGGGACCGCCTCCCCCGCTACGCGCTGCTCACCACCTCCGCCCTCGCCGCCCTCCTCGGCACGTATGCCGCGGGCCGGCTCGTCGGGGTGGGCATCGGGGTGGCCCTGGCGTGCACGGCCGTGGCGCTCGGCCTGGTCGCCGTCGCGGCTGCCGTCGCCCTCGGGCGGGGGTGGCACTCGACCCGGCTCTCGCGCCTCGCCGACATGCTGGAGGGACTGGCCGTCGTCCTGAGCCTGCCCGCGGCGGCGCTGGCCGCGGGAGGGTTCGAGACCATGGCCCGGATCGCCGCGAGCTGACCGGACGACCGTGACCGCAGCAGACGCCGGCCGCGCAGCAGCCACCCCTGACGCCCCGCACGCCAGGGACACCACGGACGCCGGCATGCGGCTCTGGGCCAGGATCCTGCTCGTCGTCGTGGCGCACCTCGCCCTCCTGCTCGCGATCTGGTGGTCGTGGCACCCCAGGGTTGGCGATGGCAACGCGACGCCCGGCGCGATCAACCCGCTCCTGACCGGCATCGCCGCCGTCCTCTTCTGGGCCGTGCTGCTCCAGGTCTCGTCGCGGATCCCGTTCCCCGTCCTGTGCGGACTGTTCGTGCTGGTGCCGTTCTGCACCTTCTTCCTCCAGCACGCCGGGGCACGCTGGTGGACCACCGACGTCATGCGCCCGACCGGACAGGTCGAGGTGACCCGCGTGGACCGGTTGCTGAACGGCGCGAGCCGCGTCGAGGTCCGTCCGACCGGCGGTCAGGGCCCGAAGACGGTCGCCTGGTCCACGATCGGGCAGCGCCGGACCAACGAGTACTCCTTCGCCCGCATCAGCACCGGCGAACACTACGAGCTGGTCACCGACCCGACCGGGCTCGTCGTGCCGCTGATCCAGCCGATCGGGTACCGCGACTCCGCCGCTCGTCCGGACACCGCCGTCTGGGGCCCCGTGACCGCCGCCGCCCTCGTCGTGCTCGAGCTGGTCAGCGCGTCGGCCCTGACGCGGCACCGCAGCCAGGTGCAGGCGGTCGACGACCGGAGGCGCCCCGGCCGGCGACGTCGGAGGCGACGGGCCGCCGCCTAGCCGCCCTCAGTCCACGCGGGGCAGCGGCTTGGCCGCGATCTGCTCCATCTGGGCGTGCATCTCGCGCAGGTGCTGCTGGGCCGCGGTGAACGAGACCTGCAGCTCCTGGGCGGACTCCTCGCGACTGCCGAGCTCCTCAGCCTGCACCCGGGCCACCTCGCGCACGTTCTCGGCAGCCGTGCGCCGGACGTTCTCGGCCGGGACCGAGTCGTCGAGGCCGTGCACGATGGCCGTCAGGCTCGTCTCCCCCAGGTCGATCCGGCGCTGCAACCGCTGCCAGTCGGGTCCGAGCTCACCCGAGCGCGCCTTCTTCGCGCGGTCCTCGTCCTTGTCCTCGACCGTGCTGAGGTACTTCTCGTGCTCCGCGATCGCCTCCCGGGTCTGGCGGTCGATGTCGGCCCGGATGCCGCGCATCTCCCCGAGCAGGGCCCGCACCTGGGCGATGGACCGGTCCGCGTCGCTCATGCGCTCACACCCCGAACTGGTTCTGCGCGGCCTCGTCCATCCGGGACCCGTTGTAGGCCGCGAGGCCGCCGGAGATGCCGTTCAGGGCGAGCTTGATGACGTGCATGATGTTGACGACCGCGTAGATCGCGTCGATGAAGCGGTCGATGGTGTCCAGGACGCGGCGGATCAGCTTGACGGCCTTGTCGAACCGGTCCCAGAAGCTCTTGATGTGGATCGCGATGTCAGCCGCCCCGACGAGCCAGCCCACCACGGGGACGGACGCCTCGATGATGAGCCGTTCGAGGATGTCGCTGATGAACGACACCAGCGTCGCGATGCCGAGGGCCGCGGACTTGGCCACCTCGATCAGGCTCCCGGTGAGCTCCCCGATGAGGTCGCACCCCTCGGCATACGTGGCGTAGTTCTGCCCGAGCTGCACCATCCGCGAACGGAAGGCCTCCGCGGCCTCGCCGTCCCAGACGTCGACGGTGTTGACGTCGAGCTCGGTGAAGTTCTCGCCGACGCCCTTGCACATCTGGCCGGCGTCCGCCCAGCCCTGCTTGGCGACACCCATCAGGCCCCAGTCGCCGCACAGCGGCTTGACGAGCTCCACCAACGGGTCGGTGCCGAACGCCTGTCGGCAGAACCCCAGCAGGTGGCCGATGAGGAAGCCGCAGCTCGACTCGAACTCCTCGATGAAGTCGTCGTCGGGTGCGACGGCCAGGCACTGGTCGTAGCCGGACGGGTCGACCTTCTCGTAGACGCTCACCACGTGCCCCCCTTGTCCTTGGTCGCCCAGCGGATCGCCTCGGTGTTGGCCGGGCCGTCGACGGCGTCGTCGGTGCGGCCGGTCTGGCCGAGGGTGTCGGCGAGGCGGTGGCCGGCGTCGAGGACGCCCTGGGTCTCGCTCAGCACGGCCCCGGGCGCCTGCAGCGCCTTGGCGCCCTTGCCCACCAGCTCGGAGTCGGGGTTGCTCAGGGCTCCTGCCGCCGGGCTGCGTGACCCGTCCTCGTCCTGCCGCCCCGGGACGTGGTCCCGCGCCCAGTCCTGCCCGCCGGCATACGCGTCGCGCTGGCGGTTGCGCAGGTAGGTGCCCCGCTCGGTCGGCGACATCCCGTCGAGCTTCTGGCGCAGGGCGTTGACCTGCTTGGTCAGGCCACGCTGCACCCAGTACTTCGGGTCGGTGCGGTCCGCGAGGTCGTCGGCGCGCTCGTGGACCCGCCACAGGTCCTTGGGGTTCTGGCGCAGCGGCTTGGTCAGGGTGTCCGTCGTACTGACGACGTCCTTGCCGCCCTTGAGGAACGAGAGCTGGTCGAGGAACCCGAACGGACCCGACCCACCGCGTCCGCCCGGTCCGATCGGTGCCCCCGGCCGGACGGTGCCGCCCCGCGGCGCCTCGTACGGCGCGTCGACCCCCTGCTTCGCGGCGATCCGCTCGTAGGCGGCCCGGTCGCGGGCGATGAAGTCGGCGCGGGTGGCGGCGGTCTTGTCCGAGGCGACGCGGGCGATGGTGGCGCCGTTGGTCATCCCCTGCGAGCCCGCGTCGTACGCGCCCCGGTAGTGGCCCTCGAGCAGCCCGAGGACGCCGGTGAAGGCGCCGTTCGCGCTGCAGTTGGTGCGGACGAACGACCCCACCCCCTGCATGTGCCCCTGCTGGCGGTCCAGGACCTGCCCGATGAGGTCCATCTGGGCGATCTCGACCTTGATCTTCGGTGCCATGCTCTTCCCCCTTCGCCGACGTGCCGGACTACTCCCAGACGGAGTCGCTCGCCTCCGCGTCGTCGTACCAGTTCTCCTCGTCCTCGTGGGTGAGCAGCTCGCGGTCCTTGCGCTCCTGCTCGGAGCTGCCGCCGCGGGCCGCGCCGCCGTGGGCCCCCACGACGCCCTGGCCACCCTGGCCACCGCGCCCGGAAGCGCCCGCGACCGCACCCGTCCGGCCACCCCCGGAGCCCGAGGTCCCGGAGCCCCCAGAGCCCCCTGCGCGACCGCCGGAGATGCCGCGACCACCGGCGCCCGCGCCGGACTGGCCACCACCGCCGGGCACCAGGGAGGTGCCTGCGCGTCCACCTGCGCCGTCGAGGCGGGGCACGCCGTACTTGCCCGACCCGGAGGCGCCGCTCACGGTCGAGCCGCGCGCGCCCGAGGCACTGCCCGAGCCACCGCCCGGCACCATGCCGGTGCCACGACCGCCGGCGCCCGACGCGACGATGTTGGTGCCACCCCCGGCCCGGGAACCGGGCACCGCCGAGGTGCTGCCGCCGAGCCGCCCGGCGCCCGCACCGCGGGCCGCGCCGCCGGCGGCGTTCGCCGCACCCGACAGCGTGCTGCCGGCGCGCCCCGCGGCGCCGCGGATCGCCCCGCCGAGGCCACCCGCACCCCCGGCGACCATGCCGATCGTGCCCGCCGTCCCGGCCAGGCCGCCCGAGCCGGAACCGGACCCGCCGAGGCCGCTGGTGCCGGTGGCGCCGTGCAGGCCACCGGCGACCGGCACCGAGCCGGTCACCGTGCCGTCGACGCTGGTGAGCCCGTCGTAACCGGTGCCGACCACGCCGGTTCCGCCGGTGCCGTCGGTGCCGCCACCGCCGGTCCCGTCCTCGGGGATGATCTGGGGGACCATCGGGTCGCCGGGGAGCCCCTGGTAGCCCGTCACCGTCGGTGAGCCGACCCAGCCGGCGTTCGAGATCGTGGGGGTCGCACCGGTGTTGCCGCCGGAGTACCCGCCGCCACTGCCGCCACCGCTGGGCGTGCCGCCCCCGCCGCCACCACTGGGCAGCGAGCCCCCGCCGCGGCTGTAGTCGTCCTTGGCGTCGACGGGCAACGTGGTCGTGGCACTGGCCATGTCGACCTTGAGGGCCCGGAGAGCCTTGTCCGCGGCTGCCTCGCGCTGGGCCTCACGGTCGGCGACGGCCGCGTCGTAGGCGCCCTGGTCGAACTTCTTCCCCACCGGTCCGGGGCTGTCGACCCCCTCCTGGCGCATGTACGCCTGGCGGTCCGGAGAGGTGTCCACCGTCTCGACGTCCGTCGCCAGCGCGGTCTGGGCCGCGGACACGGCGGTGTCGGCCTGCACCAGCGCGGACTTGACCTCGCGCAGCGCAGCGGCGTGCGCGGTCAGCTGGGCGGTCAGCGTGTCCATGGCGGTGTAGGCCGCCTTGGCCCCCTCGCCCTCCCAGTCCACCGCCAGGTCGTTCTTGGTGTTCTTGATGCTCGTCACGAGCTGGTCGATCTCGACCGCAGCGTCCTCCCAGTGCTGCGCCTGGCCGGCGATGTTGCCCGCGGCCGCCTGGATCTTCCTGAGCTCTGCCTCCTTGGCGCCCATCTCAGCTCCCCTCCCCTGGTTGTGCGGCCGCCGGACGGGCGGCCCCCTTGCGACTGACGACGAATGCGGTTCCTGCGGCGAGCACGACCACCAGCACGACGACCCACACCCAGGCCGGGACCCCGCCGCCGTCACCCGACTGCTGCGCGGTCGCGGAGCCGTCCTTGCCGGAGGTGCCTGCCGGTGCCGAGCTCGTGGACGAGGACGTGGACGAGGACGCCGACGAGGACGGCGAGGCGGTGGACGACGGCGACGACGTGGCATCGTCCGCCAGCACCCCCGAGGCGACCTCCTCGGCGGTCGGGCCGAGGCCGTTCGCGGTGCGCAGCAACGGGTTGGTGTCCGGGTAGGACGTCGGGTCGACCCGCACGGCGTCAGCGGGGGCGAAGATCCCCCAGCCGAAGCCCGTCCTCGTCGAGTCCTGGATCTTGGGGAAGCCGGACCCGACCCTGCGGTAGGCCGCGATCCACCCCTTCGCGCCGCTGTTGCTGGTGCCCTGCTTCATGCCCGGGTTCTTCAGGGCGCCCTGCAGGACCTGGTCCGCGGTCGCCCCGGGGTACTTCGACCAGTAGGCCGCCAGGCCGCCGGCGACCAGGGGCGCGGCGAACGACGTCCCGTCGACCAGCTTGCCCTGGGCCACCCACGTCCCGCCCCGGTGCTCGCCCAGGACGAGGCCGACCCCGGGGGCGCAGAACGCGATGCCGTACCCGATGTCGTTGGCGCCCCGGGGATCCAGCTGCGCCTTGCTGTCGCAGGCGTTCACCGCGACGACGCCGTTGTATGCCGCGGGGAAGCTCACGGCCCCGTCACCGGTGGCCGCGACGACGATCGCGCCCGCGTGCTGGGCGCGCAGGACGGCCCGCTTCTCGTCGCCGCTGGTGCTGCTCGAGCCGAAGCTGAGGTTGACGATCTTCGCCCCGTCGGCGAGCGCCTTCTCCATCGCGATGAGCAGGGGTGAGCGCTTGTCGCCGTCGTCCTTCACGCCGCAGAGGTTCTTCTCCCCCGTGCCGATGCTGTAGTGGCGCAGGGTGACCTCGGGGGCGATGCCGCGCACGCCCGGCGTGCCACCGGAGCGCGCACCCGTGCCGACGATCACCTGGGCGATCTCCGTCGCGTGGTCGGCGTCGGCGTCGGCGGCTGTCGCCGGTGCCGTGCACGGGGTGAACACCGAGGCGATGCGGCCCTTGACGTCCGCGGCGTCCGGGTCGATGGTCCCGTCGATCACCGCCACGGTCACGCCCTTGCCCTTCGCGCCGGCCGCCGCGAGGTCGTCGAAGCCCATCGCCGCGGGCCACCACGGCGTCGGGTTGGCCGCCTCGGCCGACGACGCCAGGGGCGAACCGGCCCCCGCGACCCCGGGCAGGGCGACGAGGGCAGCGGCCACGACGGCGACCAACGACGTCCGCACGACGGATCGGGTGGGACGGTTCACGGGACGGTGCCCTCCTCGGGACTCGTGCGACAGCGGTGGGTCGGTCGGTCGGTGCGGGGCCTCAGCGGGAGGCCTGGACGGCCGTGTCGCCGTCGTCGGGCGCCGGCGGGGCACCCATGACGTTGTCCGTGCCGGTGGCGGGCTGGGGGCCGGCTGCCGGGTCCGTGCCCTGTCCGGTGCCCTGGTCACCGCCCTGGCCGGTGCCGCCGTCGACGGCGTCCTTGCGGGCCTGCTCCTGCACCTTCTCGGCGTCCCTGGCCTCCTGCGTCTCGTTGGCCCGGGTGTTGCGCTGGGTGCTGTGCAGGTTCTCGGCCGCCTTGGGTGCGGCGAGCGTGGCGAACACCTCGCCGGCACGGTTGTCCTTGTCCTCGAGGTGCGTGGCCACCTGGAGCAGCTTCTCCTGGTAGTCCTTGACGTCCTGCTCGACACCCTTGAGCGTGTCCTCGTAGATCTGCTTGGCCGTGGCGTAGACCGAACCGAACTCCTTGCAGGAGTCGATGCCGGAGAAGGAGTCGGCGTCCAGGGTCGTCCCCACGACCTTGGACCGGCTGCCGGTGGCGCGCTCGGTCCACGCCGCACCCCGGTTGTTCGCGAGCGTGCGGATGATCTCGAAGTCGGCCTTGAGCTTGCCGTTGGTGAAGCGGTACCCCTGCGCCTGCTGTCGGTCTTCGTCGGGCAGTGCCATCTGATTCCCCCCTGGGTCTAGTCGTGGACCTGGTGCCAGTGGTCGCGGCACGTGCCGGACCCCTTGCGGGCTCCGGCACGACCGTGGCGACTGGCTCCTACTGGAACAGCCCGGCGGACTTCTTGTCGCCGTCCCGGTAGTCCTCGTTGCTGGTCTCGACGGCGCTGCCGATCTCGGCCAGGACGAGCTTCATGTCCGTGATGGCCTGGGTCCACTTCTGCTTGGCCTGGGTGTAGGCCTCCTTGGCAGAACCGTCCCACTCGCTCTTCAGCGGAGAGAGCGCCTGGTCCATGTCGTTGAGCTTGTTCTCGATCTTCGACGCGCCCTGGGCGATGTCGCCGGCAGCCGCGCTCAGTCCTCCGTGGTCGACAAGCATGTCTCACATACCCCCGTACTTGTTCTTCATGGCGGTCGCGGCGTTCTCGTCGCGCTCGGTGAAGGTGTTCTGCGTCGTGCGCAGGTTCTCCTCGAACGTGGACAACGCGGCGATGATCTTGGCGGAGTCCTCCTTCCAGCGGGTGAAGGTGGCCTGGAAGCTGGCCGCTCCCTGTCCCTTCCACTGGCTCTGCAGACCCTGCAAGCGGCCCTCGAGGGACTTCAGCTCGTTGTCGAGCTGTCCCCGGTAGTCGCTGACGATTCCGGCGCCTTTATTGAGTACGCCATCTCCAGCAGCAAGCATGGTGCCTCCCAACTTCCATTTCTGGCCCCCCTGGGGGCGCGCTGATCCCAGCTGCGTGCGCATGGGACGGACCCCGAAACACCATCCCCCGAGGTCCGATTTGAGAGACTAGCAACGTTTGGAACAGCGCAACATGGGGAGAACTCCCCCTTATGCTGCGTCTGGCCCCACCGGGGCCGAAGGACATTTCGTCGTCACCGGGAGGGGCCCGTGACCGTGAGCACTGGCAGTTCTGGCACCACCACGTCGCTCATCCGGCTGTCGGTCACGGCGGGGACGCGCCGCGCGGACCTCGGTCTGCCGGGCGGCATACCCGTCGCCGAGCTGGTGCCCGAGCTGGCCCGCGAGCTGGGGCAGCTCGATCCCGCCACGGCCAGCCGGGGGTTCCGGCTCGTGCGGCACGACGGGATCACCGTGGAGCCGGACCGCAGCCTCGCCGCCCAGGGGGTCGAGGACGGGTTCGTCCTGTCCCTCGAGCCGGCCGGTGACCCCGTCGAGCTCAAGGTCTACGACGACGTGGTCGAGGCGGTGGCCGACCTCGTGGAGTCCTCGTTCGCACCGTGGACGCCCGAGAACTCCGCGCGGACGGCCCTCGGTGCCGCGGTCGCCCTGTTCGGCGCGGGCGCCGTCGCGCTCGTGACCGCCCGCACGAACGGCGTGCTCGTGGTGGGCATGGCCGGTGCCGTCGCCGTCCTGCTCGTCATCGCCGCCGCCGTCCTCTCCCAGGCCCGCCGCCAGTCCGTGTCCGGTGCGGCCCTCGCCCTGGCCGCGAGCGCGTATGCCGCCGTGGCCGGCTTCGCCGTGCCGCTGGACGGGACCGTGTGGGGACGCCCGCTGATGGTCGCCGGACTCGGCGCGGCCGTGGTCGGGGCCCTCGGGGTGCTCGTCGTCCGCGAGCACCGTCAGGTGGTGCTGGTCGGCCCCGTGGTCGGGCTGGTCCTGGCCGTGGCCGGCGCCCTCGTCGCCTACGCCGGCTTCCCGGTGGACGGCGTGGCCGCGGTGGTCTTCGCGGTCGCGGTCATCGCGGGGAACCTGTTCCCGTGGTTCGCCGTGTCGTCGAGCAGGCTGACGACCCACCCCCCTCGCACGGACGCGGAGATCTTCGCCGACGCGCCGACCGTCGACAGCCGCTCGGTCCGCCGCCAGGTGGTCGCCGGCCACGACCTCATGCTCGGCCTCGGGATCGCCGCTGGGCTCGTGGCGCTGCTCACCGCGCCGTTCGTCGCGCGCACCGGCTGGCTGGGACCCGTCCTGGGTGCCGTCGGTTTCGCCGCGGTCCTGCTGCGCACCCGCCACAGCCGCACCCACGCCACCGTCCTGGTGGCCATGGTCGTGGGCATCCTCGGCCTGTCGGTGGTCGGGGTCAGCGCCGCCCTGGCGCACCCGTCCTGGCGACCGCTGCTGGGTGTCGCCCTGGCCGGAGCCGCCGCGGTCGTCGTGGGCCTGGCGCTGGTGGCGCCGCGCTCGAGGGTCCGTCTCGGCCGCGTCGCGGACGCCGTCGACGGCGTCTGCCTCGTGGCGCTGCTGCCGCTCGCGGCTGCCGCGGCCCACGTGTTCTAGGCGGCACCGCAGCTCCGCTCCCGGGCGGCGCCGCGGCTCCGCTCCGGGCGGCACGGCACCGCGGGCGGAGCAGACCCGCAGCGGTCCGGTGGGATTCGTGGGATTTTGACGCGTGGCGCGGCATTTCCCCTAGAATCGCACCGGCCCGGCGCGGCACCCAGGGATGAGGGGGGCAGCGGCACCGGGGCGACCACACGACGTTCGACTCGTCCAGGGGGACACACCGTGACATCGACTTGGCGCTCGCTCGCGCTCACCACCGCCGTCATCGCCGGATCGGGCCTGATGTTCCTGGGCCAGCAGTCCGCCTCGGCCGACACGGCCACGCCGTGCGTGACGACCACCAGCGCGACCGTCTCGGTCGACCTGACGGGGACCGGCCCCGCCGCCTGCGGCATCGACGCTCGCGACGACACCACGCCGCTCGACCCGCCGGAGCCGGTCTGCGAGATCCTCCCCCAGCTCTGCGAGACCACCACGACGACCGTCCCCGACGAGACGACGAGCAGCACCACGACGACCACGACCGACCCCGGCCCGACCGACCCGCCGACCGACACCGTGACGTCGACGACGAGCACCACGGCGACCCTGCCGACGCTGCCCACCACGAGCACGACGAGCAGCGCGTCCACGACGTCCGAGCCGTCGACGACCTCGCAGCCCCCCACCAGCGGACCTGCGACCACGACCTCCAGCTCGACGAGCACCGCGCCGGGCACTCCCGGTGGGGGGACCGGCACCGGCGGCGGGACCGGTGGCGGCACCAGCGCCCCCACCGGCACGCTCGGCACCGACCCGGTCGACGTCGAGGGCAGCGTGGGGGCCGGCGACTGCACCGGGTTGCAGTGCGCCGACCAGTCCTACCTGGACGCCCTCGGCTCGCGCACCCAGCAGAACGCCGCCGTGCCGGCCGCCACCGGCGGCCAGGGTGCGCTGGCCAGGACCGGCGCCGAGCTGTCCTCGATGACCACGCTGGCCGGCGGACTGCTGCTCGGCGGCGCCCTGCTGCTCACCGCCCGCAGGCGCCTCACCCCGGGGTACGCCCGCCGCCACTGACCCGGGTGGGGTCCGTCCCCGCCCGGCCACCGGCCCCCGGCCACCAGGTCCGGGCCGACACCGGCCGGGTTCGTGGCCCCGACCCCACGCAGCACGGCCACGCACCTAGGGTGGTCGCAGCCGGACCAACCACCGCGAAAGGCAGGGAACGGGCGTGGCCACCAAGAAGGATCTGGTCGAGGCCCAGGCCTTCAGCCGTCGTCGGCTGACCACCGCCTTCGTCGCCGGCGCCCCCGGTGGACGCGAGGTCGAGCCTCAACGCCCGCTGCGGGCCATCGTCGGCGGGATCGCGGTCACCGTCCTGCTCGGGGTGGGGGGCCTGGTCGCCGGCGCCCTGAAGCCGCCGCTGCCGACCGGCTGGGACGACAACCACCTCGTCATCGCCAAGAAGAGCGGTGCCCGGTACGTCGCCGTCAAGAAGACGCTCTACCCGGTCATCAACACGACCAGCGCTCGACTGCTCATCCCGTCCGGTTCGTTCTCCGTGGTCACCGTCGACGACGACAAGATCGCGACCACCCCGCGCGGACAGACCATCGGGATCCTCGGCGCCCCTGACTCGCTGACCCCGCCGTCTCGGCTGGCGCGGACCGGGTGGGTGTCCTGCCTGGCCCAGGACGGGGCCACCAGGACGGTCGTCGGACCGGGCTCCACCAGCGCGCCGGCCACGGGCCGCGCCACGGTGGTGCGCACCGCCGACGGCCTGTTCGTCGTCACCGGCCGGTACCGGCTCCCGATCTCCGGCAAGGACGCGGCGGCAGTGCTGCGCCAGCTGCGCCTGGACGCGGCCACCCCCGTGCCCGCGCCCGCAGCCTGGACCGGCCTCTTCCCTCAGGGCCCGACCCTCGGCCCCCTCCGGGTGGACGGGGCGGGCAAGGCCCTGCCCGACCTCCCTCCGGGTGCGGTCGTCGGCTCGGTCCTCGCGGTCAAGGACTCGGGCGAGACGCCCCGCCGCTACGTCGTGACGCCCACGGGTGAGCTGGCCCTGCTGTCACCGTTCGCCTACGCGCTCTACCAGATCGGGTCCGGTCGGGCGCTGGGCGCGGACCTGCAGGTCACCCCGGCCGAGATCGCCGCCCTCAAGACCACCGACCGGTCGATCGTGCCGTCCCAGTGGCCCGAGGAGCTGCCCGCCCCGGTCGACGGGCAGGCCTGCGCGACGCTCACGTCCGGTCCGAGCACGCTGCCCACCACGGCCCTCAGCACGTCGAAGGACGTGCGCGCGACCGACGGCACCGTGACCGAGGTGGCTGCCGGGTCCGGAGCCCTGGTCCGCGCCATCGGCGACAACATCGTCAACCGCGGCCCCGTCTTCGTCGTCGACCCGACGGCCACCGCCTACAGCGTCGACGGCGGTGACGACACCCTGGGCCGACTCGGGTACGCCGCCGCCGACGTCGTCCCCGTCCCCCAGGCGTGGGTGGACCTGTTCCGCTCCGGCCCGACCCTCAGCGTGGCGGCGGCCCAGCAGGCCGTCACCACCGGGAAGAAATGACCCGCGCCCGGCTGGCCGCCGCCGTGGTCGCCGGCCTGCTCGGCGGTGCGGGGCTGGTCGCCACCTCGGCGGCACCGGCCGCCGCGGCGAGCTGCGACAAGGACAAGACGACCTACGTCAACGAGGAGCCGCAGGCGCTGCAACGCCTGAACGCGCGCTTCGCCTGGACCCTGGCCACCGGCCGTGGAGTCACGGTGGCGGTGGTCGACTCCGGGGTGGAGGCGAAGAACGCCCACCTCGGACCGGTCCTGGTCGGTGGCAGGTCGTTCGTGCCCGACCTCGGTGCCCGCGGTGACGCCGTCGGCCACGGCACAGCCATCGCCGGGCAGATCGCGGCCCGGCCGGTCAAGGGGTCCGGGGTCATCGGGCTCGCCCCCGACGCACGCATCCTGCCGGTCCGCGTCTTCTACGCCGACGACGAACAGTCCCGCAGCGCCGGGGTCGGGCCGCGACCCGACCGGATCGCGGCCGGCATCCGGTACGCCGCCGACCAGGGCGCCAAGGTCATCAACGTCTCGATGAGCACCCCCTCGGACGACAGCCGGTTGCGGGACAGCGTCGCGTACGCCACGAAGAAGGGCTCGCTCGTCGTCGCCTCCGCCGGCAACCGGAACGTCTCGGAGAACAAGTCCGACGGGCCCCGCTACCCCGCGGCCTACCCCCAGGCCGTCGCCGTCGCTGCGGTCGACACCGCGGACCAGGTCGGCGAGGGGTCGATCCACGGACCCCACGTCGACGTCGCGGCACCGGGCACCCGCATCCTCACCACGTTCTACGCCGCCGGGGACTGCCTCCTCGAGGAGGAGGCGGAGTCGACCAGCTTCGCGACGGCATACGTGAGCGCCGCGGCGGCGATGCTCGCCGAACGGTTCCCGGGCGAGGGGCCGGCCGGGTGGAAGCACCGCCTCGAGGCCACCGCCTCCCGCGACCAGCGCGACACCCGCGACGACTCCGCGGGCTGGGGACTGATCCAGCCCTACGAGGCCCTCACCGCGCTGACCGACGGGAGCGTCAGCGGTCCCGTCGCACCGGGTGCCACCAGGCCGCCCGTGGTCGCCGCGCCGGCCACCCGGCTCGACCTCACCCCGGCGTCGGACCCCCGCGCACCGGAACGCACCGCGGCCACGTGGTGGTCCCTGCTCGGGGTCAGTGCACTGGTCGCCCTCGCGCTGGGTGGCGTCCTGCGCCCGGGCCGGCGCCGCGCCGCCACCTGAGGGTCCGCGGCGGGCACTGCCCCGCGGCAACCGGTTGGTCAGCGCACGAGCCGGGATGGGAAGATCACGCCATGACCGACGCACCCTCCACGCCCCGCGCTGCCACCATCCCCGACCGGCCCTCCATCGACGGGCTCGAGGACACGTGGTCGCAGGTATGGCGCGAGCAGGGCACCTACGCGTTCGACCGGGCCTCCGCCCACGAGCGCGGCCGGTCCTCGGTCTTCTCCATCGACACCCCGCCGCCGACCGCGTCGGGTTCGCTGCACATGGGGCACGTGTTCTCCTACACGCACACCGACTGCATGGCGCGGTACAAGCGGATGGCCGGGTTCGAGGTCTTCTACCCGATCGGCTGGGACGACAACGGCCTGCCCACCGAGAAGCGCGTGCAGAACTACTACGGCGTCCGCGGCGACGCGACGCTCCCCTACGCGCCGGACTTCGAGCCGCCGCACCGCGGTGACGCCAAGAGCCTCAAGGCCGCCGACACGATGCCGATCTCGCGGCAGAACTTCATCGAGCTGTGCGACGAGCTGACCGTCAAGGACGAGGAGGCGTTCGAGAGCCTGTTCCGCCGGATGGGCTTCTCGCTCGACTGGGACATCTCCTACCGCACCATCGACGACCACTCCCGAGCCACGGCCCAGCAGGCGTTCCTGCGCAACCTCGCCCGCGGCGAGGCCTACCAGTCCGAGGCTCCCGGCCTGTGGGACGTCACCTTCCAGACCGCCGTGGCCCAGGCCGAGCTCGAGGCCCGTGACTACCCCGGCGCCTACCACCGCGTCGCCTTCCACGGCGCCGACGGCCCGATCCACATCGAGACCACCCGCCCCGAGCTGATCCCGGCCGTGGTGGCGCTGATCGCCCACCCTGACGACGAGCGGTATGCCGCGCTGTTCGGCACCACGGTCACGTCACCGTTGTTCGGGGTCGAGATCCCCGTCGTCGCCCACCCGGCGGCCGAGCCCGACAAGGGCGCCGGCATCGCCATGTGCTGCACCTTCGGCGACCTCACCGACGTGCTGTGGTGGCGTGAGCTCCAGCTGCCGACCCGCTCGATCATCACCCGCTCCGGCCGGATCCAGGCCGAGGTCCCCGACTGGGTCGCGGGCGGTCCCGGTGAGGCGCTGTTCGCCGACGACGTCGCGGGCAAGACGACCTTCAGCGCCCGCGAGGCGATCGTGGCCGCGCTGCGCGAGTCCGGTGACCTCGACGGCGAGCCCAAGGCCACCCAGCGCAAGGCCAACTTCTACGAGCGCGGCGAGAAGCCGCTCGAGATCGTCACCTCCCGCCAGTGGTACATCCGCAACGGTGGACGCGACCGCGAGCTCAACGCCGAGTTCATCGAGCGTGGGCGCCAGGTCGAGTTCCACCCGGCGTTCATGCGCGCCCGGTACGAGAACTGGGTCAGCGGTCTCAACGGCGACTGGCTCGTCTCGCGCCAACGGTTCTTCGGCGTCCCGATCCCCGTCTGGTTCCCGCTCGACGACGCCGGCGACCCGGTGTACGACAAGCCCCTGGTGCCCTCTGAGGACGAGCTGCCGGTCGACCCGGCGGCGCAGGCGCCCTCGGGGTACGACGAGTCGCAGCGTGGCGTGCCCGGTGGGTTCGTCGGCGACCCCGACATCATGGACACCTGGGCGACGTCGTCGCTCACGCCGCAGATCGCCGGTCGCTGGCGCGACGACCCGGAGCTGTTCGCGGACGTCTTCCCCATGGACGTCCGCCCCCAGGGCCACGACATCATCCGGACCTGGCTGTTCTCGACGATGGTCCGCTCGCACCTCGAGTTCGACTCGGTGCCGTGGCACAACGCCGCGCTCTCGGGCTGGATCCTCGATCCCGACCGCAAGAAGATGAGCAAGTCCAAGGGCAACGTCGTCACGCCGGAGGACGTCGTCAAGGAGCACTCGGCCGACGCGGTCCGCTACTGGGCGGCCAGCGGCCGCCTGGGGGCCGACGCGGCCTACGACACCGGGCAGATGAAGGTCGGCAGGCGCCTGGCGATCAAGGTCCTCAACGCGACCAAGTTCGCCCTGAGCTTCGGGGAGGTCGAGGGCGATCTTGCTGCGGCAGTGACGAACCCGCTCGACGTCGCCATGCTCGCGGAGCTGCGTGACGTCGTGGGCAAGGCGACGGCCGGGTTCGAGTCGTGGGACCACACCCGCGCGCTCGAGACGACCGAGACGTTCTTCTGGACGTTCTGCGACGACTACCTCGAGCTGGTCAAGGACCGCGCCTACGGCGGGCAGGGCGACGAGGCCGCTGCGTCGGCCCGCGCTGCCCTGCGCATCGCCCTCGACGTGCTGCTGCGGCTGCTCGCGCCGTTCCTCCCCTACGTCACCGAGGAGGTCTGGTCCTGGTGGCACGAGGGCTCGGTCCACCGTGCCGCGTGGCCGACCACCGACGACGTGGCCGTCGGTGCCGGTGGCGACCCGGCCGTCCTCACCGCGGTGGGCGAGGCCCTCGCCGGCGTCCGGAAGGCCAAGTCCGAGGCCAAGGTCGGCATGCGCGCCGAGGTCGCCTCGCTCGTCCTCGCCGGCCCCGCGGAGTGGGTGGCCCGGGTCCAGCTCGCCGAGACCGACCTGCGCGCCGCCGGCCGCATCACGGCGACGCCGACCTATGCCGAGGCAGAGACCCCGGAGGTCCGGGACGCCGAGCTCATCCCGGTGGAGAAGCCGAAGGCCTGAACCCTGCGCAGCCCGTCGGGCTGGACGGCGACCCACGGGACGTCCCAGCCCGACAGGCGCAGGGCCCGGCCTGCGAACCGGTCCTCGTCGAGCAGGGTGACCTGCCCGGTCGCCGGGTCGTAGACGTCGAGCACCCGGTCGCCATCACCCGGCAGCACGAGGGTCACGTGCCGGGGCAGGGTGGTGCTGCCGATGTAGAGCAGTGCCGGCTCCCCCTCGGCCACCACCTCGAGCAACCTGGCGTGGGCGGTGCGGAGCCCGGCGGTGGTGAGCGGGCGCACCACCCGCAGCTCGTAGCTCGCGCCCTTGCGGGCGGCCCCGAACTCCAGCTCCTTGCGGGCGCCCCACGGGGGCGTGCCGAGGGCCCGGGGCCACGGGAGGTTCAGTCGGCGTCCCCCGGCGAACAACCGGTTGGTGCGTGCCATGACCACCCGCTCGTATGCCGCGAAGCGCTCCTTCTCGGTCGCGCCCGCAGGGGCGTCACCCCGCGGCTCCTGGCCCGTGGTGATCCACCGGGCGAAGGCGGGGTTGACGAGCATCCGGGCCACGGTGAGACAGGCCGACCCGCAGGTGACCGGACTCTGCTGCACCGGTCCCACGTCGCCGCTGCCCAACCGGTACCCCATGGCCATGGGCCCATCCTGTCCGCTCGGCCCGGTCCCGTCCACCACGCCCGGGGACCGGACCTCAGCGCACGGTGGCGCGCCGACCCGCCTGAGCCAGGAGCAGGGTCGCCGGGGGTGCGAAGTCGGGGACCTGGGGCGGTGGCGCGAACCGGCTGGGACGGTCTTCGTCGGTGATGTGGTCCCTCGCCCAGGGCCACAGGTCCATCGCCAGGGTCGAGGGGATGGGCCGGTCGAGCCCGAGGGCCGTGGCCACGTCCCAGCCGTGCAGCGTGATCTCCAACGCCCCGACCGCACCGAGCGTCTCGCGGGCGAGCTCGAGCGGACCGAGCACCACCATCGGCTCCGCGGGAGGGATCCAGGCGGCGACGAGCCCGCAGGCCCGCTGCCGGATGCTGGCGAGCAGGGCCCCGGCATCCACAGGGCCGGGCTCGGGGGCGAGGGCCAACGAGGAGGACCGGGCCGCCTCCGCCATCGCTGCCAGCGAGTCGTCCATGTGCAGGAGCAGGTCCAGCAACGACCACCGCGCGCAGGGCGTTGGCCGGTGCAGGGACTCGGGCGTCACGTGGGCCAGGCAGCCGCGGGTGTAGCCGACGGCCCGGTCCAGCAGCTCGACGGCGCTCGGGGTCGGTGGGGAGGAGCCTGGCAAGGACATGGTGGTCAGCGGGTGACGAGGTGGTCGGCCGGCAGCGTCGCCGGCAGGCCGAACTTCGCGAACAGCTCGAGGTCGAAGAAGGCCGCGACGTGCTCCACCTGCGTGCCGCGCAGGGTCAGCACCTGCAGGTGGAACGGGGCGAACGTGCCGTCGGGCTGGCGCATGTAGAGGCCGAACGCCGGCTGACCGTTCGCCATCGTCGCCACCATCGGCATGTCGTTGGTCCCGCCGGGGCACTGGGTGTCGATGAGTCGGCCGATCGCCTCGGCCCCCGAGTACCACCCGGTGAACGGAGGCATCTCCCACACCGCGTCGGCGGTGAGCATGCCGACGATCGCGGTGATGTCCTTGTCCCAGAACGCCTTCACGTAGCGGTCGAGCATCGCCTGCTTCTCGGCGTCGAGGGTCGTGTCGAGGGTGTCCTGGCTGAGGTCGGCCTTGGACAGCTGGGCGTGCGCGCGCTGGAGGGCGCTGTTCACGGCAGCCTCGGTGGTGTCGAGGGCTGCTGCCACCTCGGAGGCCTTCCAGCGCAGGACGTCGCGCAGGATGAGGACCGCGCGCTGCCGGGCCGGGAGGTGCTGGAGGGCGGCGATGAAGGCGAGGCGGATGCTCTCACGCTGGCCGACGATGCTCGCCGGGTCGCTCGACTCCCCGGCGACCAAGGGGTCCGGCGCCGGCTCCAGCCAGGAGATCTCGTTCGAGGACGCGAGGGCGTCGCCGGGCTCGCTGGCCGGGGCCCCCAGCCCCGTCGGCAGCGGCCTGCGGTCCTTGCCCTCGAGCGCGGTGAGGCAGACGTTCGTCGCGATGCGGTAGAGCCACGTCCGCACCGACGACCTCCCCTCGAAGCCACCGTAGGCGCGCCACGCGCGGAGGTAGGTCTCCTGGACCAGGTCCTCGGCGTCGTGGATCGACCCGGTCATCCGGTAGCAGTGGGCGGTGAGCTCGCGCCGGTAGCCGTCGGCGAGCGCCGGGAACGCCTCGGTCTGCGGCACCTCGGTGCCGGCCTGGGTGTCGCTCAGCTGGGTCATCGGGATCCTCCTGGTCGGCCACTGCGGTGCTCGCCCCACCCTAGGCACAGGGGGGTCGTACCGGGACAGACCCGCACGCCGACCAGAACTCATCGCCCGGGTAACAAATCGCCCTCGATTTGTCGCCGTACCCGTCGACGGGCCACCCCGCTGTCTAGGGTCGTGGACCGTGACCGGACGCGGGCGGGTGCTGCTGGGCGGGGGCGGGCTGACGCTCCTGCTCGCTGCCTGGGTGTCGGCCACCGGCCCGGTGGCCATCTTCGCGCGCCGGGACCTCACCCGTGCGCCCGTCCCGGTCCCCGGCATCGACTACGGCGTGGACGGCAGCGCAGGGTCCGAGGGGCGCCGGAGCTCGAACGTCCTGCCCGGACCCGACCAGCCCTTCCTGGTGGGTCTCGTGACCTGGGCGGCCAAGATCGTCCTCGCCGTCATCGTCCTGGCCCTCCTGGTCGCGGCGGTCCGCGAGCTGCGGCAGTGGTGGGACACCCGGACCGGTGCCGAGCCCCAGGTCCCCGACGACGTCGTCGTCCCCGAGGTGCTCCTGCGCGGTGCCCGCGAGGGCGAGGAGCTGCTGGCCACCGGCACGCCCGCGAACGCCGTGATCGCCGCCTGGGTGGCGCTGGAGGCGGCAGCGCGCTCGATCGGCGTGCGCGACGACACGACCCGCACCTCGGAGGAGCTGGTCACCGCCGTCCTGCGCTCCTGGTCGGTCGACCGTGCCCCGCTCGACGTGCTGGCGGCCCTGTACCGCGAAGCCCGCTTCTCGACCCACCCCGTGGGCGAGGAGATGCGTACCAGCGCCCGCGAGGCGCTGCAGCAGGTCCAGGTGGAGCTGCGCAACGCCGTCCCCAAGGGCCAGCGCCCGGGCGCCTCGACGTCGGCCGGTCCGGGCGGGAGACGATGAGGGCGCGCCTCGTGGCCCTGGGCCCCGTCCGCCAGCTCGTCCTCGCGCTCGTGGTGGCGCTGGCCGTGGGGACCGTCACGGTCGCCGTCCCGGTCCTGGCCAGCCCCGGGCTGCTGCTCGCGTGCGCCTCCCTCGTCGCGGCCATCGCCGTGCTGGCGCAGTGGCTCTGGCAGTCCCGCGGGTCGACCGACTGGACGCACACGTTCACCTCCACGACGCCGGCCCGGGGCACCGACCTGCGCATCGCCCGCATCGCCGGCGACATCCGGGCCACGACCTCGGGGAGCGACCCCGTCGCCGCGCAGCACCTCCACGACACCTTGACCTCCCTCGCGTCCGACCAGCTGCGCCTGCGCCGGGGGATCTCGCTCGCCGACGCCCCGGACGAGGCCCACGCGGCGCTCGGACCCGACCTCACGGCATACCTGACCCAACCGCCTCCGTCGCGCCTGACCGGCGCGCGCCTCGAGGCGTTCACCACCACCCTGGAGGAGCTCTAAGTGACCCAGCCCGTGACCCCAACGGTGACCCTCACCCTCGACCAGGTCTCGGCCCGTGCCGAGGCCATCCTCAGCGAGGTGGAGCGTGCCGTCGTCGGCAAGCGCCGCAGCCTGGAGATCGTCCTCGCGGGCGTGCTGGCCGGGGGCCACGTCCTCATGGAGGACTTCCCCGGGCTCGGCAAGACCCTGGCGGCGCGGTCGTTCGCGCAGGCGCTGGGGCTCGACTTCGCCCGGGCCCAGTTCACACCGGACCTGCTGCCGAGCGACCTCACCGGGTCGTTCCTCTACGACCAGCGCACCCACGAGTTCGCCTTCCGCAAGGGGCCGCTGTTCACCGGGCTGCTGCTTGCCGACGAGATCAACCGCACTCCCCCCAAGACGCAGTCGGCGCTGCTCGAGGCGATGCAGGAGGGGCAGGTGACCGTCGAGGGCGAGACGTTCGCCCTCCCGCGCCCCTTCCACGTCCTGGCCACGGCCAACCCGGTGGAGTACGAGGGCACCTACCCGTTGCCCGAGGCCCAGCTCGACCGGTTCCTGCTCCGGGTCAGCTTCGGCTACCCCACGGCCGCCGAGGAGTGGGACGTCCTGCAGCGCCGGATGGCCCGCCGGCAGGAGGCCCAGGAGGTCACCCGCGTCACCGACGCGGCCGGCCTGCTGCAGATGCAGGCGGCCGTCGAGACCGTCGCCGTCGACGAGGGCGTGGGCCAGTACTGCGTGCGCCTCGCCGCCGCGACCCGCACCCACCAGAACCTGCTCATGGGCGCCTCACCGCGAGGCTCGCTCGCGCTGCTGCTGACGTCACGGGCGTATGCCGTGCTGCGCGGCCGCGACTACGTCACCCCCGAGGACGTCAAGGCCGTCGCCCACGCCTGCCTCGACCACCGCGTCACCGTGCGCCCCGAGCTGTGGATGAACGACGTGTCGGCGGCGAGCGTCGTCGAGGCCGTCCTGTCCTCGGTGCCGACACCGTCGGCCACGGTGGCCGGATCGGCCCGGACGGGCTTCGAGCGCCCGTGAGCGACCTGCGGGCCGGGGTCGGCGGCCGGGTGCTGGCCGGCCGGTGGCGGGCGACCCCGGCGCACGTCCGCTCCCTGGCTCTCGGCCTGGTGCTGGTGGCCGCGGGGGTCGTCCTGCGCCGTCCCGACGCGGTGGTGCTCGGGGGGCCGCTGATGCTCGTGGCGCTGTGGGCCACCACGCGCCGGCCGACGACCGACCCCGCCGTGCACGCCCGGGTCGGCCACCCGCTTCTGCGCGAGGGGCAGGCCACCACCTGGCGGGCCACGGTGGAGCCGCACCCGGACGTCGAGGAGGTGGGCCTGACCCTGCTCCCCACGCCATACACCGCCTACTCCCCTTCGTCCCGCTCCCTGTCGGCCACCACCGACGGGACGGAGCCGACCACGGTCTCCCTGGTCTGCCGCAGCACCCGTTGGGGACGCAGGCCCCTCGGTCCGGCCACGGTGGCGCTGACCAGCCCCCTGGGGGCGTTCCGCTGGGAGCCCGAGCCCGTCTCGCTGGCGCCCATCCCGACGGTGCCGCTGCCGGACAGCTTCACCGCGCGGGTCGCTGTTCCCCGCCCCGACGGGCTGGTCGGCCAGAACCGGTCCCACCACCCCGGTGACGGCGGGGAGCTCGACCAGGTCAGGCCGTTCCGGTTCGGTGACCGGCTGCGCCGGGTCCACTGGCCCGTCTCGGTCCGCACCGGCGAGCTGCACGTCACCGCCACCCACGCCGACCAGGACAGCGAGATCCTCCTGCTCGTCGACGCCATGAACGACCTCGGGCAGAGCGAGGGTCTCGGCGGGTCCAGCAGCAGCCTCGACAACGCCGTGCGTGCCGCGGGCGCGATCGCCGAGCACTACCTGCGAGCCGGCGACCGGGTGGGCCTCATCGTCCTGGGCGCCCGCGACCTTCCACCCGTCACGGCGGCGGCCGGACCGCACCACCTGCGCCGCCTGCTCGACGCCCTCGCGCGCACCACCGTGGCCGACGGCACGGTCAGCGACGAGAAGCGCCTGCGCTCCCAGCTGCGGCACCACGTCTCGGCCGGGACCCTCGCCGTCATCCTCACGCCCGCCGTCTCCCCCGACGTCCTCGCCCACGCCGTCGGGCTGTCGCGACGCGGCATCTCGGTCGTCACGGTCGACACGCTGCCGGCGCACCTCGCCACCGGCGACATCCCGCTCGAACGCCTGGCCGAGGTCGTCGCGACGAGCGCCGACCACCCGGCGGAGAGCCGTCTCGCATGGCGGTTGCGGCTGCTCGAACGCAACCGAGAGATGGCCCGCGCCCGTGAGGCGGGTGTGCCGATCGTCCCCTGGGCCGGTCCCGGCACCCTCGACCTCGTGCTGCGCGACCTCGGGCGACGTTCGCGGTCGCCACGGGTGGTCAGCCGATGAGTGCGTCAGCCGGCACCCCGCACCAGCCCCGGGCCGGTTCCCGCACCAGCATCCTGGGCCTCTCCGCGTCGCAGGCCGCCGTCCGCGGCGTGCTGCTCGGCGCGTCCGTGGCGCTGGTGGCGACGACGCTCGTCGCCGCGCCGGACGGACTGCTCCCCGCCGCGGTCCTGCTCGTCGCCCTCGCGTCGTGGGCCGCCTGGCGCCCGGAGTCCGCCGCGGCGTCCGCGCTCGTCGTCGGCCTGGCCCTGTTCTGGGTGGGCACCGTCCCCGTCCCCGCCACGACGCAGGGGTGGCTGCTGCTGCTCCTCGCCGCGTGGCTCCTCCTGCTGGTCCACCTCGCCGCCGCGCTCGCGGCGAGCCTGCCCCCGGGCGCCCCGGTCCCGGCACGGTCCCTGCGTCGCTGGTCCCGTCGGACCGCGGTCGTCGCCGCGGGCACCGTGCCCCTGTGGGCGCTGTCCTCCACGGCCGGTCGCGAGGTGGTCGCCGGCCAGGTCTCCCTGACGTATGCCGCGATCGCCGCCGTGGCGATCCTCGCCCTGGCCGTCTGGCTGCTGTCGCGCGACCCGCGCCCCTGACCGGGGACCCGCCCACGACGTGAGGGGCCGCCCGGACAGCCCGGGCGGCCCCTCACGGGTGGTTCGTGGTGGTCAGGCGGAACGCTTGCGCGCGCGCTTGGGCTCCTCGTCGCGGCGGACGATCGTCGGCAGGACGTTGTCCTGGACGACCTCCCGGGTGACGACCACGCGGGCGATGCCGTCATCGCTGGGCACGTCGAACATGACCGGCATGAGCACCTCCTCCATGATCGCGCGCAGGCCGCGGGCACCGGTACGGCGCTCGTTGGCCTTCTCGGCGATGGCCGTCAGGGCGTCCTCGGTGAACTCGAGCTCGACCCCGTCGATCTCGAACATCTTCTTGTACTGCTTCACCAGCGCGTTGCGGGGCTCGGTGAGGATCTTGACGAGCGCGTGCTTGTCGAGTCCCTCGAGCGCCGTGATGACCGGGACACGGCCGATGAACTCCGGGATGAGCCCGTACTTCAGCAGGTCCTCGGGCATGACGTCGGCGAAGCTCTGCGCGTCGTCCTTCGGGAGGTGCAGGGCCGCACCGAAGCCGAGCCCCTTGGTGCCCGAGCGCGCCTCGATGATCTTGTCCAGGCCCGCGAAGGCGCCACCGACGATGAACAGCA
The DNA here is from genome assembly GCF_054782575.1 of Pedococcus soli. Classification (NCBI taxonomy): domain Bacteria; kingdom Bacillati; phylum Actinomycetota; class Actinomycetes; order Micrococcales; family Intrasporangiaceae; genus Pedococcus; species Pedococcus soli. The sequence goes on along the minus strand of NZ_BAAGSF010000005.1, from coordinate 106,592 downwards.
CGTTCGTCGTGTCGATCTGGATGAACTCCTGGTGCGGGTGCTTGCGACCGCCCTGTGGCGGGACCGAGGCGGTCGTGCCCTCGATGATCTTGAGCAGCGCCTGCTGGACCCCCTCGCCGGAGACGTCGCGGGTGATGCTGGGGTTCTCGCTCTTGCGGGCGATCTTGTCGACCTCGTCGATGTAGATGATGCCCGTCTCGGCCTTCTTGACGTCGTAGTCGGCGGCCTGGATGAGCTTGAGGAGGATGTTCTCGACGTCCTCGCCGACGTAGCCGGCCTCGGTCAGGGCCGTCGCATCGGCGATGGCGAAGGGCACGTTGAGCATGCGGGCCAGGGTCTGGGCGAGGTAGGTCTTGCCGGACCCGGTGGGGCCGATGAGCAGGATGTTCGACTTCGCGATGTCGACCGACTCGACGTCCTTCTTCGCGGTCGCCTCACTGGCCTGGATGCGCTTGTAGTGGTTGTAGACCGCGACGGCCAGCGCCTTCTTGGCGACGTCCTGTCCCACGACGTAGTTCTCGAGGAAGTCGAAGATCTCCCTCGGCTTGGGCAGCTCGTCCAGACCCAGCTCGGAGGACTCGGCGAGCTCCTCCTCGATGATCTCGTTGCAGAGGTCGATGCACTCGTCGCAGATGTAGACACCGGGGCCGGCGATGAGCTTCTTGACCTGCTTCTGGCTCTTGCCGCAGAACGAGCACTTCAGCAGGTCGCCGCTCTCTCCCATGCGTGCCACTCGCGGTCCTCCGGTCTGTCCGTGCGAACACTGCCCAGTGCGGGCAGCAACGGTCCGACGCTACAACGCCGCATGCCTCCGTGGCTCCATTGAAACCGCCGAGTCGGGCTCCCGTCGCCCTTGTCCGCTGAGGGCGGACAAGCCTCCGAGTTGGTGACCGTCCCCCACCCCCGGTATCCTTTGAGCACGAGGGGAGTACTTCCCACAGTCCGTCCGGTCAGTACGAGCACCCCATGGTGCTCCCGGGCGGCGCCGCATTTCCCAGGCGGTGAAGGAGACCTCGGACGACTAGCCATGAGGTCATCCATGTCTTCGTTCTCCTCCCCGTCCCTCCTCACCGCCGCGGCCGATCCCGCCACCGGTGACTCCATCGGCACCCCGCTCCTGTGGGCGGTCAGCATCGGCGCCGTCGTCGCCCTCGTGGTGATGGACTTCCTGCTCACCCGACGCCCGCACGAGGTCTCCATGAAGGAGGCGCTCGGCTGGTCGGCGTTCTACATCGGCCTCCCGGTCGCCTTCGGTGGCTACATCTGGTCGCAGCACGGCAGCACGATCGGTGTCGAGTACTACACCGGCTACCTCGTCGAGAAGTCGCTGTCGGTCGACAACCTGTTCGTCTTCATGCTCCTGCTCGCGGCTTTCGCCGTGCCCAAGGAGCTGCAGCAACGGGTGCTGCTCATCGGCGTCGTCGGGGCCCTGGCCCTGCGCGGGGTGTTCATCGCCCTGGGCGCCCAGATGCTCAAGACGTTCGACTGGACGTTCCTGCTCTTCGGGGCGGTGCTGCTGGTCACCGGGCTCAAGCTGCTCAAGGACGCCGTCCAGGGCAACGACCACGAGATCGACATCGACCGGATGCGCACGGTCCGCCTGCTCCGCAAGGTCATGCCCGTCAAGGACGAGTACCACTCCACCGCCATGACGATCCGCGAGAACGGCCGTCGCGCCCTCACCCCGCTGGCCCTCGTGACGGTCGCCATCCTCGCCACCGACATCGTGTTCGCGGTCGACTCCGTGCCCGCGGTCTACGGCATCACCGGCGACCCGTACCTCGTGTTCGCGACCAACGCCTTCGCGCTGCTGGGCCTGCGCGCCCTGTACTTCGTCCTCGAGGGGGCGTTGTCGCGGCTGGTGCACCTGGGCTACGGCCTCGCCGCCATCCTCGGCTTCATCGGCGTCAAGCTCGTCCTGCACTGGGCGCACGGCGTGTGGCCCTCGACGCCGGAGATCCCCACCCTGGCCTCGTTGGGCGTGATCGTCGGCATCCTCGCCGTGGTGACGGCCACCAGCCTGGCCGCCACGCGGGGCGACGAGGCCGACCACGGGGACGACCGCTCGAGTGGTCAGGCCGACCCCGAGCCGGAGCGCGCCGCCCTGCGCTGAGCCCCACCGGTCAGAGCCGCCGCCGCCGCACCAGCAGGACCGCGGCGGCGGCAGCCGCCAGGGTGCCGATCCCCGCGAGGGAAAGGACCCCCGCGCCCAGGCGCTGCCCGAGAGGCACCGGGGCGTGAGCGGCCCCCACCGACCGGCTGCTCGACCTCGCCGAGGGCGCGGTGCCCGACGCCGGCGGTCCCGGGGTGCGCACCGGTGGGTGCCCCGCCCCCGTCACGGCGACCACCCCGGCCTGGAGCTCGGCGCTCACGGGCGCGGTCCCGCCGCAGAGCCCGGCTTCGAGGGCGCCGCCCCGATCGGTCGCGAAGAGCAGGTACTCGCGCCCCGGCACCACCTCGAGGCCGCACGACGCGCCGTCACGAGGGCTGCGCACCTCGACGGTGCGCGGCGGCGTCCCCTTGAACGCCACGGTGACCTCGACAGGGTAGGTCACGACCGTTCCGTCGCCTGCCGGCTCTCCCACCGTCCCGAGGACGACGAGGTCGGCTCTGGTGACCTGGTCGGCCACCGGTGGAGCGGCACAGGAGCAGGCGAACGCGGCCGTCCCGGGGACGACGACCAGGGCAGCCGCGAGGACCACGACGAGCAGCGCTGCGCGTTTCATGGCCTTGGGACGGGACGGCCACCGCCGGCGTTCCCGACACCACGCACAGGTATGCCGCCCGCTCCGGGTCCCACGCGGTGCGTGGGCGGTGAGCGGACGGCATACCGGACGTGCGGGGCGACTCAGTCGTCCAGGGTGCCCTTGCGCGAGGCGAGGACCTCGTCGATCAGGCCGTACTCCTTGGCCTCCTGCGCGGAGAGGATCTTGTCGCGCTCGATGTCGTTGCGGACCTGCTCCGGCGTGCGACCGGAGTGCTGGGCCCACGTCTCCTCGAGCCAGGTGCGCATGCGCAGCACCTCGTTGGCCTGGATCTCGATGTCGGACGCCTGGCCACCCATGCCACCCTCGAGGGCGGGCTGGTGGATGAGGATCCGGGCGTTCGGCAGGGCGAACCGCTTGCCCTTGGCACCGGCCGACAGCAGCACCGCGGCGGCCGAGGCCGCCTGCCCGATGACGAACGTCTGCACGTCGGGGCGGATGTACTGCATCGTGTCGTAGATCGCGGCCATCGCGGTGAACGAGCCACCGGGGCTGTTGATGTACATGAGGATGTCGCGGTCGGGGTCCTGGGACTCCAGCACGATGAGCTGGGCGATGACGTCGTCCGCGGACGCGTCGTCGACCTGCACGCCGAGGAAGATGATGCGGTCCTCGAACAGCTTCGTGTAGGGGTCGAGGCGCTTCATGCCGTAGGAGGTGCGCTCCTCGAACTGCGGCAGGATGTAGCGGCTCGACGGAGCCGGGACGTGGAGCCCGCCGTGCATGGCGGGGTTGGTGTTGTAGTTCATCTGTCCGTCCCTCACTTGTCCCCGGTGACCGGGTTGTCGTCGCTGGCGCCCCGACCACCGGCCTGGGCGGCACTGCTGAACACGTGGTCGACGAAGCCGTACTCCTTGGCCTCGTCGGCACTGAACCAGCGGTCGCGGTCGGAGTCCTTCTCGATCTGTTCCTTCGACTGGCCGGTGTGCTCGGCGATCAGCTCGGCCATCTGCTTCTTGACGTAGAGCATCTGCTCAGCCTGGATCTTGATGTCCGACGCGGTGCCGCCGATGCCACCCGAGGGCTGGTGCATCATCACGCGGGCGTGCGGGGTGGCGTAGCGCTTGCCGTGGGTGCCGGCGGAGAGCAGGAACTGGCCCATCGAGGCCGCCATGCCCATGGCCACGGTCGCCACGTCGTTGGGGATCCACTTCATCGTGTCGTAGATCGCCATGCCCGCGGAGATCGATCCGCCGGGGCTGTTGATGTACAGCCAGATGTCCTTGCTGGGGTCCTCGGCGGCGAGCAGCAGGAGCTGCGCGCAGATCGCGTTCGCGTTGTCGTCGCGGACGTCCGAGCCGAGGAAGATGATCCGCTCCTTGAGCAGACGGTTGTAGATGTGGTCGTCCAGACCACCCTGCGGCCGCTCGGCAGCGGCGACGATCTCGTGTGGTGTGCTCACCATGTCTCCATCGCTCGGGGTTGTGCTTGTCAGTGACCCTAACGCGGAGGTGGCGGGCGGAAGTCCCCGATCCACCGCATGTTCGCCCTGAGCGCACAGCCGTGCGTGTGGCGCCCGGCCGCCGGGCGCCGCACGCCTGCGTCAGGAGCGGGTTGCGGGCTCCCGCTCGACGACCGCGGCCTCGGGCTCGCGCGTCGCCGGGATGACGAGCATCGCGGCGGCGACCATGACCGTGACGGCCATGAGGGCCTTGAGCACCGTGAAGTGGTCGCCGAGGAATCCGAGCAGCGGGGGCCCGGCGATGAAGGCGGTGTAGCCGATGGTGGCGACGACCGACATGCGGGCGGCTGCGCGGGCCGGGTCGTCGGCCGAGGCGCTCATGCCGACGGGGAAGCCCAGCGAGGCGCCCACACCCCAGACGGCGGTGCCGAGGTAGGCCACCCAGACGTTGCCGAAGATCACCATGATCGAGCCGACGGCAGCCATGGCGAAGGTGACCTGGAGCACCGGGACGCGGCCGTACTGGTCGAGCAAGCGGGTGCCGACGAGGCGCCCGACGGTCATGAAGGACAGGAAGGAGGCGAAGGCCAGCACGCCGGCCCAGGCGGGGAGGTCGTGGCCCTCCACGAAGCCGACCGCGATCCAGTCGTTGGCGGTGCCCTCGGTGAAGGCCGCGGCCAGCACGACCAGCCCGATCATCAGGGTGCGCGGCTCCAGCCACGCCGAGCGCGGCTTGGTCGCGACGGCGCCACCCTCGGCGGTCGACGCCTCGTCGCTCACCTCGACCTCACGGGGGAGGAAGGACTTCAGGGCCCACAGGCCCAGGGCGGCCGAGACGACGATGGCTGCGACGAAGTGCACCAGCAGCGGCACGCTCCCCCACGACATACCGGCGCCGATGAGGGCGCTGAGCACCGTGCCCCCGGAGAAGGCCGCGTGGAAGTGCGGCATGACCGTCTTGCCGAGCAGCCGCTCCACCGCGGCGCCCTCGAGGTTCATGGCGACGTCCCAGAGGCCGACACCCATCCCGACGAAGTACAGGCCGGCGGCCATCAGCCAGCGCGACTGGGCGACGTCGACCGCGAGGGCCACGACGAGCAGCCCGGCGAACCCGAGCACCATGCCGACGACGATCGTGCGCGCGGCCCCGATCCGACCGGCGACCCGCCCTGCGGACGGCAGCGCCGTGAGCGACCCCGCGGACGCCGCGAACAAGGTGAGACCGAGCTGGCCGGCGCTGAGGCCGAGCTCGGCCTTGCTGTCGGCGATGCGGGACGCGAAGGACGCGAAGGTGACGCCGGCGAGGGCGAAGACGATGAAGACGGCGTTGCGGGCGGAGACGACCCGGGCACGGTCGAGGGAGGTGTGGTTCACGGTGGCTTCCTGCGCGACGCGCGGGTCTGGTACGGAGGTCGAATCGATTCGATCGAATCGTTTCGATAGTCTGTCCCGCATGACCACTCCCCGTCAACCTCGGGCGACGCTCCGCGCCGTGGCCCAGGCCGCCGGAGTGTCCACCTCCACGGCGTCGCTCGCCTTCAGCGGCAAGGGACCCGTGGCGCCCGAGACGGCGGAGCGGGTGCGGGCCGCGGCGGTCGAGCTGGGCTACACCGGACCCGACCCCCTCGCCTCCTCGCTGCGCAACGGTCGCTCCGGGGTCGTCGGTGTCATCGTCGAGGGCCGGCTCCTGCACGCCTTCCGCGACCCGTTCGCGGTGAGCGTGCTGGACGGCCTGTCCCAGGTGCTCGACGAGATCCCGGCCGGGATGCTCCTCATCGCCCAGCACGCGGGGCACCCGGAGAAGGCCGTCCCCCAGCTCGGGGCGACCGCGCTCGACGCCGTCGTCTTCTCGCTCTGCGGCCCCGACGACAACCCGGCGGTCGACCACCTGGCGGCCCGCGGCATCCCCATGCTCGGGGACGGCTCGCCGGCGGACCCGCGCGTGGTCCAGCTCGCGCTCGACAACCGGGGGGCCAGCGCCACCATCACCCGACACGTGCGCGACCTCGGCCACCAGCGGGTGGCCCACCTGATGATGCCCCTGCGCCCCGACTCCACGACCGGCCTCGTGGACGTGTCCGCCCTGCGCGAGGCGACCTTCACCGACAGCCGGGACCGGGCCCTGGGCTTCCTCGACGTGCACGACCTCGCCGGCCGACCCGGCCTCCTCGCCGCCACGTCGCTGCCCGATGTCGAGCAGGGGGCCGCCGCCGCCCGGCTGCTCCTCGACCGGCCGGTCGGTCGGCGTCCCACGGCCGTCGTCGCCCAGTCCGACCTCCTGGCGATGGGCGTCGTGCGCGCCGCCGACGAGCTGGGCCTGCGCGTCCCCGAGGACCTGAGCGTCACCGGCTTCGACGGGGTGGAGCTCCCCTGGTTCGCCGGCACGCTCACCACGATGGACCAGCACGGCGAGCGCAAGGGACGCAGCCTCGGCGAGCTGCTGCGCCGCCTCCTCGACGGCGAACGCCCCGACGACCAGGTGGCCCCGGTGACGCTGCGCGTGGGCACCACCACGACGCCCCCGCCCGGCTGAGGCGGACGGGGGCGGGGGCACGAACCGGTCCAGGGGGGATGGACCGGTCGGCGATCTGGGGCGGCCACGAGGACCGCGCCGGGCGGCTCGCAGGGAACGCACGGCTGCACGGCCGGGGTCGACCTGCGCCGGGGAGGCGCCCTCGTACCGGTCGGTCAGGCGTCGATGGTGGCGCTCCGCGGCGGCGGACCGTCGGTGCCCTCGGTGACCGACTGGGCCTGCGCCGGGTCGGGGACGCGAGCCGGCTCGGCGACCAGGTTGACGGTGACGTACCGCCCCTGGGCGTCCGTGGTCACGGCACCCTCGAACTCCATGTAGCCGTCGTTCGCGGAGACGAGGTGGATCTCCCAGCGGGTGTCCAGAGCCGCCACACCCCACAGTCGCTCCACGCCGACCCCGGCCTCCCACGGCGCGACGTCGTCGGCACAGCGGCAGATGCCGATGATCATCCGGTCCACGTCCTGCGTGCGGCCGAGCTCGACCTCGGCGAAGAGGCGGCTACCGACCAGGCCCTTCTGGAGGGTGGCCTGCAGCGCCGCGACGTGGTGGTCGTCCGCGGGGTTGGCGTTCTCCTGGACCGCCAGCCGCAGCTTGTGGAACGAGGCCCTGTCCATGGGACAAGACTCAGGGGCGGGCCCCTGTCAGCAATCCGGCAAATGACGTATGCCGTGTCCCGAATTCCGGGACACGGCATACGTTTGCCTGCGCTTGGCGGTCGTTGACCGCCGTTGGCGTCAGTGGTCGTGACCCTCGTGGTCGTGGTCGTGACCCTCGTGGTCGTGGTCGTGACCGGCGTCGGCGAGCTCGGACGCGACGTCGGTCGCGGTGACCTCACTGAGGTCGATCGTCGCGCCAGTGGTGTCGACGACCTTGGCCTGCTCGAGCACGCTGGCCAGCGCCTTGCGACGGGCGACCTCGGCGACCATGGAGGGCACCTGGCCCTGCTGGTCGATCGCCTGGGCGAACTGGTTGGGGTCCATGCCGTACTGCTGGGCCGACATGACGAGGTACTCGATGAGCTCGGGCTGCTCGACCTTGACGTCGGTCTTCTCGGCGATGGCGTCGAGCAGGAACTGGGCCCGGAGCGCCTTGCGGGTGCTCTCGTCGACCTCGGCGCGGTGCTCGTCGTCCTCGAGGCGGTTCTCGCCCTCGAGGTGGGCGTTGACCTCGGCCTCGACGAGCGCGTCGGGCACCGGGATCTCGATGGTCTCGAGGAGGTGCTCGAGCACCTTGTCGCGGGCCTGGACGCCCTGCTCGAACTTCTTGGCCTGCTCGGCCTGCTTGGTCACGTCGGCGCGCAGCTCACGCAGCGTGTCGAACTCCGAGGCCAGCTGGGCGAAGTCGTCGTCCAGCGAGGGCAGCTCGCGCACCTTGACGGACTGGACGGTGACCGTGACGGCCGCGTCCTCGCCCTCGTGGTCGCCACCGGCGAGCGGGGCGGTGAAGTTCTTGGTCTCGCCCGCGGTCATGCCGGCGAGGGCGTCGTCGAGGCCGTCGAGCATGTTGCCGGAACCGACCTCGTAGGAGATGCCCTTGACCGAGTCGATCTCCTCGTCGCCGATGGAGGCGTCGAGGTCGATGGACACGAAGTCGCCGGTCTCGACGGCACGGTCGACACCGGTGAGGCTGCCGAAGCGCTCCTGGAGCGCGATGAGGCGCTCCTCGACGTCCTCGTCGGACGCCTTGGCCTCGTCGACCTCGACCGTGATGGCGCTGAAGTCCTCGGGGAGCTCGACCTCGGGACGGACGTCGACCTCGACGGTGAACTTGAGGTCCTGGCCGTCCTCGGCGGGGACCTCGGTCACGTCGACCTCGGGCTGGCCGATCGGCCGCACCTTGTTCTCCTCGACGGCCTGGCCGTAGAACTGCGGGAGGGCCTCGTTGACGGCCTCCTGCAGCACGGCACCGCGGCCGACGCGCTGGTCGATGATGCGGCTGGGGACCTTCCCCTTGCGGAAGCCGGGGACCTGGATCTGGGAGCCGATGGTCGCGTATGCCGCGTCGAGGCTGGGCTTGAGCTCCTCGAACGGCACCTCGACGGTCAGCTTGACCCGGGTCGGGTTGAGGGTCTCGACGGCACTCTTCACTGCGGGGTACTCCAGGTTCAGGTGGGGAACGGGCGGGGCAAAAGAAAGGCCCTGCACACCGGCGGTGGGCGCGCGCGGGCCAAAAACCCATCGTAGCCGCTGCCGGACGTGCCACCGAACCGAGCCCGCGGGCACCGCCGGGAGGGGCCACGCGCCATACGCGCGGAGCGCCCGGCCGGACCCCGCGCGGACGGTGCGGCTATCGGTGCGGGCCGGGTGGGTACCCACGACATCTGTCACGAATCCGGGCAAAGTCTTCGGCTCAATGCCGTCATTTCTTCGTCAGGTGGCTCCGACGATGACGAATGTCACGGTTCGTCCCCCGGTGGCCGGTGAGAGTCCGACCAAGGACGGCAGCCGCCGACCTCTCCCCCTACACAGGAGAACCCACGCATGCGCAAGCAGATCCTCGCCGTCGCCCTCGCGGCCTCGGCCTCGCTCGGGCTCGCCGCGACGACGGTCACCGCCGCCGGAGCGGCCCCGTCGGCACGCGGACACGCCACCCGTGTCTGTGCCACCCCGTCCTCCCCCACCGTCGCCGCGTGCTCGGCCGAGAAGCTGGTCGACGGCTCCGGCGCTGCCGTCAGCCCCTCGGGCAAGCCGGTGACGCCGCAGGCGATCTCCGGGAAGACCCCCGCCGACATCCAGAGCGCCTACAAGGTGACCGGGCTGTCCGCCGGTGGCCGCACCGTCGCCATCGTCGACGCCTACGGCTACCCCAACGCCGAGCGCGACCTCGGCGTCTACCGCAGCCAGTGGGGCCAGTCCGCCTGCACCACCGCGAACGGCTGCCTGCGCATCATCAACCAGACCGGCGGCACCTCGCTCCCGCGCTTCAACGCCGGCTGGGCCGGCGAGCAGGCGCTCGACCTCGACGCCGTCTCGGCCACCTGCCCCTCCTGCAAGATCGTCCTCGTCCAGGCCAACAGCGCCAGCCTTGCCGACCTCGGCGCCGCGGTGAACACCGCCGCCAAGCAGGCCGGAGTCGCGGCGATCTCCAACAGCTACGGCGGCGGCGACCTCGCCGACAGCTCCTACGGTGCGGCCTACAACCACCCCGGCATCGCCGTCACCGCCTCGACCGGTGACAACGGCTACCAGGGCGGCAGCTTCCCGGCCTCGTCGCACTACGTGACCGCCGTCGGTGGCACGTCCCTGTACAAGGACACCAGTGCCCGCGGCTGGAACGAGTCGGCGTGGAGCGGCGCCGGTTCGGGCTGCACCACCCTCAACGCGGCCCCGGCCGGCCAGACCTCGGCCATGACCGCCTGCAGCGGTCGCGCCATCGCCGACGTCTCCGCGGTCGCCGACCCCAACACGGGCCTGGCCACCTACGCCCCGACCACGCAGAGCTCCTCGTCGTGGGCGCAGTACGGCGGCACCAGCCTCTCCTCGCCGATCGTCGCCTCCGTCTACGCGCTCAGCGGCAACACGGCCGGCTACGCCAACACGCTCCCGTACGCCAACCAGGCGGGCCTGTTCGACGTGACGTCGGGCTCCAACGGCACCTGCGCCTCGTGGTGCACCGCCAAGTCGGGCTGGGACGGCCCCACGGGCCTGGGCACCCCGAACGGCACGTCCGCGTTCTGATCCACCTGCACCACCGACGGTCCCCGAGGCACGCGCCTCGGGGACCGTCGTCCGTCCGTCGGGCAGGACCGCGCGGGCCCACCTAGGTTTGAACCATGAGCAGCGAGCAGCAGCCCCTGGAGTTCGACGTCGTCGTCATCGGTGCAGGGCCGGTCGGCGAGAACGTCGCCGACCGCGCACACAAGGCCGGCCTGACCGTGGCGATCGTCGAGAAGCACCTGGTCGGTGGCGAGTGCAGCTTCTACGCCTGCTCCCCCAGCAAGGCGCTCCTGCGCCCGATCCACGCGACGCGGGCCTCCCAGCGCGTGCAGGGGTCGGACGGCGCGCACCTCGACCCCCAGGGCGTCCTCGACCGCCGCGACTCCTGGATCAACCACCTCGACGACAGCGGCCAGGTCGGCTGGCTCGACCACGTCGGCATCACCCTCCTGCGGGGCGAGGGCCGCCTCACCGGCAGCAAGGCCCTGGAGGTGGACGGCCGGGAGGTGCGTGCCCGCCATGCGGTCGTCCTCGCGACCGGCACGACGCCCGCCATGCCCCCGATCCCGGGGTTGCGTGAGGCGAAGCCGTGGACCAACCGGGAGGCGACCACGACGCGGCGCATCCCCGAACGTCTCGCCGTCCTCGGCGGCGGGGTCGTGGCCTGCGAGCTCGCCCAGGTCTTCCAGGCGCTGGGCTCCGCAGTGACCGTGGTCGAGCAGGCGCCCGGGCTCCTGGGGCGCAACGAGGAGTTCGCGGGCACGGCGGTCGAGGAGGCCCTGCGGCGTGACGGCGTCGACGTGCGCACCGGCACCAAGGCGGAGGAGGTCTCCCGGCTCGGTCCCACCGGCGAGGTGACCGTCCACCTCGAGGGAGGCGGAACCGTCGTGGCCGACGAGCTGCTCGTCGCCGTGGGGCGCACCCCGGCCACGCACGGGCTGGGACTGGACTCCGTCGGCGCCGAGCTCACCGAGGCCGGCTACGTCTCGGTCACCGAGCGCATGGAGGTCGAGGGGCTCTCGGACGAGGCGCCTTGGCTGTATGCCGTGGGTGACGTCAACGGCATCGCCCTCCTCACCCACATGGGCAAGTACCAGGCCCGCGCCTGCGGTGACCTCATCGGCGCCCGCGCCGCGGGTCGCGAGCCCGACGCCGGGAAGACGACGCCGTGGGCGGACGACCTCGGCTCCCCCCAGGTCGTCTTCACCGACCCCGAGGTCGCGGCGGCCGGCCTCACCGAGGCGCAGGCCCGCGAGCGCGGGCTGAACATCCGCGTCGTCGACCTGCCGATGGACAAGGCGTCCGGGTCGGGCCTGCAGGCCGAGGGGTACCAGGGGCAGGCGCGGATCGTCGTCGACGAGGACGCGGGGGTGCTCGTCGGGGCGACCTTCGTCGGCCAGGACGTCGCCGAGCTCATCCACCCCGCGACCGTCGCCATCGTCGGCAAGGTGCCGCTCACCACGCTCTGGCACGCGGTCCCGTCCTACCCCACGATGAGTGAGATCTGGTTGCGGCTGCTCGAGGAGTACGGCCTCTGAGCGGATCCGCGCCGTGGCGTGCCCACGCCGCTCCACGGTCCGCCCAGCACGGATCGACGTGGGGAAGTGTCCGAAAGATGCGTCTTCGGTACCAGCCACTGACGTCCCTGCGCGGGTAGCGTCCGCCGGAGCCCCCACGGGGGGGAAGGTCTGCGAAGGGAACCCCATGCGAGTCCGCACCCCGCTCCGCCTCGGCGTTCTGGCAGCAGCTGCCGTGCTGCTGCTCGGCACCGGATCTGCCAGCTCCGTCAGCGCCTCAACGGGCGGCACCTCACCCGGTGCCGCCTCCTGCTCCTCCGACGCCTCCAGCGCCGCGCGCGTCATCAAGGGCGCGACCGCCAAGGAGCCTGAGCTCTACCCCAAGAACGAGGCCAACGCCTACGGCGTCCTCAAGGACCTGCCGAGCCTCGCGAACGGCAGCGTCCGGATCCCGACGGTCTTCCACATGATCGGCGAGGACGCGTTCACCGCCGCCGAGAAGCAGCGCTGGAACACCCTCATCGCCGCTCAGATGAAGGTCCTCAACGACTCCTACTCCGGCGCCACCGCCGCGGACGCGGCGAACACCCCGTTCCGCTTCGACCTCACCCAGACCACCTGGACGGTCAACCCTGCGTGGTACACCGTGGTCCCCGGCAAGAACGAGCGCGACATGAAGAAGTCGCTCTACACCGGAGACGCACGCACCCTCAACGTGTACGCCGCGGACATCGGTGACGGCCTGCTCGGGTGGGCCTACTTCCCCAAGGGCTACAACAACGGCCGGGACTACATCGACGGCGTCGTCATGCTCGACGAGTCCATGCCCGGCGGGACCGCGGGCAAGTACGCGCTCGGCGACACCCTCACCCACGAGGTGGGTCACTGGCTGATGCTCGAGCACACCTTCGCCCATGGCTGCGCGGCCAGCGGCGACTTCGTGGCCGACACCCCGCGCGAGGCGATGCCGCAGTTCGACTGCCCGACCGGGGCGGACACCTGCACCGCGCCGGGCCTCGACCCGATCCACAACTTCATGGACTACACGCAGGACTCCTGCATGAACATGTTCACCCGGGGCCAGTCTGACCGGATGAGCGATGCGTGGCAGCAGTTCCGTGCGGGCGGGGGCAAGAGCTGATCGCTCCCTCCAGCATGACGAAGGGCCCCACCACCGGTGGGGCCCTTCTGCTGAGCGGGCGACGAGAATCGAACTCGCGTAGCTAGTTTGGAAGACTAGGGCTCTACCATTGAGCTACGCCCGCGTGGACCGGGACAGCCCCTCGGAGGCGCTGCAGATCCGAGGCGTTAGCCTAATGCCCGCGATCGTGTGAGCCGAAATCGGCTCGCCGTCCACGGGGTATGGCGCAGCTTGGTAGCGCGTCCGCTTTGGGAGCGGAAGGCCGCCGGTTCGAATCCGGCTACCCCGACGAACGGCCAAGCTTGCGCAGGCCGTCGGCGGGGGTGCCGGATGACGGGAGCCGGAGCGCACGGGCGACGAAGGAGCCCGGACGCGACGGCGGCGTCCGGCTACCCCGGGACCCGAGACAGCAGGACCACTCGGCACGGCCCTGACCCCGCGACCGGAGTCATCAGGCCGCTGGCAGTCAGTCGAGCAGGACGGCCCGGAACTCCGTGGTCGACCTTCCGGCGCGGTGCCCCTTCTCCTCGAACCCGTCGGTGGGCCGCCAGTCCGGCCGCTCGCCCTCCGTCACCTCGAACCGCGCGTCCGCGCCGAGCTCCGCGCGGGCGTGGGCGGCGTGCACGGGGTGGTCGGTGGCCACGAGGAGGTGCCCGCCGGGCACGAGGCGGGAGGCAACGAGGTCGAGGTTGTACGGCGCGAGGAAGCGCCGCTTCACGTGCTTGCCCTTGGGCCAGGGGTCGGGGAAGAACAGGTGCACGGCCGTGAGCGTGTCGGGGAGCAGTCGTTCCTCGAGCAGCTGGACCGCGTCGCCGCGGTGCATCCAGAGGTTGCTCAGGCCCCTGCGTTCGGCCTCGGCCAGCATGCGGGCGAGCGCGGGGGTGAACACGTCGACGGCGAGGAGGTCGTGCTCGGGGTGGGCGGCGGCATACGCCAGCGCGGCCGCGCCGTGGCCGCAGCCGATCTCGAGGACGACGGGGGCCGTGCGCCCGAACGCGGTGGCCGGGTCGAGGACGCCCTCGGGGATCCCGTGGAGGGGCACGAGCCGCTCGAGCCGGTCCAGGGTGAGGGCGGACAGCCGGCCGCGGCGAGCGCCGTACGACCGGACCCGGCCGGTGTCGCGCATGGGCTCCATGGGCCCAGCCTAGGAGGACCGGCGCCGCGGCCGGGATCGGGGCACGGACCGAGGGACGGGACGCTGGCGATAACTGTTGCTTATGTGATCCATAATGTGTCCATGCGCATCTCCCGCTTCCCCAACATCGTCGACGAGATCGCCGTGCGCCTCATCGCCGGAGTCGTCCTCGTGCTCGCCGTGGTCGCCCTGGCCACGCAGCAGTGGTGGCTCTACGGCGTCCTTGCCGTGGACTTCGTGCTCCGTACCGGGTGGGGGCCGTCGGCCAGCCCGATCGCGCAGCTCGTCCGCCGCGTCATCCGGCCCCGGGTGGCGACGCCGCCGCGCTGGACCGCAGGACCGCCCAAGCGGTTCGCGGCGGCGATCGGGGCCGTGTTCACCGTGGCGGCCACCGTCCTGTGGCTCACCGGAGCCGTCGTCCCCGTCGTCGTCATCGGCGTGGTCATGGTGGTCTTCCCGGCGCTGGAGTCCCTGGCCGGCGTCTGCGTCGGGTGCATCGTCTTCGGCTGGCTGATGCGGCTGGGGATCATCCCGGAGTCGATCTGCGTCGAGTGCGCCGACATCAGCAAGCGCGCTGCCCAGCGCCGGGCAGCCTCCCCGGCCTGAACGGACGGAGCGGTCCGGGCGGTCCGAGCGGTCAGCGGCGCCAGACCAGGACCGCAGCCCGGTCGTCGGTCTCGCCGGCCCGGGCCGCGGCGCACATCTTCGCCGCCATCCCCTCGAACCCGCGCCCGATCATCTGCTCGGCCGTCCCGAGCATGCGGTCGATGCCGTCGCGCAGGTCGCGGTTGCGCACCTCGATGACCCCGTCGGTGTAGAGCAGCAGGGCGTCACCGCGGCGCAGCGTGCCCCGCACGCGCGGGAAGCCGACGGCGTCGGTGACCCCGAGCACCGGGCCCTCGTCCCCCTCGAGGACCTTCCAGCGCCCCGAACCCGCGGAGAACCTCACGGCCGGGGGGTGGCCCGCCGAGGCGAGGCTGTACTCGCCAGTCTCGAGGTTGATCCAGGCGTGCGCGGCGCTCGCGAACCCCTCGTCCCACTGCTGGCGCAGGAGGTAGGAGTTCGCAGCCGTCAGGAACTGGTCATAGGGCAGTGACCCGAGCAGGCCGCCGAACGCACCGGACAGCAGCAGCGACCGGGTGCCGGCTGCGATGCCCTTGCCGGAGACGTCGACGAGTGCCAGCTCGAGGATGTTGTCGGACTTGTTGGTCACGAGGAAGTCACCGGAGAACGAGTCGCCGTAGGCGGACAGGACCGACAGCTCGGCGCCCCAGCCCGGCGGCATCGGCGGCAGCTCTCCCTGGGTGCGCAGCCGGTCGCGCAGGTCGACCAGCATGGTCTCGCCCAGGTTGCCCTGGACCCCGAGCCGGGCCCGGGACGCGGCGACCCAGAACATGATCACCATGACGACGACGAGGACGGTGTAGGCCCCGTAGTAGGGCGGACCACCACCCCGGTTCACGAGCGTCAGCGCAGCGGTGAGGAGCACGAGCGCGTCCCCCGCCGCGAGGACGCGGGGAGCCAGGAAGAGACCGGCGAGCACGGCGACGAGGACATACCCCGAGAACGGGATCGAGGTCCCGATCGCGGCCATGGCCCAGAACAGCAGGAGGTCAGCGACGACGAGGAGCGCGAACGTGCTGCCGGTCCCCCACCGGCCGAAACGGCTCCGGGTCCGCTGGAACCGCGTCATGAGGGAACGACGCGCAAGGACCGACCTGCCAACGTCCACCAGTGCGAGTTCCTTCGGGCCGGTCGGGGGTGCAGGGCACCCCGAAGGGTCATTGGGGGCGGACTGGCCCCGTCTCCAGCCCTGCCTCAGCAGCCTAGTGGGCTGACCTCTCCGGGGCCGAGAAATCCACAGATCACGGCTGGTCGGGCAGTGTCCCGTCCTGCTCGTAGGCGCTGACCATGTCGATGCGACGCGCATGTCGCTGCGCACCCGAGAACGGTGTCGCGAGGAACGTCCGCACCATCGCCTTGGCCTCGTCCACGGTGTTCATCCGCCCACCGATGGAGATGACCTGCGCGTTGTTGTGCTCACGCGCGAGCCGGGCCAGCTCCTCGTTGTAGCAGAGCGCGGCGCGGATGCCGGCGACCTTGTTGGCGGCCATCTGCTCGCCGTTGCCCGAGCCGCCGAGCACCACGCCGAGCGAGTCCGCATCGGCTGCGACGGCGCGGGCGGCGCGCAGCACGAACACCGGGTAGTCGTCCTCGGCGTCGTAGGTGTGCGGACCGTGGTTGGTGACCTCGTGGCCCTCGGCCTCGAGGAACGCGACGAGCTCACCGAGCAGCTCGTATGCGGCGTGGTCGCCGCCGATGTGGACGCGCATCGCAGGCCTCTCAGTCGAAGATGGGGCCGACGGTGCGGCTGCGCTTGAGCTCGAAGAAGCCGGGCGTGCCGGCGACGAGCACGCAGCCGTCCCACAGCTTCGCAGCGGCCTCACCCTTGGGCGCCGGGCTCACGACCGGGCCGAAGAAGGCGACCCCGTCGACCGCGATGACGGGGGTGCCCACGTCGTCGCCCACGAGGTCGATGCCGCGCTGGTGGCTGGCCTTGAGGCGGTCGTCGTGCGCGTCCGTGTCGGCGAACTCGGCGAGCTCGACCGGCAGGCCGACCTCCTCGAGCGCCGGCACGATCACCTTGGCGTAGTCCTTCTCCCCACCGAGGTGGATGCGGGTGCCCATGGCGTCGTAGAGGGGCTTGATGACCTTGTCGCCGTGCTCGGCCGCGGCGGCGAGGATGACGCGCACGGGGCCCCAGGCGCGGTCCATCATCTCGCGGTACTGCTCGGGCAGGTCGCGCCCCTCGTTGAGGACGGCCAGGCTCATGACCGACCAGGTCACGTCCACCGGGCGGACCTTCTCGACCTCCATCATCCAGCGCGAGGTCATCCAGGCCCACGGACAGAGCGGGTCGAACCAGAACTCGGCGGAGGTACGGGTCTGGGCAGCGTCGGAAGCAGTCACCCGACCAATCCTGCCACTGCCCCCGCGCCGACCGCACCCGAGGCCCGGAGGAACGCTCCGGGGCCGGGCTGGTTGACGTCACGGCAACCTGACCGGGGCCGCGACGCGGACCCGGGAGGCGACGCGGCGCCATACCCACCGTTGCGGGAACACCCCTCCGCGCGTGCGAGGATTGGCGCCGAAACGTGGACCAACCCCTGCAGGAGATTCAGTGCCCGGCACAAACCTGACCCGCGACGAGGCGGTCGCCCGCGCGGCCGTCGTCGCCGTCGACCACTACGACGTCGCGCTCGACCTGACGACGTCGGAGGAGACGTTCCGGACCACCACCACGGTGACGTTCACGAGCGCCCAGGTCGGGGAGTCCACGTTCGTGGACCTCATCGCCCCCTCGGTGGAGGCGATCACCCTCAACGGTGAGTCGCTGGACCCGGCGACCCACTTCGACGGCGTCCGCATCACGCTCCCGTCGCTCGCGGAGCACAACACCCTGACGGTCGACGCGACCGCCGCCTACATGAACACCGGCGAGGGGCTGCACCGCTTCGTCGACCCGGTCGACGACGAGGTCTACCTCTACTCGCAGTTCGAGGTGGCCGACTGCCGTCGCATGTTCACCGTGTTCGAGCAGCCCGACCTCAAGGCGACCTACGCCTTCACCATCACGGCTCCCTCGCACTGGGAGGTCGTGTCCAACTCCCCCACCCCGGAGCCGACCCCCGTGCGTGACGGCGTCGCCCGCTGGGAGTTCGCCGCGACGCAGCGGATGTCCTGCTACATCACCGCGCTCGTCGCCGGCCCGTACGCCGTGGTCCGCGACGAGGTGCAGACCCGCAAGGGTGCGGTGCCCCTCGGCATCTTCTGCCGCAAGTCGATGCTCGAACACCTCGACGCCGACAACATCTTCGACTGCACCAAGCGCGGGTTCACGTTCTTCGAGAACGAGTTCGACTGCGAGTACCCGTTCGAGAAGTACGACACGCTCTTCACGCCCGAGTACAACATGGGCGCGATGGAGAACGCCGGCGCGGTGACCGTCAACGAGACGTACGTCTTCCGCGCCAAGGTCACCGAGGCCATCGTCGAGCGCCGGGCCCTCACCCTCCTGCACGAGCTGGCACACATGTGGTTCGGCGACCTCGTGACCATGAAGTGGTGGAACGACCTGTGGCTCAACGAGTCCTTCGCTGAGTGGGCGTCGACCACCTGCCAGGCCGAGGCCACCGAGTGGGAGTCCGCGTGGACGACCTTCGGCATCAGCGAGAAGGCCTGGGCCTACCGCCAGGACCAGCTGTCCTCCACCCACCCGATCGTGGCCCCGATCCGTGACCTCGAGGACGTCGAGGTCAACTTCGACGGCATCACCTACGCCAAGGGCGCCTCGGTCCTCAAGCAGCTCGTGGCCTACGTCGGCCGCGAGCCGTTCGTCGCCGGCCTGCGCGCCTACTTCGCCAAGCACGCGTGGGGCAACACCACCCTGCAGGACCTGCTCGGCGAGCTCGAGACCACCTCTGGCCGCGACCTCGGCACGTGGTCGAAGCTCTGGCTGGAGACCGCGGGCGTCAACACCCTGCGCCCCGTCGTCGAGGTCGACGACCGTGGCCTGATCTCCTCGGCGACCATCGAGCAGACCGGCGCCGAGGGCTACGCCACCCTGCGTCCGCACCGCCTCGCGGTGGGTCTGTACTCCGTGCAGGAGCAGGCCGACGGCCCCGTCCTGGTGCGCACCGACCGGCTCGAGCTCGACGTCGACGGGGCGTCCACGGCCGTCCCCGAGCTCGTCGGCCGGCCCGTGCCGGACCTGCTGCTCGTCAACGACGAGGACCTGGCCTACGCCAAGATCCGCCTCGACGAGCGGTCCCTCGCGACGGCGCTGGCCCACCCGCGCGGTTTCCAGGACAGCCTCCCCCGGGCCCTGGTCCTGGGTGCCGCCTGGGACATGACCCGCGACGCGGAGATGTCGGCGCGTGCCTTCATCGACCTCGTCCTGGCCTCCCTGCCCGGCGAGACCAACTCGACGATGCTGCGCACCGTGCTGGCCCAGCTCCAGAGCGCGGCGCGCCTCTACGTCGCCCCCGACCACCGCGACGCGGCCCTGACCACCGTCACCGCCGGACTGCGCGCCCTCACCGAGGCCGCCGAACCCGCCAGCGACGCCCAGCTCCAGCTCCTGACCGCGTATGCCGCCGTGCAGCGCGGCGGCGCGGACGCCGACTTCCTGCGCGGTCTGCTCGACGGGACCGGGTCGCTCGAGGGCCTGGCCGTCGACACCGAGATGCGCTGGATGCTGCTCACCGCGCTCGCCGCGGTGGGGTCGGCCACCGAGGAGGAGATCGCCGCCGAGCAGGCGCGCGACAACACCTCCACCGGTCGCGAGCGCGCAGCCCGCGCCTTGGCAGCCCGCCCGACGGCCGAGGTCAAGGCGCAGGCGTGGCACGACGGCGTCGAGGACGCGTCACTGCCCAACTCCGTGGTCGAGGCCACAGGGCTGGGCTTCACGCAGGCGCTCGACACCGAGCTGCTGCGCCCGTACGTCGAGCGGTACCACGACGCGCTGCTCGACATCTGGGAGTCGCGCACCCACGCGATCGCCGAGTCGATCCTCGTGACCTACTACCCGACGGTCCTCGCCGACCAGGGCCTGCTGGACGCCTCGCAGGCGTGGCTGGACAGCCACCCGGACGCTCCCGCCGGGCTGGTGCGCCTCGTGGCCGAGAACCGCGACGGTGTCGCCCGTGCCCTGCAGGCCCAGTCCCGGGACGCCGATGCCTGAGTCGTTCCTGCACAGCCTCGTCACGCTCACCCCCGAGGGGGTGTGGCACTGGTTCCGTGGCGCCCCCCTCCAGGTGGTCGTGACGATCCTGGCGGGCGTGGTCCTGCGTTGGCTGGCGCTGCGCTCGATCAAGCGGGTCGTCCGGATCACCCTGGCCAAGGCCGACGCACGGCGCTCGCACGAGCCGGGGCGCGTCGGTAGGGCCGGCAACGCCCTGGCCGCGGCGGCGGGCATCGACCGTGAGCGGCACCGCCAGCGCACCCTGACGATGAGCTCGTTGCTGCGCAGCAGCGCGACCTTCGTCATCGCGCTGGTCACGATCCTGACCGTCATGTCGGCCGTAGGGCTCGACCTCGCCCCGCTGCTCGCGACTGCCGGCGTCGGCGGGGTGGCGCTCGGTTTCGGGGCGCAGAGCTTGGTCAAGGACTTCCTCTCCGGGATCTTCATGATCCTCGAGGACCAGTACGGCGTCGGTGACGTCGTCGACACCGGTGAGGCCATCGGCACCGTCGAGGAGGTCTCGCTGCGGGTCACCCGCCTCCGGGACGGCAGCGGCGTGGTCTGGTACATCCGCAACGGCGAGATCATCCGGATCGGCAACAAGAGCCAGGGCTGGTCGACCGCCATCGTCGACCTGCCCGTGTCCTACGCGGAGAACATCGAGCGCGCCGTCGCGGTCATCCGCACGGTCATGAAGGAGCTGGACGAGGACCCGGCGTTCGCCGACCTCCTCCTCGAGGAGCCCAACGTCGTCGGCGTCGAGTCCATCACCGGCAACGTCGTCACGATCCGCGTCATCGCCAAGACCGCGCCGGAGCAGCAGTACGGCGTCTCCCGCGAGATCCGCGAGCGCGTCAAGACGGCGTTCGACGAGCACGGCATCAAGGCTCCCGTCATGACGCCCTTCGGTCCGGCCGGGGGCACCCCGTGAGCACCTCCGGCCAGTTCGGCAGCTTCTTCGACGAGGTCGGCGGGCACGAGACCTTCCGCAAGCTCGTCCACGAGTTCTACCGCGGCGTCGCGACCGACGACGCGCTGCGCGCCCTCTACCCCGAGCAGGACCTCGGTCCGGCCGAGGAGCGGCTGCGCCTGTTCCTCGAGCAGTACTGGGGCGGCCCGACGACCTACTCCGAGCAGCGCGGTCACCCCCGGCTGCGGATGCGCCACCACCCCTTCAAGGTCACGCCGACCCAGCGGGACCGGTGGCTCCTGCACATGATGGCGGCCGTCGACACCCTCGACCTGCCCCCGGCGAACGACCTGCTGCTGCGCGACTACCTCGAGCGCGCCGCGTTCAGCCTGGTCAACAGCCTCGACGAGGACTGAGCCGACGCCCGATCCGGCACCCCGCGCCATACCGGGCGGTGGTCGTCCGACCGCCCACAAGGCAAGACGGCGGGAACCCGGTTTCGTCCACGGGTCGTGATGCCTCACCATGGTTTCCCGTGACTGACACCCTCTCCACGACGTCCGACGCCACCCTCGGCGGGACGCACCCCACCCACCTCCTCCACCCCGCAGACTCGGCCGACGCCGCCTGGTGGCGCCACGCGGTGATCTACCAGATCTACCCCCGCTCCTGGGCGGACGCCGACGGTGACGGCATCGGCGACCTGCCGGGCGTGACCGCGCGACTGCCCTACCTGAAGGCCCTGGGTGTCGACGCGATCTGGTTCAGCCCCTTCTACACCTCGCCCCAGGCCGACGCCGGCTACGACGTCGCCGACTACCGCGACATCGACCCGCTGTTCGGCACCCTGGCCGACGCCGACGAGCTGGTGGCCAGGGCGCACGACCTCGGCCTGAAGATCATCGTCGACCTCGTGCCCAACCACAGCAGCGACGAGCACGTGTGGTTCCAGGCGGCGCTGGCCGCCGGCCCCGGCAGCCCCGAGCGTGCCCGCTACATCTTCCGTGACGGCAAGGGCGAGCACGGTGAGCTCCCGCCGAACGACTGGCGCTCGGTCTTCGGCGGCGACGGCTGGACCCGGGTCACGGAGCCCGACGGCACGCCCGGCCAGTGGTACCTGCACCTGTTCGACACCAAGCAGCCCGACTTCGACTGGGACAACCCCGAGGTCGGCGACGAGTTCGAGTCGATCCTGCGCTTCTGGCTCGACCGCGGCATCGACGGCTTCCGTGTCGACGTCGCCCACGGCCTGGTCAAGGAGAAGGGGCTGCCCGACTACGACGTGGAGCAGCACCTGCTCGACGGCGAGCTCAAGCCCGGCTCCCCCGTGCCCCCGATGTGGGACCAGGACGCGGTCCACGACGTCTACCGCCGCTGGCGCAAGGTCCTCGACGGCTACGGCACGCCCGACCGCATCCTGTGCGCCGAGGCCTGGGTCCGTCCACAGGAGCGCGCGGTCCGCTACGTCCGCCCCGACGAGATGCACCAGGCGTTCAACTTCGACTTCCTCAA
Organism: Pedococcus soli; assembly: GCF_054782575.1. Lineage (NCBI taxonomy): Bacteria > Bacillati > Actinomycetota > Actinomycetes > Micrococcales > Intrasporangiaceae > Pedococcus > Pedococcus soli. Next base: position 84,278 of record NZ_BAAGSF010000005.1, on the reverse strand, counting down.
GGCGCAGTGGACGGCCGAGGAGCTCCGCCCGGTCATCGCCTCGTCCCTCGAGGCCGCGGACTCGGTCGGCGCCCCGAGCACCTGGGTGCTGTCCAACCACGACGTCGTCCGGCACGCCTCGCGCCTCGGCCTGCCGGTCGGCGAGCGCCAGCCGAACGGCATCAGCGCCACGGACCCGCAGCCCGACCGCGCGCTGGGCCTCAAGCGGGCGCGGGCGGCCACGGCGCTGATGCTCTCGCTGCCGGGTGGGGCGTACCTCTACCAGGCCGAGGAGCTCGGCCTGCCGGACTCGACCGACATGCCCGGCGAGTTCCGCCAGGACCCGACGTTCATCCGCACCGAGGGCGCCGAGATCGGCCGTGACGGCTGCCGGGTGCCCATCCCGTGGGAGAAGGACGCCCCGGCGTTCGGGTTCGGCCCCTCGGACCAGACGTGGCTGCCCCAGCCCGAGGTCTACGGCGAGTACGCCGTGGACCAGCAGGACGGCGTCGAGGGCTCCACCCTCGAGCTGTACCGCTCGCTGCTGCGCATCCGCCGCGAGCGCGCGCTCGGCACCGGTGGCCTGCAGTCGGTGGACGGCTTCGGCGACGACGTCGTGGCCGTGCTCAACACCGGTCAGCACGCCGGCGACACCCTGGTCCTCACCAACTTCGGTGCCGACGCCGTGCGGCTGCCTGCCGGCGCGACCGTCCTCGTCGCCTCGGGGCCCCTCGCCGACGACGGCGCGGTTCCCACCGACACGACGGTCTGGGCCGCCGTCTGAGCCGGCCAGCGGCACGCACGGCAGACTGGTGCCGTGCGTGCCGCTGACTTCGCCTACCTCGATGCGCCGACCCCCATCGGGCTGGCGCACCGCGGCGGTGCCAAGGTGGCGGCCAACCTCCACCTCGAGAACACGCTCGCCGCGTTCCGGCACGCCGTGGACCTCGGCTACCGCTACCTCGAGACCGACGTCCATGCGACGAGCGACGGGCAGCTGCTCGCGTTCCACGACCACGTGCTGGACCGGGTCACCGATGCGCGCGGCACCATCGCCCACCTCCCGTATGCCGCGGTGCGCACCGCCCGCGTCAACGGCACCGAGCCGATCCCGCTGCTGTCCGAGCTGCTCGAGGAGTTCCCGCAGGCCCGGGTCAACATCGACGTGAAGGCCGACGGTGCCGTCGAGCGGCTCGCCGACGTGGTGCGGCGGCACGACGCGTTCGACCGGGTCTGCATCGGGTCGTTCTCCCGCCGCCGGCTGCGGGCCGTGCGGGCGCTGCTCGGTCCGGCCGTGGCCACGGCCGCCGGCCCGTCGGAGGTGGCGGTGCTGCGGTTCGCGCCGTCCGTCGTCGCCGACTGGCTGCGCTCCCCCGCGCCCGTCCTGCAGGTCCCCACCGGGCACGTCGTCGGCGGGCGTCGTCTCGACCTCGTCACCCCGGCCCTCGTCGAGCGGGTGCACGCCATGGGCAAGCACCTGCACGTCTGGACCATCGACGACGCCACCGAGATGCACCGACTGTTCGACCTCGGCGTCGACGGCATCGTCACGGACCGCACCGACACGCTCGCCGAGGTGCTCGCCGAGCGCGGCGTACCGTTGGGCCGGTGAGCTCGCCCAGGCCTGCACCGGAGCAGGTTGACGTCGGTGACGCACCCACGCGGGTCGCGCCGCCACGGCCCGGCGTCTTCGCGCCCGCCTACGCCCTGCTGTCCGTCGCCCTCGTCGCCCTCATCACGGTGATCGCCTTCGAGGGCATGGCCGTGTCCACCGCGATGCCCGAGGCGGCCCGTGAGCTCGACGCCGTGCGGTCCTACGGGTTGGCCTTCTCGGTCATGCTCACCACGCAGCTGCTCGGCATCGTGCTTGCGGGGGTCTGGGCCGACCGAGCGGGTCCCCTTCCCTCGTTGTATGCCGGCCAGCTGCTGTTCGGGGTCGGCTGCGCCGTGTGCGGCTCGTCAGGCTCGTTCGGCCTGTTCCTGGCGGGCCGTGGCGTGGCCGGTCTGGGCGCCGGGCTCATCATCGTCGCCGGGTACGTCGTGATCGGCCGCGCCTACCCGGAGTCGTTGCGCCCCAAGGTGTTCAGCGTCATCTCGGCCGCCTGGGTCCTTCCCTCCCTGCTCGGCCCACCGGTCGCCGCGTGGGTGACGACGACGTGGTCGTGGCGCTGGGTGTTCTGGCTCGTCGTGGCACCCGTCGTGGTGGCGCTGCTGGCGGTGGTGGCCCGGCGTGGGCAGATCGCCGCCGCCGACGAGGGGGTCGCTGCCTCGGGCCGCGACCACCGCCAGCACGCCCGGGCCGCCTGGCTCGGGGTCGCCATCGCCGCCTCCGCGGGCGCCGTGCAGTGGGGCACGCACTCGCTGGAGCTCCGGTGGTCCGCGCAGACCCTCGTGGCGCTCGTGGGCGTGGTCGGGCTGGGGCTGAGCGCGCCGCTCCTGCTGCCGCCGGGCACCTGGGTCATGCGCCGCGGGCTGCCGTCGGTGATGGTGGCGCGGTTCCTCCTGACCTGCTCCTTCTTCGGCACCATCACCTACATCCCGCTCATGCTCGTCAACGAGCGCGGCCTGTCGCTCGGTGCGGCCGGCACGATCCTGGCCGTCGGGTCCCTCGGCTGGTCGGCGGGTTCGTGGGTCCAGGGCCGCGACCGCTGGGCCGGCCGTCGCGAGCGACTCGTCTCCGTCGGTGGCGCGCTCCTGTCCACGGGGCTCGTGGCCGTCGTCGCGATCACCCACTTCGCGTGGAACCCCTACCTCATCGCCCTGGCGCTGGTCGCCTGCGGCACCGGCATGGGGCTCGGCACGGCCAGCCTGTCGGTGCTGTCGCTCACTCTCACGTCGCCGGCCGACCACGGCTCCACCTCGTCCTCCCTGCAGCTCGCGGACGTCCTGGGCTCGGTCCTCGGGATCGCGGCGGCCGGCGCCGTGTTCGCCGCCCTGCACACGGTCGCGGGCCGGGACGTGCCGGTGTACGTGACGATGTGGCTGGGCCTGACGGTCGTCGCCGCCCTGGTCGTCGTCGCCGGTCGGCGCATCGCGCCGCGACAGCCCTGACCACCGCCGCCCTCGAGCCGGTCGCCCTCGACCCCCTTGACCTGCGCGGATGCCGTCCTAGCATGGGTGGTGGGCCCCGCGGTCCGGCCGTGGGGCGGTGGCCGAGGGGTGGTCGCGATGGGCGACAGGACGACGGGACCGGGCGACAGCGCCGAGATGTCCGTCCGCGAGCTGATGGCGGCGCTCGCCGTGGTGGAGGAGCAGCTGCGCCAGGCGCCGTTGCTCGTGACGCTCGGCGGCACGACGGCGGTGAACCCCGAGGTCGCGCCCCTGCTGAGGAGGCAGCGCCAGCTCGTGGCGCGGTTGCGCGCGCGACGCACGTCCTGGGTCAGGTTCGGCAGCGGTGAGGCGCGTCAGCCGTCGGCCGCGTGGCCACCGCCGCCCTGGGCCGGCTAGCCCGGCCCCGGCTGACCGAGCAGGTCAGGCGGGGATGCCGCCGCGGATGAGGACGTGCCCTGCCGTCGTCGACAGCCGCGTCCAGCGGCCGTGGGTCCAGACGGTCACGTCCGACCCCGGTGCGGCGAAGCCGAGGGCGTAGGCCGCGAACGCACCGCCTGCAGGGACTGGCGGCGTCGTGGTGGTGAGTCGGCCCCAGACGTGCCGGCGCAGTGCTGCGACCACCTGACCGCCGGCGTCCGAAGGCGCACCGGAGGCGACCTGCGAAATCCCCTCTCGCGCAACGGCATACACCTCGTCGGCCGTGACCGAACCCACCCGCTCCCAGCCGCTCCGCGGAGGCGCCATGGCGGCCCATCCGACGCTGACCGTGGTCGGCGGCAGCGACAACGTCCTGCCGTCGCCGCGAGCGAGCCGGTCGGTCACGGACGCGAGCGACACGGTGGTGTCGACCTCCACGGCCTCGGCGAGAGGCATGGCCCGCAGACCGATGACCGCCCCCTCCCCCATCAGGCCGCTGCCGGGCAGGACACCGACGTAGGCGGCCAGGGTGGTGCCGGACGCCTGGAGCCGGATCGCGCCGTCGTCGTCGGCGGCCTTGGCGCGGGAGACGTAGGTGCGCAGGTCGTCCAGCCCCTGCGCATCGGGGAAGTGCAGGTCCATCAGCGCCGCCGCCAGCGGAACGGCACGGGCTCACCGGAGTGCACCTCGAGCAGGGCCTTGAGGTCGGGCGCCATCCGGCGCGGCGTCGAGGTGGCGAAGTCGTAGAGCACGAGCGTGGTCTCGGCCCGGGCGTAGACGGTGTCGTCGGAGGCGAGCCCGTCGCGCACCTCGTAGGCGAGGTCGAACCCGGCACCCCCGATCTTCGTCGCCCACATCTGCACGACGATCGGGGGCACCCGGAACAGCAGCGGCGCGAGGTACTCGATCTCGTGGCGGGCCACGAGGATGCCCTCGGCGAGCACGGAGCGGTCCTGCCCGAACCACTCCTCGAACCCGATCACCCGGGCGTCCTCGAGCAGCCGCAGGAACTGCACGTTGTTGACGTGGCCGTAGGCGTCCATGTCGCTCCACCGCAGGGGGACGTTGACGCAGTAGCGCTCGGGGAGCTGCGGGGCCGCGTCCGCCTGCACCGGTGCCTGCTCGTCTGCCATGGACCCATCCTGTCAGGGGTGTCGGGCCGGCGGCATACGGTGGTCACCATGGAGACGACCGCTGCGGCCACCGACCTGCACACCCTCGCCACGGGGGTGCTGCGCAGGCTCGTCGGCCGCGACGACGTCGACTTCCGGGACGGGCAGTTCGAGGCCGTGCAGGCGCTCGTGGGCGACCGGCGTCGCGTCCTGGTCGTCCAGCGCACGGGATGGGGCAAGTCCGCGGTCTACTTCGTGTCGACCGCGCTGCGCCGCGAGCAGGGCGCCGGACCCACCGTGATCGTCTCCCCCCTGCTGGCGCTGATGCGCGACCAGATCGCCGCCGCCCAGCGCGCCGGCATCAGGGCCGTCACGATGAACTCCGCCAACGCCGACGAGTGGGGCCGGGTCTCCGCGGCGCTGGCGGCCGACGAGGTCGACGTCCTGCTGGTCAGCCCCGAGCGGCTCAACAACCCGCGGTTCCGCGACGAGCAGCTGCCGGACCTCGCCCGGCGCTGCGGGCTCCTGGTCGTCGACGAGGCGCACTGCGTGTCCGACTGGGGCCACGACTTCCGTCCCGACTACCGCCGCATCCGCGACCTGCTCACGACGCTGCCCTCCGACACCCCCGTGCTGGCGACGACGGCGACCGCGAACGCGCGGGTCGTCACGGACGTCGTGGAGCAGCTCGGTGCCGGTGGTCACGACGTCCTGACGCTGCGGGGCGGCCTGGCTCGCGAGTCGTTGCGGCTCGGGGTCATGAGGCTGACCTCGCCCGAGCAGCGCCTCGCCTGGCTGCTGGCCCACCTCGACACGCTGCCCGGCAGCGGCATCGTCTACGCCCTGACCGTCTCGGCCGCCGAGGACGTCGCCGTGGCCCTGCGCGAGGCCGGCCACGAGGTCCGTGCCTACACCGGGCGCACCGACCCCGCCGACCGCGAACGCCTCGAGGCGATGCTGCGCGACAACCAGGTCAAGGCACTGGTGGCGACGAGTGCGCTGGGCATGGGGTTCGACAAGCCCGACCTCGGGTTCGTGCTGCACCTCGGGGCACCGTCGTCGCCGGTCGCCTACTACCAGCAGGTCGGTCGTGCCGGCCGCGCCACCGAGCGCGCCGACGTGCTGCTCCTGCCGGGCCCCGAGGACAAGGACATCTGGGCCTACTTCGCGTCGGCGTCGATGCCGCGCCAGGAGCAGGCCGACGCCGTGCTGACGACCCTCGCCCAGTCGCAGAAGGCCCTCTCCACCGCAGCCCTCGAGGCGGTCGTCGACATCCGTCGCACCCGCCTCGAGCTGCTGCTCAAGGTGCTCGACGTCGACGGTGCGGTCCGCCGGGTCCCCGGGGGTTGGACCTCCACGGGGGTGCCGTGGACCTATGACGCCGAGCGCTACGAGCGGGTCAGCGCCGCCCGGGTCCGCGAGCAGGACCTCATGGTCACCTACGAGCAGACCGGCGAGTGCCGCATGGCGTTCCTCCAGGAGTCGCTCGACGACGACACCGCCCTGCCGTGCGGCCGGTGCGACTCGTGCGCCGGGGTGTGGTTCCCGACCGAGATCCCCGACACCGCCGTCACCACGGCACGCGGTCGGCTCGAGCGGGCCGGCGTCGAGCTCGAGGCCCGCGCCCAGTGGCCGTCCGGCATGGACCGCCTCGGCGTCCCCCTCAAGGGCAAGATCGCCCCCGACGAGGGTATGGCGCCGGGCCGGGCCGTCGCCCGGCTCACCGACCTCGGGTGGGGCCAGCAGCTGCGCACCCTGCTGCGGGCCGACGACGGGCCGGCGCCCGCCGAGCTGCTGCGGGCCTGCGTCCCGATCCTGCGCGACTGGGACTGGGCCGAGCGCCCGGTCGCGATCGCCTCGGTCCCCTCGCGCCGCCGCCCCCAGCTCGTCGAGTCGGTCGCACAGGGCCTGGCCGAGATGGGTCGGTTGGAGTGGCTCGGACCGATGGACCTGGTCGAGGGCGGCCCGACCGGCGAGTCCGGCGGGAACAGCGCATTCCGCCTCGCGGGGGTCTGGGGACGCCTGGCCCCGTCGGCGACCCAGCGCGAGGCGCTCGCCCGTCTCTCGGGGCCGGTGCTGCTGGTCGACGACGTGGCCTCGTCGCGCTGGACGCTGACCGTCGCCGCCCAGGAGCTGCGGCGGGCCGGGGCGCCCGGCGTGCTGCCCTTCGTCCTCGCGCTAGAAGCCTGAGCCGGCCTCGTTCGGCACCTCGGCAGGGGCCTCGGGTGCCGGCTCGGCGGACCGGTGCGGTGCCGTGCGGGCGTCGGCCGGGGCCTCGAGCGGAACGGTGAACAGCGGCAGGAACAGCTGCACGGTGGGGCCGATGAGCACGGCATAAAGGATCGTGCCGATGCCCACGACGCCACCGAGGGCGAACCCGATGACCAGGACGGTCACCTCGATCGTGGTGCGCACCAAGCGGATGCTGCGCCCGGTCCGGCGGACCAGTCCGGTCATCAGCCCGTCGCGCGGTCCGGGACCGAACTGGCTGCCGATGTAGAGCGCGCCGGCCAGCCCGTTGAGCACGATGCCGCCACCGAGCAGCAGCACGCGGAGCACCATCGCCGACGGCCGGTCGAGCAGCGCGAGGGTCGCATCGGTGACCAGGCCGATGACGACGACGTTCGCGATGGTCCCGAGCCCCGGCACCTGCCGCAGCGGGATCCACAGGAGCAGCACCGCCACCCCCACGATGATGGTCACGGTGCCGAAGCTCACGGGCAGGTGACGGGCGATGCCGTAGTGGAAGACGTCCCACGGGTCGAGCCCGAGTCCGGCCCGGATGAGCATGCCCATCGAGACCCCGTAGAGGGTGAGCCCGACGAACAGCTGGGCCAGGCGGCGGGTCGTGTGTCCCGCGCGGAGCTGCTGCAGCGGCGTCATCGGGGTGAGGGTGGTGCGCGTCATGGTCCCCATGGTGGTCCTTGCTGGTCTGTTTTCCGATAGCCAATTGTGTCAAAGTGGTCTGCATGTCTCCTCGTGCGCTCACCGCCGCCCGGCTCCGCCCGCTGCTCGGTGCGGCCCTCGACACGAGCCCGGCCTACCGGGGCCTCGCCGACGCCCTGCGCCTGCTGGTCGCCGACGGCCGGATCCCGGCCGGCACCCGGCTGCCCAGCGAACGCGACCTGACCGCCGCCCTCGGCGTCAGCCGGACCACCGTGGGCCGCGCGTACGCCGAGCTGCGGGACCGCGGGTACCTCGAGTCGCGGCAGGGGTCGGGCAGCGTGGCCGTGCTCCCCGGTGCGGCGACCGGCCGCCGGCAGAGCGGGCCGCTCCAGCCCACGTCCGACCAGCTCGACGGCCCGGTCATCGACCTGACCTGCGCCTCCATGAGTGCGCCGGTCGGGACCGTCGCCGCCTACGAACGCGCGCTCGAACAGCTCCCCCGCTACCTCACCGGCACGGGCTACCACCCGCTGGGCCTGCCGGCGCTGCGCGAGCAGCTGGCCGCCGACCTCACGGAGCGCGGGCTGCCCACCGACGCCGAGCAGGTCATGGTGACCGGCGGCGCGCTCGCCGGCGTGGCCATCGCGGCCCGGGCCCTGCTCTCGCCGGGCGACCGCGTGCTGCTCGAGAGCCCGACGTACCCCAACGCCATCGAGACCCTCAGCCGCTCCGGCGCCCGCGCGGTCGCCCTGCCGATCGGGGCCGAGGGCTGGGACCTCGACACCGCCGAGGCGACGCTGCGCCAGACGGCGCCGCGGGCGGCCTACCTCGTGCCCGACTTCCACAACCCCACGGGCGCCCTCATGCCCGAGGAGCACCGCGCCCGGCTGGGCCGGGCCCTGGGGCAGACCCGGACGGTGGCGATCGTCGACGAGACGCTCGTCGAGCTCGCGCACGACCCGGGTCTGGTGATGCCGTCTCCGCTGGGGGCGCACCACGCGCGGACCGTCACCGTGGGCGGGGCGAGCAAGACGTTCTGGGGTGGTCTGCGGGTGGGCTGGCTGAGGGCGCCGCGTGACCTCATGCCCGCGCTGGTCACGGCACGGCTCACCCTCGACCTCGGCAGCCCCGTGATGGAGCAGCTCGTCCTGCTGGACCTGCTCGAACACCGGGACACCATCCTGCCGGTACGGCGGGAAGCGATCGTGGCGACGCGTGACGCGCTCGTCGGGGCCCTGCACAGTCGGCTGCCGGACTGGCGCTTCACCGTGCCGCAGGGCGGGTTGTGCCTCTGGGCGGAGCTGCCCGAGGCACTGTCGACGCCCCTGACCGTCGCGGCGGACCAGCGTGGGGTCGTCCTGGCACCGGGGTCGCAGTTCGCGGTGGACGGGGGCATGGAGCGGTTCCTGCGCATCCCGTTCACCGGCCACACCCCAGAGGTGGTCACCGACGCCGTGGAGCGGATCGCCCTGGCCTGGGAGGACGCCGTCGCGAGCCGACCGGCCGGCCGGCGACGTTCACCCCTCGTGGCGTGAGCGCCGACCACACGGTCGAACTCGCCTCGAGCCGCCGTCGACACGCCCCCTAGGCTTCCGGTGTGACCGACGACAGCACCGCACCCACCGAGCCCCTCGCCGACCTGCTCGCCACCCTCGACCTCGAGGAGCTGGGGACCGCCCGCATCACCGTCGAGGGCGTCGACGGCGCGGAGTCCATCGACCTCGGCGAGTCCGGTGCCTCGGTGTTCCTGGGCCGCAGCCAGAAGACCCCGCACGGCCGGGTCTTCGGCGGTCAGGTCCTGGCCCAGTGCGTCATGGCTGCCGGTCGCACCGTGGCCGACATCGACGACGGCGACGGTCCGCGCCACATCCACTCGCTGCACGGCTACTTCATGCGGCCGGGCGACGACACCAAGCCGATCCGATTCGCCGTCGAACGGATGCGTGACGGCCGGTCGTTCTCGACCCGCCGCGTCCACGCCATCCAGGACGGCCTGCCGATCCTGTCGATGATCACGTCGTTCCAGGAGCAGGCCGACGGCCTGGACCACCAGGACGCCATGCCTGACGTCCCGGGGCCCGAGACCCTGCCGTCGCTGCAGGACCTGTTCGGCGCCGTCGACCACCCGCAGGCCCGGCACCTGCTCAACCGGCCCGTCGAGCACCGGCACGTCGAGGGTGACGTGTTCGCGGCGCCCGGCCCGGAGCACGTCGCCCACCAGAGCGTGTGGCTCAAGGCGATCGGCGAGCTCCCCGACGACCCGCTCGTGCACGCCGCCGTCCTCGCCTACGCCTCCGACTACACGCTGCTCGAGCCGGTCATCCGCCGCCACGGTCTCGCGTGGAGCGACCGCAGGCTGCGACCTGCCAGCCTCGACCACGCCATGTGGTTCCACCGGCCGGTGAACGTCGACGACTGGATCCTCTACACCCAGGAGTCGCCCTCGGCCTCCGGCGGCCGAGGCCTCGGCATCGGCCGCATGTTCGGTGCCGATGGCACCCTCGTCGCGACCGTCGCCCAGGAGGGCATGGTCCGGGTGAAGAAGTCCTGATGGTCGAGCGCGAGGCATCCCGGTGGGTGGTCGACGCGCTGCGCGCCGAGGACCACGAGACGTGGACGGCGCTGCACCGCGGGTACCTCGACTTCTACGAGGTCACCGACCCCGAACGGGTCTCCCCCGCGATCTGGGCCTGGTTGACCGACCCCGACCACGAGCTCGAGTGTGTCGTCGTCCGCCCCGCCCCGGGCGCGCCGCCGGTCGGTATGGCGCACTTCCGCCCCTTCGTGCGACCCCTCGCCGCCGCGACGGCCTGCTTCCTCGACGACCTGTTCGTCGCCCCGGCCGCCCGCGGCTCGGGCGCCGTGGACGCGCTGCTCGCCGCCCTTCAGCAGGTCTCCCGAGACCGGGGCTGGACCCAGGTTCGCTGGATCACCAGGGAGAGCAACACCCGGGCGCGGTCGACCTACGACCGGCTGGCCAGGCAGACCGACCTCGTGACCTACGAGCTGTCCGTCTGACCGCGCACGATTCGCAGGAGGTCAGCCGACGCGGACGATCGCCGCGGTGCGCGGCGGCAGGTGGACCGACTGCTCCTTGAGCTTGGTCTGGCCGGGCTCCCACGCCAGCACGACCCCGGTGGGTGCCGCGTCGAGCGGCACCGTCCAGCGCGAGCCGGCCAGGTTGACCACGGTGCGCAAGGAGCCACGGCGCATCACGAGCCACTGGCCACGCTCGTCGAAGTCCACCTCGACGAGGTCGAGCCGCCCGTCGCTGAGCGCGAACTCCTTGCGCCGCAACGCGATCAGGTCCCGGTACCACGCGAGCATGCGCGCGTGCGGTGCGAGGCGGACCTCGTCCCACCGCAGCTGGGACCGGCGGTAGGTGGCCTCGTCCTGCGGGTCCGGGACGTCGTGCGCCGCCCAGCCGTGTGACTCGAACTCCCGGCGACGCCCCTCCGTGACGGCCTGCGCCATCTCCGGCTCCTCGAAGTCGGTGAAGAACTGGAACGGTGTCGTGGCTGCCCACTCCTCGCCCATGAACACCATCGGCGTGAAGGCCGACGTGAGGTAGAGCGCGGCGCCGATCGCCTGCTGCGAGGGACTGACCAACGCCGAGATGCGTTCTCCGACAGCGCGGTTGCCCACCTGGTCATGGGTCTGGAGGTAGGCGACGAAGCGCCGCGCGTCGACCTTCTCGCGATCCACCTCGGCACCCCAGTCGTGCCCGCGGAAGCTGGACCAGGTGCCGTCGTGGAGGAACCCACGAGTCAGCGTCTTCGCCAGGACGGCGAGCGGCCCACCGTCCGGGAGTGCGCGGCTGTGCCCGGCGAAGTCGGCGTAGTAGCCCTGGGTCTCCCCCGTGAGCGTGACGTGGAGGGCGTGGTGGACGTCGTCGTCCCACTGGGCGTCCATGCCGCGGCCACCGGCACCGGTCGGCGTCACCATCATCGCGTCGTTGAGGTCGCTCTCGGCGACCAGGTGCAGGGGCCGTCCGAGGGTGCGACCGAGCTCGGCCACCTCGTCGGCCAGCTGGGCCAGGAGGTGCGTCGGGGAGTCGTCACGCAGCTCGTGGACGGCGTCGAGGCGCAGCGCGTCGACGTGGAAGTCGGCGAACCACCGCAAGGCGTTGTCCAACATCCAGCGGCGCACGGCCTCGCTGTCCGGACCGTCGAGGTTGAACCCTGCCCCCCACGGCGTCGGGTGCGCGTCGGAGAAGTAGGGCCCGAACCGGGACAGGTAGTTCCCAACCGGCCCGAGGTGGTTGTAGACGACGTCGAGGCAGACGCCGAGCCCGAGCCGGTGGCACTCGTCGACGAAACGCTGCAGCGCCGCCGGGCCGCCGTAGACGTCCTCGACGGCCCACGGGCCCACCCCGTCGTAGCCCCAGTTCCAGCGGCCGGGCCACGCGGCGAGCGGCATGAGCTCGACGACGTCGACACCGAGCTCCACCAGGTGCGGCAGCCGCGCCTGGGCGGCGTCGAGCGTTCCCTTCTCGGTGAAGGTCCCCACGTGCAGCTCGTACACGACCGCACCCAGGACACCGAGCCCCTGTTGCGGACCGGCCCAGGTGGCGTCGTGCCACAGGTGCTGGGAGGCGTCGAACCACCGGCTCGTCCCGTGGACTCCGTGCGGCTGGTGCGCCGACCGGGGGTCAGGCGTCAGGTCACCGCCGTCCACGCGGAAGCCGTAGTCCAGGGCCGGGTACGGCGCGATACCGGGGTCACCGCCGGCGGTCACCACACCCGTGGTCGGGCCGTCGGCAGGAACCACGTCTGCGGGGAGCTCCCAGGCCCACCAGCCCCCGTCCTGCCGCACCAGTGGTGCGGTCGCGGCAGGGCGGTCGCCGAGGGTGAACTCGACGTCGACGCGTTCGGCGACCGGCGCCCAGACGGTGACGGTGTGTGCGGAGCTCATGCGTGGTCCAAGGTTTGGGGCTCAGGCGATCTCATCGCGTCCCAGCGTGCCATGACGGACGAGCAGGGCGACGGGGAGGTCGGTCAGCAGACGTGCCAGCCGGACGCCGGGACGGCCCTCGAGCGAGACGACGGCCCGGCCGGTGAACAGGTCGTGCCACTCCCCCTCCGGCAGGGCGAGGTGGGCCTCGCCCCAGCCACCCGACGCGGCGAGCTTGTCGCTGAACCGGGTCACGACGGCGACGACCTGCAGGCCGCTCTCGTCGCCGCGACCGACCGCGAGCGCGTGGTCGCTGGTCGTCGCCACGCGCTCGTACGTCGCGTGGTGACCGGTGAACCACTGCGCGTGGTGGTGCCGCAGCCGCAGGGCGCGGGAGGTGACGAGCAGCTTCTCGTCGTCGAGGTCCGCCGGTTCCCCGCCCTTGTCGAGGCGGGCCAGCCGGGTGCGGCGCTGCCCGTAGTCGACGGGTCGGCGGTTGTCCGGGTCGACGAGCGACAGGTCGACCAGCTCGGTCCCCTGGTAGACGTCGGGGACGCCGGGGACGACGAGCTGCAGGAGCTTCTGGCCGAGGATGTTGGACCGGGACGCGGCTGCCGCGCGGTCGACCCAGGCCTGGCAGTGCGACACGAGCGCGGGTTGCCCCAGCAGGGCCGCGACGTACCGCTGCACGTCGGCCTCGTACGCGTCGTCCTGGTCGGTCCACGTGGTGTGCTGCTTGGCCTCGCGAATCGCCTTGGTGGCATAGGCCTGGAGGCGCTCGACGCTGATCGGCCAGGCACCCACCGCGGTCTGCAGGAGGAAGTACTCCGTCGCCGGGTCGAGCTTCTTGCCGCGGTGGTCCTTGGCCAGTCGGCGCGCGGTCCCGACCCACGCCTTCCACTCGGCCGAGAGCTCGGACACCACGGCCAGCCGGGCCCGGACGTCCTCGGACCGCTTCGTGTCGTGGGTCGACAGGGTCGTCATCGTCGTCGGCCAGGAGGCCAGCTGGCGCGAGGCGAACTCGTGCAGCTCCTCGGGGGCGATGCCGACGAGGCCCGGGTCACCGCCGACCTCGTTGAGGGAGGTGAGCCGGGAGTAGCGGTAGAACGTGGTGTCCTCGATCCCCTTGGCCATCACCGGCCCGCAGGTCTGCTGGAAGCGCACCACGAACTCGCGCTGCGCCGACTCGGTGTCGGCGTGCGCCTCGGGGAGGCGGCCACCGCGGGCCAGCTGGGCGATCGTGCTCAGGCTGAGCTGGTCGGGCCCGGCGATCACGGCCATGGCGCGCGACTCGGCGGCGTTGAGGACGGCGGCCTGGCTCGGGTCGGCCTCGCTGCCGCCGACGTACGCGCGGTAGCGGTCCATGGCGACGAGTAGCTCACCCAGTGCGCGCTTCAGCGAGGCCTGGTCGTGCCACGGCAGCACCTGCTCGACCAGCCGCATCAACCGGTTGACCTCCGCGGCCTGCACCTCACGCACGACCTGCCGCTTGGCGTCGACGACCATGGCGTCGAGGTCCTCCTGGTGCCCGACGACCTGGTTCAGCAGGTCGGTGAGCGGTCCCTTGCCCGCGGGGTCGACGAAGACGCCGCCGACCCGGAGCAGGGTGTCGTACCCCGTCGTCCCGGCACAGCGCCAGGTGTCGGGGAGCTCCTCGTGCCCCTCGAGGATCTTCTCCGCCACCACCCACGCGTCGTCCGTGGCCTCGGCCAGCCGGTCGAGGTAGCCACCGGGGTCGGCGAGGCCGTCCGGGTGGTCGATCCGGAACCCGTCGACGAACCCGGACCGGTAGAAGTACAGGAGCAGCCGGTGGGTGGCGTCGAAGACCTCGGGGTCCTCGACCCGCACGGCGGCCAGGGTCGTCACGTCGAAGAAGCGGCGGTAGTTGAGCCGCTGCGCGCCTTCGCGCCAGTCGCACAGCAGGTACCACTGCGCCTCGACGAGCTCGGCCACCGGGAGGTGCTCGGTTCCCGGGCGGACCGGGAACTCGTGGTCGAAGTACCGCAGCACCGCCTCGTCGCCGCGCGGACCGCCGTCCCGGTGGACCGCCAGCTCGCCGGCCGACAGGGCCGAGGAGAGGGGCCCACCGAGGACCGGCACCAGGACCCGGTCGTCCTCGGCCGCCCAGTCCACGTCGAACCAGTGCGCGTACTCCGAGTTGCGCCCCTCGCGCAGCAGCGACCACCACTGGCGGTTGAGGTGCGCAGGGGTGGGCGTCGTCATGTGGTTCGGGACCACGTCGACGATCACGCCGAGGCCGTAGAGCGACAGGGTGCGCGACAGCCTGGCCAGCTCGGTGCCGCCCCCCGCCTCCTCGTTGATGAGGTCGTGGCTGACGACGTCGTAGCCGTGCGTCGAACCGGGCGCCGGCTGCAGGACCGGCGACAGGTAGGCGTGCGACACCCCGAGGGCGTCGAGGTAGCTCGCCTGCTCCGCCGCGTTGTCGAAGGTGAACCCGCCGTGGACCTGCAGGCGGTACGTCGCGGTGGGCACCACTCGCCCCTCCGCCGGCCGGTGCGGTGGCGTCCCGCGCTGCATACCCGTCTCCTGCATCGTCATCGAACGGTCACTGTGGTCGTCGTCGGTCGGTCCTCGACACCCCTGACGGGGAGATCATCGCCGGGCGACGGCCGCTCCTGCGGGAGATCCGGAGGGAAGCGCACGAGGACACCGCAGGACCACGACGCTACGCCCTTCGGCCTTGACCTTGGCGTCCGGCTTGTACTCCTTTGCCTGGACCTCCTGGGCCGACGTGTCGAGCTCGGTGACCCAGCGGTCGCCGTACTCCTTGCCGGGCAGGACGAACGGGAGCACGTCGTGGTGGCCGTTGAAGATCACCAGGAAGTGGTCGTCCAGCGTCTGCTGTCCGCGCGTGTCCGGCTCGGGGATCGTCTGCCCGTTGAGGAAGACCATCATCGAGCGGGCGTAGCCGTTGGCCCAGGACTCCTCGTCCATGTGGTTGCCACCGGGCTCGAACCACGCGATGTCGCCCACCGCGCTCTCGCCACCGTGGTCGGCCGAACCCGCGAAGAAGCGGCGACGACGGAACACCGGGTGGTCGTGACGCAGCTCGACGAGCTTCTGGGTGAAGGCGATGAGGTCGAGCTGGTCCTGGTCGAGGCTCCAGTCGATCCACGAGATCTCGTTGTCCTGGCAGTAGCCGTTGTTGTTGCCACCCTGGCTGCGGCCGAGCTCGTCGCCGTGCAGCAGCATCGGGACGCCCTGGGAGAGCAGGAGGGTGGCCAGCATGTTGCGCTGCTGGCGCAGGCGCAGGGCGTTGACCTTCTTGTCCTTGGTCGGGCCCTCGACGCCACAGTTCCAGGAGCGGTTGTGGCTCTCGCCGTCGTTGCCGTCCTCGCCGTTGGCGTCGTTGTGCTTGTCGTTGTAGGACACCAGGTCCCGCAGCGTGAAGCCGTCGTGCGCGGTGACGAAGTTGATCGACGCGATCGGCTTGCGGCCGCTGTGCTCGTAGAGGTCGCTCGAGCCGGTGAGCCGGGACGCGAACTCGCCGAGCGTCGCGCTCTCGCCACGCCAGAAGTCGCGCACGGTGTCGCGGTACTTGCCGTTCCACTCGGTCCACAGGGGCGGGAAGTTGCCGACCTGGTAGCCGCCGTCGCCGACGTCCCAGGGCTCGGCGATGAGCTTGACCTGGCTGACCACCGGGTCCTGCTGCACGAGGTCGAAGAAGGCCGACAGCTTGTCGACCTCGTGGAACTGGCGCGCCAGCGTGGCCGCGAGGTCGAACCGGAACCCGTCGACGTGCATCTCGGTCACCCAGTAGCGCAGCGAGTCCATGATGAGCTGGAGCACGTGCGGGTGGCGCATCAGCAGGCTGTTGCCGGTGCCCGTGGTGTCGTAGTAGTGAGCCTTGTCCTCGTCGACGAGGCGGTAGTAGGCCGCGTTGTCGATGCCTCGGAAGCAGATCGTCGGGCCGAGCTGGTTGCCCTCGGCGGTGTGGTTGTAGACCACGTCGAGGATGACCTCGATGTCGGCCTCGTGGAGGGCCTTGACCATCCCCTTGAACTCGGCCACCTGCTCGCCACGCGTGCCGTAGGCCGCGTAGCCGTTGTGCGGGGCGAGGAACCCGATCGTGTTGTAGCCCCAGTAGTTCGACAGGCCCTTGTCACGCAGGGTGAAGTCGTTCACGAACTGGTGGACCGGCATGAGCTCGATCGCCGTGATCCCCAGCTGCTTGAGGTGGTCGATGATCACCGGGTGGGCGATGCCGGCATACGTGCCGCGGATCTCCTCCGGGACGTCGGGGTGGGTCTCCGTCAGGCCCTTGACGTGCGCTTCGTAGATGACGCTGTTGTGGTACTCGTGGCGCGGCAGGCGGTCCTGGCCCCAGTCGAAGAACGGGTTGATGACGACCGAGAGCATCGTGTGGCCGAGGCTGTCGTCGGTGTTGATCTTGTCCGGCTCGTCGCTGGGGTCGTCGAAGCGGTACGAGAAGAGGGACTCGTCGCCGTCGGGCTGGCCGTCGATGGCCTTGGCGTACGGGTCGAGGAGCAGCTTGGCGGGGTTGCAGCGGTGGCCCTGGGCCGGGTCGTACGGGCCGTGGACGCGGTAGCCGTAGCGCTGGCCGGGCTGCACGCCGGGGATGTAGCCGTGCCACACGAAGCCATCGACCTCGGGCAGCGGGTACTTCGTCTCGACGCCCTGGTCGTCCACGAGGCAGAGCTCGATGTTCTCGGCGACCTCGGAGAACAGGGCGAAGTTCACACCGGTTCCGTCGTAGGTCGCGCCGAGCGGGTAGGCCTTGCCGGGCCAGATCTCCATGAATCGCCTTCGTGTTCTTGTCGTGTCCCGGGCCACGAGGTGGTCGGGGACAGGATCTGCTGGTGAGGGCGGCATTGGCCTCGCGTGGAGCCCATTGTGCCGGAGGTGGGGGTCACGCGCTGACGAGCAGCGACGCCGTGCCGCCGTGACCGGCCGCGGACCGACCCTCGGACGGCCGTCGCGACCGGCCGCGGACCACGGTAAGCGCTCGCTCAGTAGAGTGCAGGGCGTAGCACGACCCCACCCGACCCGTCCCACCCCTTGGAGGACCTCCATGACCACCCAGCGCGTCGCGATCGTCACCGGAGCAGCCCGCGGCATCGGTGCCGCCACCGCCAAGCGGCTGGCGGCCGAGGGGCACGCCGTCGGGGTGCTCGACCTCGACGAGGGGTCCTGCGCCGAGACCGTCGCCGCGATCACGGGTGCCGGCGGCCGCGCCGTCGCCGTGGGCGTCGACGTCGCGAAGGCCGACCAGGTCGAGGCAGCGGTGCAGCGGGTGGCCGACGAGCTGGGTGCGCCGACGATCCTGGTCAACAACGCCGGGATCACGCGCGACAACCTGCTGTTCAAGATGACCGAGCAGGACTGGGACTCGGTCATGGACGTGCACCTGCGGGGCTCGTTTCTCATGACCCGCGCCGTCCAGAAGCACATGACCGAGGCGAAGTACGGCCGCATCGTCAACCTCTCCTCGACGTCCGCCCAGGGCAACCGTGGCCAGGTCAACTACTCGGCGGCGAAGGCGGGCCTGCAGGGCTTCACCAAGACCCTGGCCATCGAGCTCGGGAAGTTCGGTGTCACGGCGAACGCCGTGGCGCCCGGTTTCATCCAGACCGAGATGACCAAGATGACCGCCGAGCGCATCGGGGTCTCCTTCGAGGACTTCATCGCCCACTCGGCCAAGGAGATCCCCGTGGCACGCGTCGGCCAGCCGGAGGACATCGCCGCGACCATCGCGTTCCTCACGTCCGAGGAGGCCGGCTTCGTCTCCGGCCAGGTCATCTATGTCGCCGGCGGACCACAGGACTGATGCCGCCGACCGAGTTCGTCGACACCCCCCGCCCCGCTCGGACGATCACCTGCGACGGCAGCCTGGTGCGGCCGATGGCTGCCGAGGCGTGGAAGGCCACCTTCCCGCCCGCCAACATCGCCCTCCGGTATGCCGTGACGGCCGTGCTCGGCGTGGTGGTCTGGTTGTCGACGCACTCGGCGTTCCTCACGGCCGCGATCGCCGTCCTCGCGCCGACGGTGGTGCTGCTCGTGTCCCGCCTGCGCCTGCACCAGTCGATCCGGGCGGTCGTGGGGGCGGGCCGGGTGCTCACCTCCGGCTACGACGCGCAGGGGCGGTTCGTCGTCGACCGGGCGACCGGTTCGCTGGACTTCGCCGCAGGGGCGGTCAGGGCCGTCACGCGCGTCGGAGAGGTCACGGTGGTCCGATCCCGGTCCCGCCAGCCGGCGTTCGTCACCGCCTCGGAGCTGCTGACGGCCGACGACGCGGACTTCCTCACCTCGACGTCCGCGAATGGTGACCTGGTCGAAGGCTTCCGGGCCGCTCACCCCGAGGTCACGTCGCCGCTGCTGGTCACCCCGGCTGTGCAGCAGGCCACCGTGCGCCTCATGCGTCGCGCGCTGGTCCGTCACCCGTTCCTCCAGGTGGCCGTGGCCGCCTCCGTGCTCACCGTCGCCATCTCCGACCACCGCCTGCTGGCCGCCGCGGTCGTGGCCACCCTCGGGCTCGCCGTGGTGGTCATCCTCGAGTTCGGGCTCGTCCGCACCGGGACGAAAGCGCTGTTCTCCGAGGGAACGGTCGTCGGCGCCGCGCTCCTCGACGACGGCCTGGTGCTGCACGTCCCGGGTTATCCGTCCCACCTCGGCACCGACGAGCTGCGCACCGTGCGCGCCGACGACGACGGGGTCGTGATCCGCACGCGTCGCCAACGCGTCCACCTCCTGCCGCTCGGCACCCTGGACGCCGACGGCACCGCCCGCCTGCTCGGGCTCGTCGCGCGCTGACGCCGCACTGCCCCGTCCCCTCAAGGGCGACCTGAGCCCGTTCCTGCACGAATCGCCCCCACCCACCCGGATCGAGGGCGATCCGTGCACGAAGCGGCACGACTCGTCCGAACGTCCACGAGCCGCGCCAACCACCCGTCGGCCTCCTGTCCTCGCACCTACACTCCGTGGCCGTGGGGGACGAACGACAGACCGAGCCCGTGGCAGCCGACTGGGCGGGCGTGCTGCCCACGACGGCTGCTCTGCCGAGGCCCCCGGTCGAGGTGTCCTGCGACGAGGCCCTGGTCCGTCGGGCGACGCGCTCCGCGGTCGTGCTCACCGTGGTGGGGCCGCGCAGCCTGTGGGCCGTCGTGGTCGCCGTCGTCGCGAGCGCCTGCGTCCTGGCCCAGTTCGACGCGATCCCGTGGTGGGTCTTCGGTGTCGTCACGGCGGGGTAATACGCCCTCCAGGTCGTGGCCACCTCGGCGCGGCTCACGCGCGCGTTCCGCCAGATGCTCCCCCTCGGGACGACCGTGCGGTCCTGGTATGCCGCTCCGGAGGTGCTCGTCATGGAGACCGGCAACGGGCGCACGGAGTTCCGGGCCGGATGCCTGGCCTCGGCGCGCCGACGCGGCTCCGTCCTGCAGCTGCGGCTGCGCCGCAACCGGCGCCGGGGCTTCGTGCTCGGCGCCATGCTGACCGACGCCGACCTCGGGTTCCTCCTCACCCCGCCGTCCCCCGGCCACCACCCCCTTCCCGCCATGAACGGAGCCGACCTTCCCATCGTGGTCGTCGTGACCGCCCCCGTGCGGCAGGCCATCCGACGAGCGGTCCTCGTCTTCCGGTGGCGCCGACCCAGCGTCGTGGTCCTCCTCGCCCTCTCCGCCCTCCTGCTCGCTGCCGCGGTCCTGCTGGACCCTGCCTATGCCGCCGCGCCCGCCTTCATCCTCGGTATGCTCGTTCTGAGCACGGTGGTGACCCTGAGAGGGATCCAGCGGACCTACCCGCCCGGACTGGTCATCCAGGCAGCGATCACCGACGGCGGCCTGCGGTTGCGCACCGGCGACGACCTGGAGGACACCTTCGTGCTGAGGTCTGCCCGTCGGTGCGTGGTCGGTCGGCGGGTCGTCCGCATCGACCGGCAGCAGGGTCAGCCCTCGATCTTCCTGCCGCGCGACCTGTTTCCCCCGGCGGAGCTGGCCCGGTTGCAGCGCGCCATCGGCGCCTGAAGCCCGCAGCTCAGGGCCCTGCCTCTCCTGGCGGTATTCGCGCGAATTGGGAGACAGTCCGGTGCCCGGATGGCACAGTTCGTCCCGGTATCTCTGGGAGGAGCTGGTGGGGATGGGTTCTGCACTCTCGAAGCGCACGGCGGTGGTCGCGGTCCTGGCTGCGCTGGCCGGCACCCTGGCGCTGCCTGCCTCCGGCGCGACTCCGCAGATGGTGCCGTCGCTGACGGCCCCCTTCCAGTCGGCGGCGATCGGCAACACGTTCCGGGGGACGGTGTTCGCGTCGAGCACGGAGTACACCGAGCCGGTGAGGCTCGACCTCGTCAGCGACAACGGGGACACGGTGTGGACCCGCACCCTCCCGCCCGCGGCCCCCTCCGACGGCACCAGCCAGCCCCGCAACTTCTCGGTGTGCGGCGACTCCATCACCTCGACGCACTACACGCAGGACCCGGCCACGGGGCGCTCCTCCGCGACGGTCGACTGGTGGTCGGTCACCAGCACCGCCCACGGCACGGCCGACGTCGGCGAGGTGCAGGTCGTCTCAGCGGCAGCCGGGGGATGGATCACCTCCTCCACGACCACCACGGACTCCGCCACCAGCACGACGCTGAGGTTCCACGGCCGCAACGGTCTGACCCGGTTCCTGGCGACCGTCCCGGGGCGCCTCACGGGCTCCACTGCCTGCGGCGGCGCCTCACTCATCGTGGCGACCCACGACTGGGCCAAGGACACCCGACTGGTGCAGGTCCCCCTCGACGGGACCGCTCCGGTCACGGTGGACCAGCGCCCGGCGACGGCTGACGCTTGGGAGGACCTCACCCCGTTGGGTGTCTCGGGCAACCTGCTCGCCTGGACCCGCATGGCCACGGACTCCAACTTCACGCAGTCCCCTCGCGAGGTGTTTCGATCCTCGCCCCAGGGACCTGTACGCGTCGCCGTCGCTCCTGACGCCCAGACCCCCATCGAGGGTGGGGCGATCGGGCCGCTCGGTGTGCTCGTCTGCTGGCCCAAGGCCGACCGGTCCCAAGGATGCGATGCGGTCCTCTACCCCGAGACCGGCGCACCCGTGCACGTCGAGACGCCGCAGACGGGCTCCTTCTGGGCGAGGGAGAACGGTTTCGTCGCTGCGTGCAGCGGCACCTACGGCGGCTGCGTCGGGCTGCACACCATCATCTTCCCCGGACCCACGGTGCGCCAGGTGTGGACGCCGCGCCAGCCGATCAGCATTCAGCGGTGGTCGGGCAAGAACCGGTACGGCACGTCCGCGGACATCATCATGAACAACTACGGACCGCTGACGAGCAGCAACGGGATCCTGGCCTCGGGCGAGTCCTTCCCCGACGTCCTGGGTGCCGGGGCCGCCGCCGGGCGCTTCCAGATCCCCCTCTTCCTCACCTCCCGCGACCGCCTCCCCACGGAGATGATCCAGCCCCTGACCGTGATGAAGCGCTACCGGCTCTACGTCGTCGGCGGACCGGGCGCCGTCTCGGAGGCGGTCGTCACCGAGGCGAAGAAGTATGCCGTGCAGGTCGTCCGCATCAGTGGGACCGACCGGTACTCGACCGCGGCCGCGCTGAGCGCGGCGTTCAACCCGCAGGGCAACGCCACCGCCTACGTCGTGTCGGGCGAGAACTACCCGGACGGGCTCGTGGCTGCGCCGCCCGCGGCCAAGGACTACGCCCCCGTCCTGCTCACGGCCCGTGCGAAGCTGCCGAGGAGCACGCGCGACGAGCTGGTCCGGCTCAAGCCGAGCCACATCGTCATCGTCGGTGGCACCGGTGCCGTGTCCACCGCCGTGCAGGCCCAGCTGGCAGCCCTCGTGGGACCGTCCGGGTCGGTGGAGCGGCTGTCGGGCTCCGACCGCTACGCGACCGCCGTGACGGTGAGCCGGAGCCGGTGGCCCGACGGGGCGAGTGCGGCCCTCGCCTCCGGTGCGAACTTCCCCGACGCCCTCTCGCTCGGCCCGTCGACCCAAGGCTACGAGCCCCTGCTCCTCACCGGACCCACCCGGCTGCCGGACCCGACCCGGCGTGAGCTGCAACGGCTGCGCCCGTCGGGGGTGACCATCGCCGGCGGCACCTCGGTCGTCGGTACCTCGGTCGAGCGAGAGATCCGCGACCTGCCCGACCTGCCCTGAACCGCTCTGGCTGACGCCCCCGGCGGGGCGTCAGCGGGCCATGACGACGAGGCGTCCGGTGGTCCGACCGGCGCCGAGGCTGGTCAGGGCGGCCGGCGCGTCCCCGAACGCGACCCGCTCGGAGACGACCGGCCTGATCTGGCCGGCATCGGCCATCGCGGTCAGCGCCGCGTGCGCCTCCCGCGCCACGGCGGGGTCCCGCTGGAGGTACAGCCCCCAGTGCAGGCCCAGGATCGAGTAGTTCTTGACCAGCGCGTGGCCGAGCGCGGGCGTGGGGATGGTGCCACTGGTGAAACCCACCACCACGATGCGTCCCTCGAACGCGACCACCTTGGTCGAGGCGTCGTAGGACGCCCCACCGACGGGGTCGAACACCACGTCCGCTCCGGAGCGACCGAGCGCGTCCTTCAGCCCCGCGACCAGGTCGCCGGCGGTCCGGTCGACGACGACGTCCGCACCAGCCTCGCGGGCCACCGCAGCCTTCGCCTCGCCGCCGACGACCGCGACGACGCGCGCCCCGAGGGCCTTCCCGACCTGGACGGCGGCGCTGCCCACTCCTCCGGCTGCGGCATGGACGAGCAGCGTCTCGCCCCGGCGCAGGCCGGCCCGCCGGACGAGCCCCACGTATGCCGTCTGGTAGCCGATGGTGAGGCAGCTCGCCGCCGCGTCGTCGAGGGAGGACGGTGCTGCGAAGGTGCCACCGAGTGGCAGGAGGGCCTCCTGCGCGAGGCCGCCGTGCGGCATCGCGGTCGTGCCGACGATCCGGTCGCCCACCGACACGTGCGGGTCGGTCGTGACACCACCGTCACCGGGGCCGACCTCCAGCACCTCACCGCAGACCTCGACCCCCGGCACGAACGGCAGCTCCGGCCGGACCTGGTAGTGGCCGCGCGCCATCAGCACGTCGGGGAAGTTCAGCGCCGTCGCCAGCACCCTGACGCGGACGTGCCCGGCCGGCACCTGCGGGGTGGGCACCTCTGCGAGGGCGAGGACGTCAGCGGGCTCGCCCAGCGCGGTGACCTGCCATGCGTGCACGCGGTTCTCCTGAGGTCGGACGGGGTGGAGCGAAGGTCAGTCGGTGCCCATGGTGACGGCCGGCAGCGCACCGGCCATCCGCCGCATACCGGCTAGCCAGCGATCGGGATCGCTCGCGCGGCGGGCGTACATCGTGGCCACCTCGGGGTGCGGCAGGACGAGGAAGCGCTCCTCCTCCATCGCAGTGAAGAGGTCGCGCGCCACGTCGTCCGGGTCGACGGCGTCCGGCTCCATGAGGGCCCGCCCAGCGGTGCCGGAGTTCCACAGCATGTCCGTGCGGACGCCCTGGGGACACACTGCATGGACGCGGATTCCCTTGTCGCCGTAGGTCA
The DNA here is from genome assembly GCF_054782575.1 of Pedococcus soli. NCBI lineage: Bacteria > Bacillati > Actinomycetota > Actinomycetes > Micrococcales > Intrasporangiaceae > Pedococcus > Pedococcus soli. The sequence continues at coordinate 60,436 of NZ_BAAGSF010000005.1, read as the reverse complement.
TCGACAGCCACTCGGCAAACGCGTATGCCGCGTGCTTGGTGACGGCATAGGGCGCAGCTCCGGGGATGGAGAGCAGGCCGGCGGCCGAGACGGTCGCGACGAACGTGCCACTCCCCCGCTCCAGCCACCCGGGCACGAGCAGCTTGGCGGCGCGCACGTGCGCCATCACGTTGACGTTCCACGAGACGTCCCACGCCTTCTGGGCCACCGCCTCGGTCCCTCCACGGGCGACGCCCGCGTTCGCGCAGTAGACGTCGATCTCGCCGAGGTGCTGACGGGCCGACTGGACGAGCGCCGCCACGCCGTCCTCGCTGGAGGCGTCGCCGGCGACCGCGAAGGCGTTGTCCCCCAACGACTCCGCCACGGCGGTGGCGGCCCCGGCGTCGAGGTCGTTGACGACGACCCGCGCACCGGCAGCGACGAACGCCTTCGCGTACGCGGCCCCGATCCCCCGACCGGCGCCCGTGACGACGACGCCCCGGCCCGCCAGGTCGAGCGTCACAGGTTGCCGCCGAGGGTGACGCCGCCGTCGACGACGAGCGTCTGCCCCGTCACCCAGCCTGCATCCCTGGACAGCAGGAACGACACGGCTCCCGCGATGTCCTCCGGCAGCCCGAGCCGCTTGAGCGGGTAGGCCGAGGCGACCTTCTCCTCACGACCCTCGTAGAGCGCCTCGGCGAACCTGGTCTTCACGACGGCCGGGGCCACGGCGTTCACGCGGAGGGCCGGTCCGAGCTGGTAGGCCAGCTCCACGGTCAGGTGGATCAGCGCGGCCTTGCTCACGGCGTACCAGCCGATCGAGCCGGTCGCTCCGAGGCCGGCGATGGAGGCGACGTTGACGATCGCACCGGGGTTGCCCTCGCTGCCGAGTCCGGCAGCGACGGCCTTCTGGGTCCAGGAGAACGCCGACAGGACGTTGACCTCCATGATCTTGCGCGCCACGTCGAGCGGGGCGTCGAGCATCGGCCCGTACACGGGGTTGATGCCCGTGTTGTTCACGAGGTAGTCGAGGCCACCGAAGGTCTCGCGGGCGGCTGCGAGGACCTCGTCCTGGTGCGCCTCGTCGGCGGCGTTCCCGGCGATGCCGAGGGCCTTCGCCGGTCCGCCGAGGTGGGCGACCGCCTCGGCGAGGGCCTCGGGCTTGCGGGCCGTGATGACCACGCGGGCACCCTCGGCGACCAGCTTCTCGGCGATGCCGAGGCCGATCCCGCGAGAGGCGCCCGTGACGATCGCGACGGCGTTGTCGTGCGTCGGGTGGGTAGCCATGGGTGTCAGAGGCCGAGGTCGCGGCCGATGAGCTCCTTCATGATCTCGTTCGAGCCGGCCCAGATCTTCGAGACGCGGGCGTCGCGCCAGGCGCGGGCCACGCGGTACTCGTTCATGAAGCCGTAGCCGCCGTAGAGCTGGACGCACTCGTCGAGGACGTCGTTCTGCACCTGTGCGGACCACCACTTCGCCTTGGCGGCGTCGACGGCGGTGAGGGTGCCGTCGGCGTGCGCGGCGATGCAGTCGTCGATGTAGGCCTGGGTGACCTCGAGCTTGGTCTGCAGCTCGGCCATCTTGAACTTGTTGTGCTGGAAGGACCCGATGGCCTGCCCGAACGCCTTGCGCTCCTTGGTGTACTCCACGGTCTCGCGGAAGATCTGGAACGCGTGCGCGGTGTTGGCCACGGCGGCGCCGATCCGCTCCTGCGGAAGGCGCTGCATCATCGAGATGAAGCCCAGGCCCTCCTCGCCGAGCCGGTTCGCGTCGGGGACGCGGACGTTCTCGAAGAACAGCTCGGAGGTGTCGGCCTCCTCCTGGCCCACCTTGTCGAGCTTGCGCCCGCGGTTGAAGCCCTCCATACCGGCCTCGACCATGAGCAGGCTGATGCCCTTGGCGCCCTTGGAGGGGTCGGTGCGCGCCGCGACGATCACGAGGTCGGCCTGGTAGCCGTTGGTGATGAAGGTCTTGGAACCGTTGAGGATCCAGTCGTCACCGTCACGCACCGCGGTCGTCTTGAGGGCTGCGAGGTCCGAACCTCCGGAGGGCTCGGTCATCGCGATCGCGGCGATGAGGTCGCCACTCGCCATGCCCGGCAGCCAGCGCTGCTTCTGCTCCTCGGTGCCCAGGTCCACGATGTAGGGCGGGCAGACGTCGGAGTGGATGCCGAAGCACGAGGACACCGCGAAGTTGAAGCCGGCGATCTCCTCGGCGGCCACCGCGTTGAAGCGGTAGTCGTCGGCGCCCATGCCGCCGAACTCCTCGGGGATGTCGAGGCCGAACAGGCCCTGCTTCCCGGCTTCCTTCCAGATGTCGCGGTCGACCGACTTCACCTCGAGCATCTGCTCGGCCCGTGGCTTGAGGTTGCGGTCGATGAACTCGCGGACGGAGCTGCGGAAGGCCTCGTGGTCGGGGCCGTAGATGTTCCGGGGCATTGCGATCCTCCAAGTGACTAAGCGCTTGCTTAGTCTGCGATGGCTGCGGCATGCTGTCAACCATGTCGACCCCCGTGCGTGCCGCTGCCGCGAGCGAGCCCGGCACCGACACCGCGCACCGCCTGCTCGAGGCTGCCGCGGAGGCCTTCGCCGACCGCGGCTTCCATGCGACGACGACACGCGACATCGCCTCACGCGCCGGCCTGTCACCCGCCGGGGTCTACGTGCACTTCGCCTCCAAGGAGGAGCTGCTCTACCAGCTCAGCCGCGAGGGGCACGAGGCCGCGCGCGACATGCTCGTCGAGGCGTCCGAGGCGGCGGGGTCCCCCACCGAGGCGTTGCGCGCCATCATGGGCACCTTCTCGCGCTGGCACGCCGAGCACTTCCGCGTCGCGCGCATCGTCCAGTACGAGTTCGGCAACCTCACCCCCTCCCACCGGGACGCCGTCCTGGGACTGCGCAAGCAGATCGACGCCGTGGTCCGCGACGTCGTCACGGCGGGGGTCGCCTCGGGCGAGTTCAGCGTCGAGGACGTCCCCGACACGACGCTGGCCCTGATGTCGATGGCCGTCGACGTGGCGCGCTGGTACGACCCGGAGATCAAGCGCACCCCCGCCGCGATCGGCGAGGCCTACGCCGACCTCGGCATCCGCCTCGTCACCGCCCGCTGACCGCCGCCACCGCGCCCGTATGGCGCAGGCTCCCCCGAGGGGGCCCGCGCCATACGTCGTTGGTCGGACTACTTCACCTCGGACCGGCGCACGCGCCAGAAGCCGATGGCGAGCGGGAGCACCACCCACACCAGGCTCGACGTGCCGACCTGCGCCCAGTCCCGTGCCGACATGGCCGCCCCCTCGAGCAGGGGTTCCGTGGCGGCGCCGATGTCGAGCCACTGGCCGACGCTCCTCATCTGCTCCACCAGACCCGTGACGATCGACCAGACCGTCGGGAGGACGAGGTAGCCGACGATGGCTGCCGGGGTGTTGAGCAGGGACAGTCCGAACCCGACACCCTGGGCCAGGCTCAGGACGAGCACGAGCGCCACGCCCCACAGCATCCCGGCGGACAGGGTCCACGGGCTGTCCGCACCGCGCCCCTCGACGGCGACGAGGTTCGCCACCGCCGCGAGGGCCAGGGCGGCGACCAGGCAGGCCACCGCCGCGACCGTCGACGCGACCACCTTGGCCAGCACGACCCGGTGGCGCCGCGGCTCGAGCGCGAACGTCGTCAGTCCCGTGCGCTGGGACCACTCGGCGGTCGCGGCGAGGATGCCGACGATCGGCACCAGGAGCATCAGGGGCAGCGCGGTGGCCCCGAAGTACCCCTCGTAGCCGTGCGCACCTCCGCCGACGAACAGCATGATGGTGACGATGCCCGCGACGACCAGGCCGATGGTGACGAGCAGCCAGCGGCCGGCGCGCGTGTCGAGCTGCTTGCGCAGCTCCACGAGGGCGAGCCGCCCGAACGGGATCCCCGTCGTGGGACGCGCTCCGTCGATCCGCGGCAGCGAGACCTGGGAGCCGGGGCGCGTGACCGGGTGCGCGGAGTTGCCCGTCGCACCCGGCGCGGTCGCCGACGTGGGCCGGGTGCCGACCGGGGCGCTCATGCCGCCACCTCCTCACGGGCGGTGCTGGCGGTGAGCTCGAGGAACATGTCCTCGAGTCCGCGACCGTCCGCCTGCCGCAGCTCGACCAGGACGATCCCGTGCCGGGCAGCCGCGGCGCCGACACCGGCAGGTTCTGCCTCGGCGACGAGCCCGCCACCGGGGGCCCGGGTGCTGGCGATCCCCTCCGCTCGCAGCGCCCCCTCCAGGGCTGCGTCGTCGGTGGACCGGACCGTCGTGCCGGCCCCTCGCAGCAGCTCCGCCTTCGTGCCGGAGGCGACGATCCGGCCGTTCCCGATGACGACGATCTCGTCCGCGACGAGCTCGATCTCGTTCAACAGGTGCGACGAGAGGAGCACCGTGCCCCCGTCGTCGGCGAAACCGCGCAGCAGCGAACGCATCCACCGGATGCCGGCCGGGTCGAGGCCGTTCGCGGGCTCGTCGAGCACGAGGACCTCCGGGTCGCCCAGGAGGGCGTGCGCGAGGCCGAGCCGCTGCCGCATGCCGAGGGAGTAGTTGCGCACCCGTCGGTGGCTCTCGCGCTCGGTGAGCCCGACGACGTCGATCACCTCGTCGACCCGGCGGCGGTCGACCCCCATGACCAGGGCCGAGAGGGCGAGGACCTCGCGCCCGGTCCGCCCCGCGTGCTGGGCGCTGGCGTCGAGGAGGACGCCCACGTGGCGCCCGGGGTTCGGCAGGGCGGCATACGGGCGACCGAGGACGGTCGCGGTGCCGGAGGTGGCGGGCGTCAGGCCGCACAGGATGCGCATCGTGGTGGACTTCCCGGCACCGTTCGGGCCGAGGAAACCGGTGACGAGCCCCGGCTTGGCGTCGAAGGTGACGTCGTCGACGGCCACCACGGGTCCGTAGCGTCTGGTCAGGCTGTTCACTGAGATCATGGAGCCAGCCTGCGGGCGCAGCGGTGGTCGCCACATCGGTCCGGGGCACCTGTGGGGTCATCCTTTGGTCTCGGGTCACGGCCCCGGGGGATGACGACCGGCCTGGGCTCGGCGGCATACGCTCGTCGCGTGCTGCTGCGAAACGCGTCCCCGCTCCCCCGCACCGTCTGGGGCGAGACGTGGCGCCTGCTGCTCGCACTCGCCGTGGGGCTGGTGCTGTTCGGCATCGTCCTCACGGACGCCGAGCAGCCCGGCGCGCCCCAGGTCCCCGAGGTGCTGCCGTTCCTCGAGGTGGTGTTCGGGGTCGTCGCGCTGGCGCTGCTGCCGTTCCGCCGCCGGTTCCCCCTTCCCGTGGCCCTGGCCACGGCCGCCCTCAGCGGGGTCTCGTCGCTGGCCGTCGGTGCAGGACTGATCGCCATGGTGTCCCTGGCCAGCCACCGTCGCTGGCGCCCGGTCGCCCTCGCAGCCCTGGTGTCCGTCGCCGGCGGCCTCACGTACGAGGCGCTGCGTCCGACCCGGGACAGCCTGTGGTTCAGCCTCCTCAACGTCGTCATCGGCGCCCTGCTCGTGTCGCTGACGATCTCGATCGGCTACTACATCGGCGCCCGCCGCGACCTGATGGCGTCGCTGCGCGACCGGGCCGACACGGCCGAGCGCGAGCAGGCCAGCCGGGTCGCCGAGGCGAGGGCGAACGAGCGCGCGCAGATCGCCCGTGAGATGCACGACGTCCTCGCGCACCGGATCTCGTTGGTGGCCATGCACTCCGGCGCACTGGCCTACCGCAGCGACCTCACCCCGGATGAGACGACGAGGACCGCAGCGGTGATCCGCGACAACGCCCACCTCGCCCTCACCGAGCTGAGGGAGGTCCTCGGCGTGCTGCGCGACCCGACCAAGGGAGACCTCGACGCCCCCGGCGTCGAACCACCCCAGCCGAGCCTGGAGTCCGTGCAGGCGCTCGTCGACGAGGAGCGCGCGGCGGGCCGTGAAGTGGCTTCCTCGATCGAGGTCTCCCACCTCGAGGATGCCCCGAATGCTCTGTCCCGCAACGCCTTCCGCATCATCCAGGAGTGCCTGACCAACGCACGGAAGCACGCGCCGGGGGCCCCGGTCTCGCTCGCCGTGACCGGCGCACCGGGGGTCGGGCTGGACATCAGGGTGAGCAACGCCGTCGCGGTGCCTGCGCTGGCGCACCCCCTCCCCCAGTCCGGGATGGGCCTGGCCGGAGTGACCGAGAGGGCGGTGCTCTCCGGTGGTGAGCTGACCTTCGGCACCGACCGGCGCGGCCAGTTCGTCGTGCGCGCCCGGCTACCGTGGCGCGCATGAGCGAGACCATCCGCGTCGTCCTCGTGGACGACGACCCGCTCGTCCGCGCGGGCCTCGGCATGATCCTCGGCGGCGCGCCTGACATCGAGGTCGTCGGGGAGGCCGCTGACGGGGTCGAGGCGGTCGCCACGGTCGGCACCACGCAGCCCGACGTCGTGCTGATGGACCTGCGGATGCCCCGCCGCGACGGGCTCGAGGCCACCCGGCTCGTCGTCGCGGGACGGGCCGGGTCCGCACGCGTGACGCCGACCCGGGTCATCGTCCTCACCACCTTCGACACCGATGACATGGTGGTGTCGGCACTGCGCGTGGGGGCCAGCGGCTTCCTCCTCAAGGACACCCCGCCCCAGCGCATCGTCGACGCGATCCGGTCGGTGGCGGCGGGTGAGCCGACCCTCTCGCCGACCGTCACGGCGCAGCTGATCGCCTCGGTGACGGCGGGCGACACCGACCGCTCGACGTCTGCGAGGTCGCTGCTGGACACCCTCACCGAGCGCGAGCGCGAGGTCGCCGTGGCCATCGGCCGCGGACGGTCCAACGCCGAGATCGCGGCCGAGCTCTACCTCGGTGTCCCCACCGTCAAGACCCATGTCTCCCGGCTGCTCACCAAGCTGGACGCCGACAACCGCGTGCAGATCGCGCTGATCGTCCACGACGCCGGGCTCACCTGAGGCCCTGCTCCCCGGCGACCCGGCCGGCCTTCGGTCCGGCCGTTGCCATCAGCGTCGGTCCCACTGCTCCTTGGTGATCTCGAACCGGTAGCCGCCACGCTCCGCGCCCTCGACGCCCTGCATGTCCTCGGGCGTCGGGATCTGTGCGACGACGGACATGCCGAGCTTCGACATCACCTTCTGGGAGGAGACGTTGGACGCCATGGTCTCGCCCCAGACCATGGTGACTCCGAGCTCCGCGAAACCCTTGTCCACCAGCGCCCGCGAACCCTCCGTGGCGTACCCCTTGCCCCACGCGTCCTGTCGCAGCCGGTACCCGACCTCGACCTCGTCCAGGGGCCCCGTCCGCAGCGGGCGCAGGAGGAACCAGCCGATGAAGTCCCCGGTCTCCTTCTCGTGGGCGGCGAACAGCCCGAACCGGCTGTCCCACCGCTCGTACGCGTTGAGCAGGCTCGGGATGACCTCGTCCCGCACGGCGTCCGGCGTCAGGTCCGGCTCGCCGCCGGTGAGGTACCGCATCACCGCCGGGTCGCTGTCGAGCTCGATCAGCAGGTCCGCGTCGTGCGCGGTGAACTGGCGCAGCAGCAGGCGATCGGTCTCGGCGTAGTCGGTCATGGCGCAAGCATGCCGATGGCGGTGCGCGCCGCCAACCGAGTTTCCTGCAGACCAGCGCGCGGCAGGTCGGTCAGCGGGCGCTCAGCGGCTCGACCTGCCGCACGAGCTCGGCGACCAGCCCGTAGGTCGCGTCCTCGGTGTTGTCGGCCAGTCCCATGATTACCGTGTCGATCCCGGCCTCGGAGAGCTTCCCGAACCGCTCCACCGTCTCGTCGACGGTGGCGTACGGCTTCCCGCCGGGGCCGCTGCCCGAACCGTCGCTGCTAAGAGCCACCCGCGCCAGGACCGTCTTGTCGATCTCGTCGTAGTCGCGCCCGACGTCGTCACAGTGACCGCGCAGGATGTCGAGCTTGCGCGGGATCCCCTCCGGGCCCAGACCGTTGTCGAACAGGTTGCACGCGTCGGCGTACTGGGCCACCAGTCGCAGCGTCTTCTTCTCGCCGCCTCCCCCGATGAGGATCGGCGGGTGGGGCCGGCTCAGGCTCTCGGGGACGTTGAGGGGCCGGTCGAGCTGGTAGTGCCGCCCGGCATACGGGGACTGGTCCCCGGCCCACATCTGCCGGCAGATCTGCAGCGTCTCCTCGAGCCGCTCGAAGCGCTCCTTGGTGGAGGGGTAGGGCACCCCCAGGCCACGGTGCTCCTCCTCGTTCCAGGCGGCACCGATCCCCAGCCAGGCCCGCCCACCGGAGAGGACGTCGAGACTGGTGACGGTCTTGGCCAGCAGTCCGGGGTGCCGGTAGGTGACACCGGTGACGAGCGTGCCCAGCCCGATCCGGCTGGTCTGTCCGGCAGCGAATGCGAGCGCGGTGTACCCCTCGACCATGTCGAGCTCCGGCGGCCCGATCATCGAGATCTGGAAGAAGTGGTCCATCACCCACAGGCTCGACAGACCCGCCCCCTCGCTGTTGCGGGCGATCCGGCCGAAGGTGGGCCCGATCGTGGCCGGCGCCCCCGGCCAGGAGAAGTAGGAGACCTGGTGTCCGAGTCGCATGCTCCATCCTGCGCACAGCCGCGCACCGACCACAACGGCGGGTGTGCCGCAGCCCGCGCCACCGGGTGGGTGGAGCGGGCTGCGGTGGTGCGCTACGGCTGCGGTGCGAACTGCGGTGGTGCGTTGCGGCTGCGGCTGCGTCGGTGCGCTGGCGCTTCGGTCAGTCGCGGGTGAGCTTGCGGTAGGTCACCCGGTGCGGGCGGGCCGCGTCGGCACCGAGGCGCTCGACCTTGTTGGCCTCGTACGACTCGAAGTTGCCCTCGAACCAGTACCACTTGCTCGGGTTCTCCTCGGTGCCCTCGTAGGCGAGGATGTGCGTCGCCACCCGGTCGAGGAACCACCGGTCGTGGCTGATGACCACGGCGCAGCCCGGGAAGTCGAGCAGGGCGTTCTCGAGGGAGCCCAGCGTCTCGACGTCGAGGTCGTTGGTCGGCTCGTCGAGCAGGAGCAGGTTGCCGCCCTGCTTGAGGGTCAGCGCGAGGTTGAGGCGGTTGCGCTCGCCACCGGAGAGCACCCCCGTCATCTTCTGCTGGTCCGGGCCCTTGAACCCGAACTGCGACACGTAGGCCCGCGAGGGGATCTCGACCTGGCCCACCTGGATGTGGTCGAGGCCGTCCGACACGGTCTCCCAGAGGTTCTTCTTCGGGTCGAGGCCCGAACGGCTCTGGTCGACGTACGACATCTTGACCGTCTCGCCGATCTTGACCGAACCGTCGTCCGCCTCCTCGAGGCCGACGATGGTCTTGAACAGCGTGGTCTTGCCGACGCCGTTCGGGCCGATGACTCCGACGATGCCGTTGCGCGGGAGCGTGAACGACAGGTCCTCGATGAGGACGCGGTCGCCGAAGCCCTTCTTCAGCTTGTTGACCTCGATGACGGTCGAGCCCAGGCGCGGACCCGGCGGGATCGCGATCTCGTCGAAGTCGAGCTTGCGGGTGCGGTCGGCCTCGGCCGCCATCTCCTCGTACCTGGCCAGTCGGGCCTTGGACTTCACCTGGCGGGCCTTGGCGTTGGAGCGGACCCACTCGAGCTCGGTCGCGAGGCGCTTGGCCAGCTTGGCGTCCTTCTTGCCCTGGACCTCCAGACGCGCCTGCTTCTTCTCCAGGTAGGTCGAGTAGTTGCCCTCGTAGGGGTAGGCGCGGCCGCGGTCGAGCTCGAGGATCCACTGCGCGACGTTGTCCATGAAGTACCGGTCGTGGGTGACCGCGACGACGGCACCGTGGTAGGCGGCGAGGTGCTGCTCGAGCCACAGGACCGACTCGGCGTCGAGGTGGTTGGTGGGCTCGTCGAGCAGCAGGAGGTCGGGCTTCCGCAGGAGCAGCTTGCACAGGGCCACGCGGCGGCGCTCACCACCGGAGAGGACCGTGACGTCGGCGTCCGGCGGCGGGCAGCGCAGGGCGTCCATGGCCTGCTCGAGCTGGGAGTCGAGGTCCCAGGCGTCGGCGGCGTCGATGGCCTCCTGGAGCTTGCCCATCTCCTCCATCAGCGCGTCGAAGTCGGCGTCGGGCTCGGCCATCTCCGCGGAGATGGCGTTGTAGCGGTCGAGCTTGGCCTTGATCTCGCCGGCGCCCTCCTCGACGTTTCCGAGGACGGTCTTGGACTCGTTGAGCTCGGGCTCCTGCATGAGGATGCCGACCGAGTACCCCGGCGTCAGGCGGGCCTCGCCGTTGGACGGCTGGTCGAGCCCGGCCATGATCTTGAGGACCGAGGACTTGCCGGCGCCGTTGGGTCCGACGACGCCGATCTTGGCCCCGGGATAGAAGGAGATGGTGACGTCATCGAGGATGACCTTGTCGCCATGGGCCTTGCGGGCCTTCGACATGACGTAGATGAACTCGGGCATGGGGGCAAGGCTAACGGCCACCGCCCCCACGCCCGAATCCGCGTGCCGCCGTCTCAGACGGCGGTGAGCTCGCGACCGGAGTCCTCGCGCTCCGGGTCCTCCCGGTCGGCTTCGCGCGGCACCAGTCCCGTGGGCTGGGGCACGACGTCGTACTCGTCGTTCGCCGCGTCGAGCCCGCTCCCGGCCTCGAGCTCGGCGTGCACGGACTGGATCGCCTCGTCGGAGAGCCGGTCCGTCTGGTCCATCTGGGCCCGGCTCACCCTGACCAGCTCGGTCGTGCCCCACGTGAGGTCGTGCCCCACCGTGTAGGCGTCGATCTCGACCGAGGTTGCCGGGATGTTGTCGCTGCGCATCCACTGGTTCACCCGCATCCGGCCGTAGACGACCACGGGGTCGCCCTTCTTCAGCGAGTTGGCGACGTTGGCCCCGAGGGTCCGGAACGCCGTCACGTTGAAGAAGTTGGTCGGGCCGTCCTCGTACTCGCGCGTCTGCGGGTTGGGCCGGCGCACCGTCGACGCCAGCCGGAACGCCGTGAAGGGCACTCCCCCGCGCGTCGTCCGCGACTCCGGGTTGGCCACCAGTCGTCCCTGGACCGTCGTGTAGATCTCGTTCATGTCGTCCACCTCATCCTCTTCGTCCGTCCCCGTCAGCGGGGTTGGACGCAAGGGTGGCGAGCGACGAGGGGCCGCGGGAGGGTGGACGCCGGCACCTGTGGACAGCCGGTGACAGGACGACGAGGTGTGGACGGGCTACGGGTCGGGCCCTCAGGCAGAGGCGCGGTCGAGGCCTTCGCGGGCCGCCCGGTGCCTGGCCAGCACGGCACGCACCGGCCCCACGATCCGCTCCGCGGCCACCGCTGCGACCGCGTCGGTGAGGCGGCCACGGATGACCTGCCCTCGCCGGCGCGCACCGAGGCGGGCCAACCACCGCGCCAGCGCGGCGAGCGCCAGGCCCAGCAGCAACCCGCCGGCGAACATCAGCAGCGGGTACGGCACCGGCCCGAGGCTCGGCGTGCTGACGTCATGGATGGCCAGCCACCCCAGGACGACGAGGACCACCAGCCACACCAGGCCGAGCACGGCCACGAGGGAGAGCAGCAGCTGGGCGATCCCGAACACCCGCCACCACAAGGGTGCCCGCATCCTCAAGGAGGTGCCGACGACGGCCTGGTCGAGGGCGTCGGAGAGCTCGGGACCGGGCGGCGTCGCCGCGTCGGACACGGCTTCCGCCCACCGGTGCGGCAAACCCTCGGCGGCACCGTCGCCCACACCCCGGGTCGCGAGGTCGACGGCGGCCCTGGCCGCCGGGGTGGGCGGGGGAAGGGAGGAGCGGCCCAGGACCGAGCGGACGTCCCCCGCGGTGACGGCGAGCTTCTCCTCCACGGAGTCACGGGTGTTGAGCCGCAACCGCTTCATCGGGTCGGGGCGCAGCGCACGGACCCAGCGCGTGAACGGCCAACCGGTCCTGCTCCAGGCCTGGTTGCGGTAGTCGCGCTCCACGGCCGCGACGACCGTCGGGATCCCCGCGGCACGGGACAACGCCTCGACGAGGGCGGCGTCCACGGTGTCGGGCAGGGTGGGCTCGGTGTCGGCGACGTCGACCCGGAGGCGGCCGGACGTCGCACGGATGTCGGCCGCCAGCCGTGCCTGCGCGGCGTTCCGGGCGGCCACGGCGGTGCCCAACCGCATCGCCAGCTCGTCGAGACCCGTGCGGGTCGTCGCGGACGTCGCGAGGACCTGCACCCCGGCGATGCCGTCCTCGGCGGTGAGGCGCGCGAGATCCCCTCGGATCTGCGTGACGGCGTCCGCCGACAGGCGGTCTGCCTGGTTGAGGACCACCACGGTGACGGCGTCGTGCGTCGACAGCACCTTGAGGAAGTCGTCGTGCAGCCGGGCGTCGGCGTACTTCTGGGGGTCGGTCACCCACACGAACACGTCGACGAGCTCGAGCACGCGCTCGGACTCGAGCCTGTGGGCCTCGACGCGGGAGTCGAAGTCGGGCAGGTCGAGGAGCACGAGGCCGTCGAGGTTCCAGGTCACCGCAGGGGCACCCTTCGACGGCTTCCCCCCGCCGGTCGCGGGAGCACCCGTGGGAGCTGCCTGCACGTGGTGCCGCTGCGCCACCTCGAGCCAGTCGAGCAGGTCGCTCGCGTCGTCGTCGCCCCAGACCGCGGCGATGGGGCGCGAGGTCGTCGGCCGCCGAGCGCCCACGGTTGCCACACCATCACCGACGATCGCGTTGAACAGGCTGGACTTCCCCGAGCCCGTGGCGCCCGCGAGCGCGACCACGGTGTGGTTGCCGGACCTGGACGTGCGGGCCGTGACCTTCTCGATGACGGCTCGGGCGTCGACGACGCGGCCGGGGTCGAGCTGGCTCCCCCCGGCCTCGAGGGCGTCACCGAGGGCGGCGGAACGCTCGCCCAGCTCCTCGGCGCTCATCCCCTTGACCTTGCTCCGGCCCATGATCAACGGGCTCATCGAACCGCCTTCACCGCTGCTGCGGCATCTGCCAGGCGCTCGGCCCGGTCTTCCCTGGTGGCCACGCCCTCGAGGGCGTGGTCGTAGCGGAGCTGCTCCGCGGCATACAGCTCACGCACCCGCTCGAGGAGGCGCTTGCGGGCGCGGATGGCCATGTCGCGCACGGCCTGGTCGCCGAAGATGGCCTCGAGCACCTTCTGCGCGAGCACCGCGGTCCCGCCGGCGATGCCGACCTCGGCGCCGGCGAGGAGCCCGCCGGTGTGCGCGAACACCACCAGCATGAGGATCACACCGATCCCGTTGAGTCCGTATGCCGCGATGCGGGCCGTCGTGCGCCGGTCCTTGCCCTCGCTGCGCACCATGTCGAGCAGCTCGCCCTGCCAGTCGCGCACGAGGCGCTCGACGGAGGCGGTGAACTCGGGCGAGGCCTTGGCCATGCCCGGGTGCGCCTGGAGCACGGAGTCGCCGCCCGGCAGCTGACGCCACTGGCGGACCACGGTGGCGGCCGCTCCCTGGCCCTGCGACTGGATGAGGGCGGCGACACCGGTCTGCAGTGCCTCACCGAGGTCGCCTGACGGGGGTGGGGTGCCCTTGATCGCGGCGGTGATGCGGTCGCGGACCTTGGAGATGGTCGACTCGACCTGCTTGAAGAACTCGCCGGTCCCGACGTACTCCTGCCAGCGGGCGAGCACCTCGCCACGCAGGAGGGTCCCGTCGGTCATGCCCTGCTCGACGTGGAGGACGGCGTCGCGGTAGGACAGCTCGGCCGCCTCGTGGAGCGCGGTCACGGCCGTCACCTGGTCGCGGGTCGAGCCGACGAGGGAGACGGTGCGCTCCTCGAGGGAGCCCAGCGCCCCGTCGAGGGTCTGCTTGACGATCACCGCGCGGGCCCGGGCGTCGCTCGCGAGCGCCGACAGCCACGACCGCAGTCGGGCGACGTCGGCCTCGGGGAGGCGACCCTCGGAGGTGAGGGCGGCCTCCGGGATGCCGAAGATGGGCGCGGTCGACAGTCCCTGGTCGCGCAGCATCGACGCGAGGTGGCTGCGGATGTCGGCCATCGCCTCGGGGGGCACCCGGTCGAGGACGATCGCCACGGCGGTGCCGCGCTCGGAGGCCTGGCGCAGCAGGTCCCACGGGACGGCGTCGGCGTAGCGCGCGGCCGTGGTGACGAACAGCCACAGGTCGGCCGCCGCGAGGAGCTGGCCGGCCAGGGCGCGGTTGGCACTGACCACCGAGTCGATGTCGGGGGCGTCGAGCAGGGCCATGCCCGGCGGCAGGGAGCTGGACGCCACCATCCGCAGCGAGGCCTCGCCGTCGTCCTCGGTCGCGGCGCCGGTGACCCGGCTCAGACCGGGCAGGATCCGGTCGTCGAGGAACCAGCGCTCGTCCTTGGGGTGGTGCACGAGGACCGGGGTGGTGGTCGTCGGCCGCAGCACTCCCGACCGGCTCACCTGGGCGTCGACGATGGAGTTGACCAGCGTCGACTTGCCCGCGCCCGTCGAACCACCCACGACCGCGAGCAGCGGGGCGTCCAGCGACCGCAGCCGCGGGATGACGTAGTCGTCGAGCTGCTTGAGCAGCGAGTCACGGGTCGCGCGACCCGTGGCCACGCCGGGGATGTCGAGCGGCAGCTCTGCGTCTGCCACCTGGTCTCGGAGGGTCGTCACGGCGCCCAACATGGACATGGCGTCGTCCCGGGAAATCACACCGCAAGCCTAACGAACCGGACCGCATGCAACCTGCCACGACAGACCGTTGCGGACCCCTCATCGGTAACGATCGGGTCGTGCGCCCCCTCCGGAGGACCACGAGGCCCCTCCGCGGCGGGTTCACGAGGGTGGTCCGGTGCCGACGAGGCAGTGACGGGAGGCCGGCTACCGCCGGAAGTACCCGTCGTACCCGCTCGCCGTGGACCCGTCCCCCGAGTCGCTCTCGCGCGGCTGGAGGCGCTCGACCGGCTCGATCTGCTCCACCTCGTCGACGAAGATCGAGTCCCCGTCGCCGCCCCGCACAGGGCGGGCGGACCGAGACGCGCGCGGAACCTTCAGGTTCGGGAACCGACCGGTTCGGACCGTCGGGATGACCGGACCGGCAGGTCGCCCGACCTCACCGTGCTCGGTCACCGCCACGGTCCTGGGTGTGCCGACGTCCGACGCACTCCCCTCCGGCACCCCGGCCACGAGCCCGGCCAGGGAGTCCTCGAGGTCGTCCATGTCGGGCAGCCGGGCCCACCACAGTCCGAGGGGGGCCAGCAGCAGGAGCGCACCCAGGGGCCAGGACAGGTTGCCGATCACCTGCTCGTGGTACCCCGGGCCGATGCTGCCCGAGATGACCCCGGGGTCGGTGGAGGCGTACGGGTTGTCGCCGAACAGGGCGATGATGCAGATGGCGCTCGCCACGAGGGAGAGCAGGGCCGCGACCGCCCACAGGACGAGCCACTCCCACCGCAGGTACCGCGTGTGGCTGACGGGCTGGCACCGGTGCAGGACCACCAGCAGGCCGGCGAGGGACACGGCGACGACCAGCACGCTGACGGGCGCGCGGTACCCGCCGAAGAGGGCCATGCCGATGATCCGCTGCATCAGCGAGACCGTGGGCACCCCCGACCCGAGGCCGGACTGGCCGGTGTACTGCGCGCCGAGGGCCCATGCGGATCGCGCCTCGATCAACGCACCCACGAGAAGGGCCGCCACCCCGACCTCGGCCACGCGCACGGTGAGGAACCACACCTGCGCCCCAGACAGCTCCCTCGCCTTCTGCAGCATCCCCACCCCTTCGTCGGTCCGACAAATCTATCCCGGTCGGAGGCGTCCACAATGGTGCGATGCGCATCTTTGCCGCGGTCGTGCCCCCGGAGGACGCCCTCGAGGACCTGGCGGACTTCCTCGACCCCCGACGGGACACCGACCGCGAGCTCCGCTGGACCGATCCCTCGCTGTGGCACATCACCCTCGCCTTCATGGCCGACGTCCCCGAGGGTCGCCTCGACGAGGTCGCGCTCGCCGTGGCCGAGGCCGCCGCCCACCGCGAACCGTTCGCCTCCCGGCTGCACTCGGGTGGGGCCTTCCCGCACGCGGCGGACGCCAGGGTCCTGTGGATCGGGGTCGACGGCGACGACGAGGCCAGGGGCTCCCTGGCCGCGCTGGCGCGCAACGTCCGGTCGTCCTGTGCCCACGTCGGCGCCACACCCGAGGGCGGTGGCTTCCAGCCGCACCTCACCGTGGCCCGGGCGCGGCACTCCTTCGAGGCGACCCGCTGGCTGCGGGTGCTCGACGCGTACTCCGGTCCGCGGTGGAACGCCGACGAGGTGACGCTGTTCGCCTCGCACGCGCCGTCGGGTGGCCGCCCGCGCCAGTACCGCCCTGTCGCGACGATGCCACTCGGTGGCGAGGAGTGAGCCCAGCCGCCGCTGCCCTCGCCCCGGTCGTCGACGTCCACCCGTATGCCGCCCGCGAGGCCTTCGCCGCGCTCCTCGCCCACGCGGTGCCCGGGCTCGAGCGGGTCGAGGCGTCGACCGGGACGTACGAGCGGCTGGTGCCGACGCCGGCGGGACCGCGCCTCCTGCTGGCGCACTTCGCCGGGGACCGGGTCACCGTCAGCGCCCGGATCAGGCCAGGGTCCGTCGACCAGCTCGGCGCCGTCGGCCGCCGGGTACGACAGTGGCTCGACCTCGACACCGACCTCGCGGCAGCTGCCAGGCACCTGGGCGGCGACCCCGTCCTGGGGCCGCTCGTCGCCGCGAACCCGACGCTGCGGATCCTGGGCGCCTTCGACGGTTTCGAGGCCACCGTCATGACGGTGCTCGGCCAGCACGTCTCGCTCCAGGCCGCCCAGACCTTCGCCGCACGACTCGTCCAGCGCTGGGGAGTCCTCGATGCAGACTCCACGCTGCGCGAGTTCCCATCCCCTGCAACACTTTCCGTCGCCGACGCCACGGAGCTTCAGTCGGTTGTCGGCGTGACCGGGGCACGGGCTCGCACCGTCGTGGCCCTGGCGCAGGCCTGTGCGCAAGGGCTGGTCATCGCACCCGACTCGGACCACAGCGAGGTCCGGCGCCGCCTCCTCGCGCTGCCCGGCATCGGGCCGTGGACCGTCGACTACGTCGCCATGCGGGCACTCAGGGACGCTGACGCGTTCCCCCACGGCGACCTCGTCCTGCGCAAGGCCCTCGACCTCCCGACCCAGCGCGAGGTGCTCACCCGGTCAGCGGGCTGGGCCCCGTGGCGGGCCTATGCGGCCATCCACCTGTGGCACCACGCGGCATACGCGAAGCACCTCTGACCACGCCGGAGCGGCGAGCCGGCACGTCCGCGCCCCAGGCTCATCGGCATGGGATGGCGCCCCCGGCAGGACTCGAACCTGCGACCCAGTCATTAGAAGTGACTCGCTCTATCCGCTGAGCTACGGGGGCCAGTGGGCCAGAGACTAACCGATCGCGAAACATCCTCTTGGCGGACGCCTTCCGCATCCTTCCCGCGATCTGAGGTCTCAGTCAGAGCTCGCTGCCGCCTGCGGCGGGCGGGCCGACAGCTGGGCCGTGCGGCGCAGGGCGAGCTCGGCGAGCAGGGCCGCCCCGTCCGGCACGACCGAGTCGTCGAAGTCAGCCCGCGGCGAGTGGTTGTCGGGTGCAGAGTCGTGGTCGGCCGCGGGACAGGCGCTGAGGTTGACGTACGCGCTGGGCACGAGCTGACCGACGAACGAGAAGTCCTCGGACCCCATCTCCGGATCGCGCTGGTGGCTGTAGCGGTCGGCGCCGAACAGGTCGACGATGGTGTCCTTGGCGAAGGCGTACTCGGCCTCGTCGTTGACCGTCACGGGGTAGCCGGGGAGGTGCTCGACGACGGCGGTGAGGCCGTGGGCGGCGGCGAGCTGGGTGCACAGCCGTTCGATCTTCGCGCTGACCTCGGCTCGGGCCTCCTCCGAGAGGCTGCGCACGGTCGCCTCGAACACCGCCTCGTCGGGGATGATGTTGTCCTTGGTGCCACCGACGAACTTCCCCACGGTGATGACGACCGGGTCGAACACGTCGAACTGACGGGTGACGAGGGTCTGCAGGGCCACGACGATCTCGCAGGCCACGGGGATCGGGTCCTTGGCCCGGAACGGCTGCGACCCGTGTCCGCCCTCGCCGACGATGGTCACCCTGACCTCGTCCGCCGCAGCCATGAGCGGACCGGGACGGCCGAACCAGACCCCCTTCGCGTACTCGGACGAGTAGACGTGCAGGGCGTAGGCGGCGTCGACACGACGGCCGGCAGCCTCGAGCAGGCCCTCGCGGATCATCGGCTCCGCTCCCCCGGGTCCCTCCTCCCCGGGCTGGAACATGAGCACGACGTCACCCTCGAGCTCGTCGCGCAGCTCGTGCAGGATCCGCGCCGCACCGACCAGGCCCGCGACGTGGAGGTCGTGGCCGCAGGCGTGCATCCGGCCGACGTGGCGTGAGACGTGGTCGAGGTCGAGGTCCTCGGTGACCGGCAGGGCGTCCATGTCGCCGCGCAGCAGGACGACCGGGCGGTCCGTCCCGGTGCGCGAGCCGCCACGGCCGCGCAGGACCGCGACGACCGACGACAGCTCGCGACCCAGCGTGACCTCGAGGTCGAGGCCGTCCAGCGCGTCGAGGACGGCCCGCTGCGTGAGCGGCAGGTCCATGCCGACCTCCGGCACCTGGTGCAGCTCGCGCCGGAGTCGGACGAGGTCGGGGCCGATGGTCGAGGCGATGTCGAGGGTGCGCACGACCTGCACGCTAGTACGCGCCGAGGAACTCCCGGCGTCGCGCCGTCAGCGCGTCGAGCAGCTCGCGCTCGGTCTGCAGGGCCTGGTCGTCGGCTGCGCTGTGGTGCATGCGCGCACGGAGGAGGGCGAGCTCGCTGGCGGAGTCCTGGAAGCTGCGCATCGACGCCAGCGACGCACGCCCGGCCGACCGCGCCCACACCCGTGCGCTGCGCCGACCCGCCATGGTCGACAGCATCTGCACCTCGCTGGGCGAGAGCCAGCCGGCGTCGGCGTACGCGCTGAGGTAGCGGCCGATGAGCCGCCCCTCGCGTCGACGGGCCCACACCACGAGCGCGCCGAACGCCACGAAGATCGGCACCTCGACGAACAGGTAGACGGTGACCAGCCCGGCGCCTCCGGTGACGGCAGCCAGGTTCCAGATCGCGTGCAGCAGGGCGGCGAGGACGTACCCCGCCACCGGTGCGGCGACCTTGAGGACCCGGCTGCGGGTGGTGGCCGCGATCCCGATCCCGATGCCCGTCATCACCGTGAAGATCGGGTGGGCGAACGGCGTGAACAGGCACCGGGCGATGAACGTCCCGGTGAGGGCCGCGTCCCCGCCGTCGGCGTAGGCCAGGCCGAGGTACTGGATGTTCTCGGTGAAGGCGAAGCCGGCGGCGACGATCCCGGCATAGACCATCCCGTCGATGATCCCGTCGAACTCGCGTCGACGCAGGCGCCAGACCAGGAGCACCAGCAGCCCCTTGACCGCCTCCTCCACCAGCGGCGCGGAGAAGATCGCCGTGGCCAGGCCTGCAGTCTCGGTCCCGCCGGTGGCGGCCTGGAACGCGATGTTGGCGCCGGTGTTGAAGATCCCGGCCAGCAGTGCCGCGACGAGGGCGCCCCACCCGAACGCCACGAGCAGGTACCGGGTCGGCTCGGCCTCGAACCGGTCGAGCCACAGGAAGGTCGGGATGACGACGCCGAGCGGGATCGCTGCGAGCAGGATGGCGAGCAGGCTCGTCACGACGCCGAGCGTGGCCCCGTAGTAGACGGCGAGGACGACCGCGGCCAGGGCGAAACCGATGACGATGACGCCCGCGAGCAGCCACCGCCGCAACGTCCCACGGCCGCTGCGCCGCACCGGACCGGAGGGGGCCGCCCCGGGCGCGCCGGCGGCATGCCCCGCCTCTTGTCCCCACGTCATGACGGGCAGGCTAGTGCAGCGGGCCCCGCGACGCGGGGCACGTGTCCGGGGGTGGCCATAGGGTGTGCGGGTGACGCAGAACCCCACCGACCGCTCCGTCAACGACCGCATCGTCTGGATCGACTGCGAGATGACCGGGCTGTCCCTCGAGAACGACGCCCTCATCGAGGTCGCGGCGCTCGTGACCGACTTCGAGCTCAACCAGCTCGGCGACGGTGTCGACGTCGTGATCGCACCGCCCGCCGAGGCGCTCGAGCAGATGGACGACTTCGTGCGCAACATGCACACGTCATCCGGCCTGCTGGACGAGCTGGCCGGCGGCACCACGATGGAGGCCGCGGAGAAGCTGGTGCTCGACTACGTCCGCGAGTGGGTGCCAGAGCCGCGCAAGGCCCCCCTGGGCGGCAACACCGTCGGCACCGACCGCAACTTCCTCCTGCGCGACATGGCCGAGCTCGAGGCCCACCTGCACTACCGCATCATCGACGTGTCCTCGATCAAGGAGCTGTCGCGGCGCTGGTACCCCCGCGCCTACTTCAGCTCCCCCAAGAAGTCCGGTGGCCACCGCGCGCTCGCGGACATCCGCGAGTCCATCGCCGAGCTGCGCTACTACCGCGAGGCCGTGTTCGTGGCCCAGCCCGGTCCCGACAGCGTCACCGCCAAGTCCATCGCGGCCCGTCACGTCGTCGACCACGGCACCGAGCCCGTCGCGGACGCCGGCGGCTCCCCCGCATGATCGCGAGCACGTATGGCGCGGACCACGGTCCGCGCCGCAGGGACCCACCCGGGGTGGTCACGAGCACTGCCCCGGAGCAGGTACGATGGTCCACGCTTACGCGGCCGGCTCCATTGTCCGGTCGTGTCGCATGGTGGGCGTAGCTCAGCTGGTAGAGCACCGCGTTGTGGTCGCGGGGGTCGCGGGTTCAAGCCCCGTCGCTCACCCCATACCGAACGGCCCCGGGTCTGCAGAGATGCAGACCCGGGGCCGTTCGGCGTTTTCCGTGCGACTTTGCGCAAGTTCGAGCATTTGCTTGCCGTGGCTGCGCTCGCGGCGTCAGGATGTGCAGCGGCCGGGGGGACCGCACACGGGTGGTCGTACGGCACGACGAAGGGGGAAGGTCATGTCGGTTCGACGTCTGCTGGGGGGCGCGCTCGCGTTCCTCGTCGCCGGGGCGGTGGTGGTGCCGGCCACGACCACCGCGGCCTCCGGAGCCACACCGGCACCCGACCGCACGAGTGCGGTCGAGGCCCGCCGGGTCGACTCCCTGCCGGTCCCCAAGATCACCTGGTTCGACTGCAGCGTGATCACGCCGCGCGGCGCCTGCGGCACCGTGCGCCTGCCCGTCGACTACGACCAGCCCAAGGGCGCCACCACCGAGGTGGCCCTGTTCCGGGTCAAGGTCGCCGACCCGAAGAAGAAGATCGGGACGCTCTTCCTCAACCCCGGCGGACCCGGCGGCTCGGGCGTGCAGTTCGCCGCCGCGGCCCCGTTCTTCCTCGGTCCGGACGTCCTGGCGAAGTTCGACATCGTCGGGGTCGACCCCCGCGGCACCAACTTCAGCGACAACGTGCGGTGCTTCAAGGACCTCGGGGCCCAGGCGAAGGCCCTGTCAGGGCTCAACACGCCGTTCCCCACGACGGCGGGCCAGCGCGAGGCCTACATCAAGTCGGCCATGACCTTCGGCAAGACCTGCTCGACCACGGGGCAGCCCCTCGTGTCGTCGATGTCGACCGCAGAGGTCGCCCGCGACATGGACGTGCTGCGGCGCACCTTCGGCGACACCAAGCTCTCCTACCTCGGGTTCTCCTACGGCACCTACCTCGGCCAGGTCTACGCGAACATGTTCCCGGACCGCGTCCGTGCGGTGGCCATCGACGGTGTGCTCGACCCCGTCGCGTGGTCGGGCAGCCAGGGTGCGACCCCCGAGCCGCAGACCCAGCGCCTCAAGTCGGGCGAGGGTGCCTACCGCGCCCTGGTGAAGATCCTCGACCTCTGCAAGACGTCCGGGCCCGACTTCTGCAACCTGGCCGCCATGGGTGACCCGCGGACGCTGTTCACGCAGGCGATGGCCGACCTGAGGGCCAATCCGATCGTCATCTCCGACCCCGAGACCGGTGAGGTCTTCTTCACCCTCGACTACGCCACCGCCACCGCGATGCTGCTGGGTGACCTCTACAGCCCCGACGGTTCGATGTTCGTCGACTGGGACCTCAGCAGCATCGTCTCGATCACGCAGGACCCGATGGCTCGCAAGGCGGCCACCCGACGGGCCGCTGCTGCCCTCCTGGCCCGCGCCGAGACGAAGGCTGCCGCTGACCGCGCCGCCAAGGTCAAGCTCGCCAAGGCCGGTGCGAGGGCCGGATGGGGCTTCCCGTACGACAACTCCCCCGAGGCGTTCCAGTCGGTGCTGTGCAGCGACGGGACCAACCCCAGCTCAGCACGCCTGTGGCCCTACTTCACGGCGACCGCGCAGCGCAACGCCCCCGGTTTCGGACCGCTCTGGTCGTGGGCGTCGGCCCCGTGCGCGTCCTCGACGTGGACGGCGACCGACGAGGACGCCTACCGCGGGCCATTCACCAAGCGGACCGCCAACCCCGTGCTCGTCGTGGGCAACTACTGGGACCCCGCCACCAACTACGCCGGCGCGGTCAAGGCGTCCACGCTGCTGCCGAACAGTCGGCTGGTGTCCAGCAACAGCTGGGGCCACACGGCATACGGCACGTCCGAGTGCGTCACCAAGGCCGTGGACACGTACCTGCTGACTGCCGCGGTGCCGCCGGTGGGCACCCGGTGCGTCGGTGACCAGCAGCCGTTCACCGACCCGATCGAGCAGCCGCAGGAACAGCTGCGCCAGAGCGGTACGAGTCGCATCCTGCCGCCGGTGGTGGCACCGGTCCAGGGGGCTCTCCCCCGCCTCTGACCGGAGCACTCCGCAAGGACTCCGCAGCACCGCACCACCCGCACCACCCGACAGGGCGTCTCGCACGAGGCGCCCTGTCGGCGTCCCGGTGCGGTGCGAAACCTCGTCAGCGGCCAAAGATTTCCCCAAGGCGCCCCTCCTAGCCTCGCCGCACATCGCAGGAGGGGGAACACATCCATGTCCGCACCACAGTCCGCACCACTGTCCCGTCGGGACCTGCTCAAGGCCGGCGTGCTCGGGAGCGCAGCGCTCGCGTTCCCGTTGGAGCGCTCGGTGAACGCCGGCTCGGTCCTCGACGCGAGGATGCCCGCGAGCAAGCTGCCCGTGCCGTTCACCGTCCCGTTCGCCACGCCACCCGTGCTCGCGCCCTACCGCAGCTACGGGACGACCGACCACTACCGCGTCGAGATGAAGCCCTTGATGGCGGACGTGCTCCCCGGGTTCAAGACGCCCTTGTGGGGCTACAACGGGCTGGTCCCGGGCCCGACCATCTCGGTCGAGCAGGGGCGACAGGCCGTGGTCCGCCACGTCAACAACCTCCCGGCGCGGCACCCGGTGCTCAAGTACGCGCCGTGGACGTCCGTCCACCTGCACGGGTCGGCCTCCAAGCCGCAGTACGACGGCTACGCCAGCGACGTCACCAACCCCGGTCAGTACAAGGACTACCAGTACCCGAACTTCCAGGCCGCACGGACGCTCTGGTACCACGACCACGGCGTCCACCACACCGCCGAGAACGTGCTCATGGGGCTCGCCGCGCAGTACCACCTGCACGATCCCCTCGAGCGCTCGCTGCCCATCCCGCACGGGGAGTTCGACGTGCCACTCATCGTCAGCGACGCGATGTTCCGGAACGACGGCTCCCTGCTGTGGAACAACAACGACGAGTCGGGGATGTACGGCGACGTCATCCTCGTCAACGGGCGCCCGTGGCCGGTCATGAAGGTCAAGCGCCGCAAGTACCGTTTCCGGCTGCTGAACGCCTCGATCTCCCGGTCCTACGCCTGGTCCCTGGACTCGGGCGAGCCGTTCACCGTCATCGCCACGGATGGCGGCTTCATGCCGTCACCGCAAGTGGTCAAGTCGTTCCGGCACGGGATGGCTGAGCGGTACGAGGTCGTCATCGACTTCAGCAAGTACCCCGTCGGCCGACGGGTGGTGCTCAAGAACACCAGCCCGAAGAACAACATCAACTACACCAACACCGACAAGGTGATGGCCTTCACCGTCGTCGGGGACGACTTCGACCCGACCGGCAACTCCGTGCCCGACCAGCTCAACCCCACCAACCCGGTCATGGCCCTGCAGGTCTCGGACGCCGTGGCCACCCGCCGCATCGACCTCGTCCGGTCGAACAGCAAGTTCACCATCAACGGCCACACGTGGGACGACGTGGTCGCCAGCGGCCACTCCCTCGTCGAGGCCAGCCCGCACGACGGCGACGTCGAGCTGTGGGAGATCCGCAACCTGTCGGGCGGCTGGTTCCACCCCACGCACATCCACCTCATCGACTTCAAGGTCGTCGACCGCAACGGCAAGCCGCCGATGCCGCACGAGCTCGGCCCCAAGGACGTGGTCTACGTGGGCGAGAACGAGACGGTCCGGGTGCTCGCCCGGTTCGAGGGGCGGGGCAAGTACATGATCCACTGTCACAACCTCGTGCACGAGGACCACGACATGATGAGCCAGTTCGAGGTGCTCGGCCCCGAGGCCGGTGACGATCCGCTCGGCGACCCGTGCCAGTCGCTGCCGGAGCCGCCCGACGACGACCCGGTGGCCGGCTGATGTCGGCCGAGACCTACGTCGGCGACGTCCGCACCGACAGCGCCGACACCCGGCTCGCCACGGGGACCACCGCCGCGTGGACTGCAGCGGCCGCCGCGGCGGTGGCGGCTGCCGTCCACCTCGGCGTCGCCCCCGAGCACCTCCGCGACTCCGTGCTGCACGGCGGGTTCTTCGTGCTGCTGGCGCTCGGCCAGGCGGGGTTGGCATGGGGCCTCCTGCACGCCCCGACCGTGCGGCTCGCGCACCTCGGCCTGGTCGGCACCGTGGGGGTCGTCCTGCTCTACGTCGCCAGTCGCACGATCGGGCTCCCGGCGTTCGCGGGCAGCGCCTCCGGGCACGCCGGCCACGGCAGTGCCGCCCTGGTGCACCAACCCATCCCTGGGACCATCGGGCCCGGCATGCCGGTGATGCCGGGGCTCGAGGGCCGGGTGGGGGTCGAGGCCGTGGGAGCCCTGGACTTGCTCGCCCTCGGCGCCGAGCTGGCACTCGTCGTGGCCCTGCTCGCCGTGCTCCCCGCACGCCAGCGCGCCGTCGCGACCAACCTCGTCCTCGGGGTCGGGGTGAGCCTGTGGGCGGCCGCCCTGCTCCTTCGCGCCTGATGACGCGGGTCCCGCCTGCCGCGGTCCTGGGCGCGGACCCGGACGCCTCCCGGACACCGTCCGGGCGCCCTGGTCGATGGGCCACGACCACGCTGGTCGTCCTCCTCGCCCTGGTCGTCGTCCTGACGTGCGTGGCCCGCCCGGTCCGGGTGCAGGCCCACAGCATGGAACCGACCTACCGCCCCGGCGACCACCTCCTGCTGCGGACGTGGCGCTCCGGCGCCGAGCTGCCCCGACGCGGGACCGTCGTCGTCGTCCGTGCGCCCGACGGTGAGGACCTCGTCAAGCGGGTCGCGGCGACCGCAGGCGACGAGGTGGGCATCGCCGACGGCCGGCTGGTCGTCGACGGCGCGCTCGTCGACGAACCCTGGCTCGACCAGCCCTCCGTGGACGGCACCTGGTTCGGACCGGTCACGGTCCCCCCTGGACAGCTCTTCGTCCTCGGCGACAACCGGGCCGACTCGGTGGACTCCCGCCGACTCGGACCGTTGCCGTTGTCCGCCCTCGAAGGCGTCGTGGTCGCGCGGCTCTGGCCACCGGACCCCAAGGTTTTCCGAAGGGCTCGTTCCTAGCGTCACCATTTGTCCGCCGATCTGCGGACATAGCCTCATGAGGGAGACAACCATGACTCAGCGGAGACTTCTGCGCGGCCTGGTGGCCGTGGCCCTGGCGGTCCCACTCGCCGCGACCCTGGCTTCGGCCGACACCATCTCGACCCGGGTGCCCCTGGACCACCTCACCCAGGTGGGACCGGTCAGCAGCGAGAACGGCTTCCCGGTCTGGTATCGGGACAGCAGCACGCCGAGCGTCCGGCTCGACGCGTGCCTGGACGCCCAGGACCCGCTGTGCGGGTTCCTTCCCGGGGACCTCCCCGACGACACCCAGCCGATCAGCTTCCCGGACAACTTCCCGGAGGAGTTCTTCTACCAGCGCGCCAACGCCACGACCACCATGCCCAACGGTGGCAAGGTGATCGCCGACCTCGCCCTGGAGGGCGCGTTCGGCGGCGGCCCCGTCCTCGACGGCGACCAGATGGTCTTCAGCCGGGTCCGCATCAAGATCACGAACGTGCCGGCCGGCACGACATACACCGTCATCCACCCGTATGGCGTCGAGCGCGTCACCGCGAGCGACAAGAACCTCGTCTTCGTCACCGACGACGTGGGGCTCACGCCGGGCGACTTCACCGGCGCCCTCAAGGGTCGCCACTCGCCCTTCCTGCGGTGGACCGCCGGCGCCCCGGCCGGGTACCTCGGCGACCCCGCCATCGAGCACGCGATCACCGGGAGTCCGTACCGCGACGCGGCGGGCCAGCCGCAGAACTACCTGTCCGTGGTCGACAGCCGCGGGGTCGAGGTCGCCCGCACGTCCCTGTTCACCGTCTCGGGCAAGCTGGCGACGAACTCCGGCGTGACCATCGACTCGGCGACCTACGAACCCGACTCCCCCGGCTCCGACGCCGGGATCCTGTCGGTCTTCGCCAGCTCCGAGCCGGGCCAGTCCCTCCAGGTCGCCACCGACCCGGCGGCGGGAATCGTCAACACCACCCTCACCGCGGACGACGGCCGCTACTTCGGCCGCATCCACTACGCCCACAAGCCCGCGACGGTGAAGGTGCTCAACGCCGGTGACGTCCCGGTGTCGTCCAAGACGGCGGTGCTCAAGGACGTCGTCACGGTCACCGACGCCAGCTTCGACGGCACCAAGCTGTCCGTGTCTGCGAGGTCGTCCGACCCGGACGCCGTCCTCACCGTCCCCGGCTTCGGGGTGCTTTCGGGGGGCACGACCACGTTCCCGGACGTCACCGCCGTGCCCCCGACGATCACCGTCACGTCCGACCGTGGCGGCTCGTCGACCGAGTCCACGGTGCCCGACGGCGGGGTGCTCGAGCCCACGCCGGTCATCGCCTCGGCAGGAGCCGACCAGCGGGTCCAGCAGGGCGCCGCGGTGACGCTCGACGCCGGTGCGACGAGCGGGGAGATCGCGAGCTACGCCTGGAGCCAGACACCGGCCGACGGCGAGCCCGTCGTGCAGCTGACCGGCGCCGCCACCGCCCGTGCCTCGTTCACCGCCCCCACGACGGAGACGGTGCTGCACTTCACGGTCACGACGACCGGTGTGTCGGGCCAGGTCGACACCTCGACGTCGACGGTGACGGTGCTGCCCGTGCCGCTCGACCCGCCGACGGCCAGCGCCGGACCCAACCAGTCCGTGGCCCGCGGCACGAAGGTGACCCTCTCGGGCTCAGCCACCGGCGCCAGCACCTACCGCTGGACCCAGACGGCCGGTGACCCGGTCGGCCCGCTCGCCGACGTCCTGTCCCCGAGCTTCACCTACCCGACGTTCAGCGCGGCCCGCGGCAGCACCAACACGCCGCTGGCCTTCACCCTCACGGTCACGGGACCGACCGGTACGGCGACGTCCAGCGTCCAGGTCACGCCGGTGCTCGACACCACCTCGGTGACGACCCGCTTCCGCACCCGCGGCCAGTGGATCATCACCGGCACCGCCTCGCCGTTCGCGGCAGGGCAGACCATCACCATCCACGCCGGGCCGACCCTCGCCAGCCCGGTCCTCGGGACGGCGGTCGTCAGCACCGCCGACGGGACGTGGTCGTTCAAGCGGGACGTCCCCGCGCAGAACACGGCACCCACTCCCACGGTCTCGGTGGAGTCGACGCTGGGCTTCACCCGACTCGCGATACCGGTCTCCGTCACCAGCTGACCGATCGTGCGGCCCGCCCGCGGGGAGCAGTCACAGGCTCCCCGCAGGCGGGCGCTGCACCTCCGCACGGCTCGCAAGCCCGACGCTCGGTCACCCCTTCCATGCGCCTCGGGCAGGATGGGTGACGTGTTCCTCGAATCAGACCGCAAGCGCAGGACCGTCAAGATCACCGTGTGGGTGGCCGTGCTGGGGCTGCTCCTCGGGGTGCTCTCCTCGATCATCACCGCCGTCGCCGCGGACGCCCACGCGGCGCTGAAGTCGGTCACCCCGGCCGACGGCGCCCAGGTGGCCACGGCCCCGAGCCAGGTCGTCCTGGAGTTCAACGAGCCGATCAGCACCAGCTTCGCCACCGTGACGGTCACCGGCCCGTCGGGCACCGCGAGCAGCGGCCGCCCCAGGGTGGACGGCACGACCGTCACCCAGGCGCTCACGGACGGACTCCCGGCCGGGAAGTACACGGTGGCGTTCCGCGTCGTCAGCGAGGACGGCCACCCCGTCTCGGACACCACGAGGTTCACCGTCAAGGGCGCGTCCGCCACCTCGTCGACCAGCACCTCGCCCGAACCGACCATGACCCCCGGCGGCGACACCCCGACGTCCACGACCAGCTCCACCAGCACCGACGAAAGCCCCACCACCGCAACGCCTTCCGCAGAGGGTGACGGCCGGACGGTGCGCATCGGACTCGCGGTCGGGGTCGGCGCGCTGGCCGTCGCGGCAGGTACCGCGCTGGTCGCCGCAGCGCGTCGACGCGGGTCGTCCTGATGCGCCGCGGAGCCGATTTCACGTCCCCGGCATCGTCCTGCTAATGTCTCTCCTCGCGCGCCATTAGCTCAATTGGCAGAGCAGCTGACTCTTAATCAGCGGGTTCGGGGTTCGAGTCCCTGATGGCGCACCACCCAGTCGGAAGAGCCGGTCACCACCACGTGGCCGGCTCTTCTGCATCTCCGGGACCGAAGCGCTGGTCCCGGCGACGCCCGAGGGGGAGGTGCCGCGGTCGCTCGTCACCCGCGACCTCGTCATCCCCCCAACGGCACGGCGTCCAGGGCGTTCGCCAACGAGCGCAGCCCGTCCCTGATGCGCGTCTTCGCGGTCCCCTGCGGGATCGCCAGGTGCGCCGCGACCTCGGTGTACGTCAGCCCGTGGAAGTAGGCCAGCTGGATGGCGGTGCGCTGCTTCACCGTCAGCGCCGACAAGGCGCCTCGGACCCGCGCCGCCTCGAAGGAGGAGTGCACCGCCTCCGCCGTGGTGTCCGACGGCGACGGCGTCACCTTCCGCGTCCACAGGTCGTCACGGGTGCGACTCGCACTGACGCTGCGCACCTGGTCCACGGCCCGTCGGTGCGCGATGGTGAGGATCCACCCGGCGGCGCTGCCGCGGGACGGGTCGAACCTGTCGGCCTGGGCCCACACGGATGCGAACACGTCCTGGGTGACCTCTTCCGCCAGCGCGTGCTGGACCACGACGCGCAGCACCAACCCGAAGACCCGCGCCGCCGTCGCCGAGTACACCTCCTCGAACGCAGCCTCGTCCCCGGAGGCACACCGACCCAGCAGGGCGGCCAACGTCACGGTCTCGTCAGGCTACTCGAGCCAGCCATCGATGGGCCGCGCGACACCGGCGGCCGTCACAGGTCGCGCACCGTCATGCGCATCATGAGGTCGTGCAGGCCCTCGCGCAGGTCGGCCAGCTCCCCGCCGCACAGGCCCGTCTGCTCGACGACGTTCAGCTGTGCCCGCGACGCCCCGGACTCCAGGGCAGCCCCCTTCGCCGTGAGCCGGACCTTGAGGGCCCGGGCGTCGGCCGAGTCGTGGTCGCGCAGCACGAGCTGGGCCTCCTCGAGACGACCGAGGATGGGGCTGATGGCGGCTGACGACAGCTGCAGCCGGTCGGCGATCTCACGGACGGGCCGGCCGTCGGACTCCCACAGCACGAGCATCACCAGGTACTGCGGGTACGTGAGCCCGATCGCCTCGAGCAGGGGCCGGTACGCCCGGGTCACCAGGTTCGTCGCGGCATACAGGGCGAAGCAGAGCTGGTCGTTCAGTCGCAGATTGCTGGACGTCGTCATCGGCACTCCTTCGTCGGCCACGAGCAACATAGATCACGCGTGAACCATTCGCGCGCCCAGCAGCCCTCCCCGGCGAGGCTCTGACCGAACAGGTGACACCGGGCGCGAGGCCACCACGGCCGCGACCAGTGGGTGACGGACCTCGGCCGTGGCGGAAGGGCCCGCCCGAGCGTGGGATGGTAGGAGTCCACCAAGGAGACGAACACGTGCCGGACCTGCCCCAGACCACGCTCTGCGAGAGCTGCAACGAACCCATCGGCGCGGAACGGCTGGAGGCACTCCCCAACGCCACCACCTGCTTCGCCTGTGCGAACCTCCGGCGCCCGCCGTCGCGGGGCCGCTCGCACTGACCCTGCCGCCGACCGGCTGGCGGCGACCACCTGGCGGCGACCAGCTGCCGCCGACCAGCTGGCACCGGTCGGGTGAGGGGACGACGAACAACGGGTGGTTCGTCCCGTCACGCGAGACACACCCCGAACACCGTGGACGGGTTCCACCGACCCGTGCTCCACTGGTGGCATGTCTTCGACCACCGCAGTGATGCGCACGCACATGGGCTCCATGTGCTGCAGCGTCATGCGGTGTTGCTGCTGCGCCTGACCCCGGCCCGCACCAGCCCCGACGCCCTCTTCGCGGCGTCGCCCGAACCCACCGGAGACGTTCCATGGCCGCCAGCCACACGGCATACCGCCGCATCCACCTCGACCTGCTCCTGATCCAGGGATCGGTCTGTCGTCGCACGAACACGGCCCGAATGTGTTGCCACCGCACGCATCTCGCCGCGATCCCCGCGACCTCCCAGACCATGACGACCCACCCGCAGGAGAAGGACCATGACCGCCATCACCACCGCCGGGACCCCCGGCATCAACCGCTTCACCCGTAGCCAGCTGCTCCGCACCGCCGCCCTGTTCGCCACCGACCCGGACCTCGAGCGGCTGGTCGACCTCGACGCGCCCGAGCGCACCTGGAAGCGCCTCGACGCCACCGACCACCTCGAGATCTGGCTGATCGGCTGGCCCGTCGGGACGTCCACCGGGTGGCACGACCACCTCGACTCGGAGGGCGCGTTCCTGACCGTCAAGGGGACCCTGGCCGAGCACTCCTGGTCGCAGCGCACCGCCCACGAACGGCTGCTGACCGAGGGCGAGGGCCGCTCGTTCGGCAGCCACCACGTCCACGACGTCCACAACCTCGGCGACACGCCAGCCCTGTCGGTGCACGTGTACTCCCCCGCCCTGCGGGGGATGACCCGCTACGCGCTGCTCGACGGCACCCTGCACGCCACCGGCGTCGAGAAGGCCGGTGAGCAGTGGTGACGATCACGACCGAGGCTCCCCGCACGTCCGACGTCCACTGGGAGACCCGCCTGTTCAGCGACCCCACGGCCACGTCCCGCGCCCGCGGCTGGGAGGCGCCGGCCTACGCAGGGATCGACGACCAGCTCACCGACGCGCGCAGCAGGCTGCGCCGCATCAGCGTCCGAGCAGCCTTCCAGGAGGTCCTGCACGGCAGGGCCCTCCTCGTCGACATCCGGCCTGCCGCGCAGCGGGCCGCCGAGGGCGAGGTCGCTGCACACCTCGGGCCGCTGGTCGTCGAACGCAACGTCCTCGAGTGGCGCTTCGACCCCCGTCACGAGGCGCGGCTGCCGCAGGCCGGATGGGAGACCCGGGTGCTCGTGCTGTGCCAGGAGGGGTTCACCTCGTCGCTGGCGGCGGACGCGCTGCTGCGGCTCGGGGTGCACCGCTCCACCGACGTGGTCGGCGGGTTCAGGGCCTGGCGCGAAGCCGGCCTGCCCGTCGAGCCTCAGAGGTAGAGGCCGGTCTGGCCGTCCTCGCTGACGCGGGCCGCGGCCACGGCGTGCAGGTCCTTCTCACGGAGCAGCACGTAGTCCTTGGAGTGCAGCTCGACCTCGGCCCGGTCCTCGGGGTCGAACAGCACCCGATCGCCCACCTCGACCTGGCGGACGTTCTGGCCGGTGGCGACGACGGTCGCCCAGGCCAGCCGCCTGCCCACGGACGCCGTGGCGGGGATGACGATGCCGCCGCCGGACCGCCGTTCGCCGCCCTCCCCCTCCAGGGAGACCAGCACGCGGTCGTGCAGCATGCGGATGGGCAACCTGTCGGCCGCCGCACGGGAGGAGGCGGACAGGCCGCCGGATGGGCTGGGTTCAGCCACGACGACGGCGGGCGGCCCCGAGGCCGATGAGCGCGACGGCCGCCGCCGCGAGCGCAGCCACCCGCTCGGTGCGCAGCTCGCCGGTGGGCGTCCGCGTGGCCTCGGTGAACTTCTCCCTGGCGGACGCCACCTGGCGGCGGGCGATCTCCTGCGGGGCGGTACGGGTGTGGAGCTCGTCGACGGTGCCGGCGAGGCGGTCGCGGGCCGCGGCGATCTCGGCCTCGATCTGCTCCACGGACTTGCTGGCGTGGTGGTCGCTCATGGCGATGGCTCCTCGGGTGGTGATCGGGTCGGGCACGGTGATCGGGTCAGGCGGGCGCCCGGGAGATGCGCAGCGGCATGGCGCTCAGTCGAGCCCGAGGTCGCGCCGCAGCTTGGCCACGTGGCCGGTGGCCTTGACGTTGTAGAAGGCGTGCGAGACGACGCCCTCCTCGTCGACGACGACCGTGCTCCGGATGACGCCCTCGACGGTCTTGCCGTAGAGCTTCTTCTCGCCGAACGCGGCGTACGCGTCCATGACGGCGCGGTCCTCGTCGGACAGGAGGGTGATGGACAGGCCGTCCTTCTCGCGGAACTTCGCGAGCTTGGCCGGGCTGTCGGGTGAGATGCCGAGCACCTCGTAGCCCTCGCCGCGGAGGGTGTTGATGTTGTCGCTGAAGTCACAGGCCTGCGTCGTGCAGCCGGGCGTCATCGCGGCCGGGTAGAAGTAGACGATGACCTTGCGTCCGCGCAGGCCGGACAGCGAGACCTCACCGCCCTGGTCGTCGGGCAGGGTGAAGTCGGGGGCGGCGTCGCCGGGGCTCAGTCGTTCGCTCACGGTCGCGGTGCTCCTCACGGGGTCGGTGGTGCGAGGTCGGCTTCGGGTGGAAGCGACCCGGACCGATCCGGTAATTGCGAACTGTTTGCAATAGAGTGATGATCGGTCTGCGGCAAACCTATCCCAGCAGCGGCCGCAGCACCCCCGGCAGGCAGGAGCACCCGTGCACGTCCCCGATGGTTTCCTCGACGCACCGACCTCGGTCGGGACCGCGGTCGTGGCGGTGGCCGCCGTGGGCGTCGCCCTGCGCGGCGCGCGGCGGGAGCTCGACGACCGCACCGCCCCCCTCGCCGGCCTCGTGGCCCTGTTCGTCTTCGCCACCCAGATGATCAACTTCCCCATCGCCGCAGGCACCTCCGGGCACCTGCTGGGAGGGGCCCTGGCAGCGGTGCTGGTGGGTCCCTTCACCGCCACCCTCGCGATTACGGTCGTCCTCATCGTCCAGGCGATCCTCATGGCCGACGGCGGCATCACGGCCCTCGGCACCAACATCACGCTCATGGGCATCGTCGGCGTCTGGGTCGGCTGGGGCGTCTTCAAGCTCGTCCAGGCCGTGCTGCCCAAGCGCACCGCGATGGTGGTGCCGGCCGCGGCCCTCGGCGCCCTCGTCTCCGTCCCCAGCGCTGCCCTGGGCTTCTCCGTCCTCTTCGCCCTCGGCGGCAACGCCGACGTGCCCTTCTCCACGGTCGCCACCGCGATGGTCGGCGTGCACGTCGTCATCGGCATCGGGGAGGCCCTCATCACGGCCCTGGCCGTCGCGAGCATCGTCCTCACGCGCCCCGACCTGGTCCACGGCGCGAAACCCCTTCTCGCGCAACGCGAGCTGACCATCCGGACGGCGGTGTCGGCATGACGTCGCCCCGCTCGTCCCACCACCGCCTCTCCACCCGCACGCTCGTCGTGGTCGGCGTCCTGGTCTCTCTGTTCCTGGCCGGTGTGGTCTCCTACTACGCCTCCAGCCACCCCGACGGACTCATGTTCGTCGCGGGCGAGAAGGGATTCCTGGCCAGCGAGAAGGGGCACGCAACCAGCGGCTCGCCGTTCGCGGGGTACGCCACCCACGGGATCGGTGACGCGCGCCTCTCGGGCGGCATCGCCGGTGTCGTCGGGGTCGCCGTCGTGGGCGCCCTCGCCTTCGGACTGTTCACGGTGCTCCGTCGCCGCGGGCACGACCAGCACGGCGACTGAGGTGGGCGCCGGCCACGGTCACCACCTGCACTTCCACGGGCACTCCCGGGTCCACCACCTCCCCGCGCACGTCAAGCTCGTCACGCTGCTCACCTTCGTCGTGGCGGTGGTCCTCACCCCGCGCACCGCCTACTGGGCGTATGGCGTCCACCTCCTGCTCGTGCTGGTCGCCCAGCGCTCGAGCAGGGTGCCCTTCGGCTACTTCGCCAAGCGGATGGTGGTCGAGACGCCGTTCGTGGTGTTCGCCCTGCTCGTGCCGTTCGTGGCCACCGGCCCGACCGTCTCGGTCGGGCCGCTCGACCTGTCGCGACCGGGGCTGGAGTCCGCGTGGGCCCTGCTCGCGAAGGGCACCCTCGGGGTGATGGCGTCCCTCGTCGTCGCCACCACGACCGAGCCCCGCCACGTCGTCGCGGGGCTGGAGAAGCTGCGGCTGCCCAGCCTGCTCGTCCAGATCATGGGTTTCATGGTCCGCTACCTCGAGGTCGTCACCGGCGAGCTCGCCCGGATGCGGATCGCTCGCGAGTCGCGCGGTTTCCAGGCCAGGTCCGTCCGGGCCTGGCCCGCCCTGGCCTCGACCGCAGGCGCGTTGTTCATCCGGTCCTACGAGAGAGGCGAACGCGTGCACCTGGCCATGCTGGCGCGCGGCTACCAGGGGCAGCTCCCCGTGACGCACCCCCTGACGGCGACACCGGCGCAGTGGCGGGTCGCGGGCGCCATACCGGGCATCGCGGTCCTCACCCTCCTCGCGGCGGTGGCGCTGTGAGCACACCGGTTCTCGACGTCAAGGGACTGGCGTTCGCCTACCCTGACGGGCACCAGGCGTTGTTCGGTGTGGACCTCCACGTCCACCGCGGGGAGCGGGTCGCGCTCCTCGGCCCCAACGGCGCGGGCAAGACCACCCTGGTCCTGCACCTGAACGGGATCCTCACTGCCGGAGCAGGATCGGTCGCCGTGTCGGGGCTCCCGGTCACGCGTGACAACCTCATGGAGATCCGCAGGCGCGTCGGTGTGGTGTTCCAGGACCCCGACGACCAGCTCTTCATGCCGACGGTGCGGGCCGACGTGGAGTTCGGCCCGGCGAACCTCGGCCTGCGCGGGCAGGCGTTGGAGCGTCGGGTGCTCGACGCCCTCGACCGCGTCGGCATGGTCGACTTCATCGACCGGCCACCGCACCACCTGTCGTTCGGCCAGCGCAGACGCGTCGCCGTCGCCACCGTCCTCGCGATGGAGCCCGAGGTGCTCGTCCTCGACGAGCCGTCCTCCAACCTTGACCCGGCCTCCCGCCGCGAGCTCGCCGACATCATCCGGTCCCTCGACGTGACGGTGCTGATGGTCACGCACGACCTCCCGTACGCGTACGAGCTCTGCCCGCGGTCCGTCGTCCTCTCGGACGGCGTCATCGTCGCCGACGACGCGACCCGCGAGGTGCTCACCGACGACGCGCTGATGGCCGCGCACCGGCTCGAGCTGCCGTTCGGGTTCGCCCCCCGGACGATCCCCGCCCCCTAGGCCCTTCCGTCCGACCAGGTGGCGTCGTCGGTCCCCCACCGGTGCGCGGGGTGCGTGAACTCGATCGGTCCGTCACCGAGCCGGAACGCCGGTCTCGGCTGCAGGACGGTCCCGTCCGGTGTCGAGGTCTCGACGGTCCACGGCGACGGGTCCGCGATACCGGCCGCGGGTCCGTCGAGCGCGTCGGTCTGCAGGAGCCAGTGCGCCGTCCGCGCCAGGTGCGCGGACACGCGCCACGTGCCGCCCACCTCGGCACGGCTCCTCAGGGCGGCGAGGACTCCCGCGGCCAGCAGGTACCCCGTCGCGTGGTCCAGCGCCTGGGCCGGAAGGGCACCGGGGGTCTCGCCGTCCACCGACTCGATGAGCGCGACACCGGTGGCCGCCTGCACGATGCTGTCGAATCCTCGGCGCCGGCCCCACGGTCCGTCCGGCGTCCACGCCGACAGGGAGGCGACGACGAGGGCCGGGTGGGAGCGCGCCAGCTCGTCGGGGTGCAGCCCGAACACCTCCAGGGCACCCGGCCGGTAGCCCGTGACGAGCACGTCCGCGCCGTCGAGCAGCTCGTGGAACCGTTGACGGGCACGGGTGTCGTGCAGGTCCACGAGCGTCGACCGCTTCCCTGCCCCCGTCTCGAGGTGCTGGGCCTCGATCTCCGGCAGGTGCGGGCTGTCGACGCGCAGCACGTCGCACCCCAGGAACCCCAGGGTGCGCGTGGCGACCGGACCCGCGATGACACGCGTCAGGTCGAGGACGCGGGGACGGTCCGGCACCGGTATGGCGCCGGCCTCGCCCGTGCGGACGACGGCGAGGACGTCGTGCCTCGCCACCGCGACGGACTGCTCGGACGCCATCCACGCGGTGAGGGGACGCACCCGCACCGCGATCCCGTGGTCGGCCGTGACGGTGTCCTCGACCTCCTGCGCGGACCGTTCCGCGATCGCCGCGGCTGCCTCGTCCCGACCGGCCGACTCGGGGAGGGCGAGCGCCCGGAGCAGACGCGCCCGGTGGTGCGGGTAGTTGGCGTGGGTCCGCACCCACCCGTCACGGGCCCGGAAGAACCCGGACAGGGGCGCGAAACCGCTCACCACGGACCCGTCGGGGGCGTGTAGCTGGTCGCCCCGGAACGCCACCGACACCTGGAGGGGGTCGACGGACACCCGATCACCTGGCCCCTCACCACGCAGGGCCAGCCCCGCGATCCCGGCCGCAGCGACCGAGCCACAGGCCAGGGTGTTGACCGGGAGGGCCGACGGCAACGCGTTGCCGGCTCGGAGGTCGAGGTGCTCGGCGGCATACCCCTCATCGAGTCCGAGGACGGGAAGGACCTGCCGCAGCAACGGATTCACATCCTCGAGCGTAGGCCGCCTGTCCACACCGCGCGCCACCTCACGCACGACCACTGGACACGGTCACGCGTCGGGATGCGTGGCGCCCTTCCAGGCGGCGTACTCCGCGCGGAGGCAGGTGCCGCAGGGGCGGTAGCCGGCCGCGACGGCAGCGGCGGCGTCGGCGAAGAAGACCCGGTGGGCGACGTATCCCCCACGACTGATCGCCCGCAGCGCGGACGGGCAGTCGAGCCGGCCGTAGATCCGGGCGCGGCGGTTGCCACCGAGCGTCCCCGGGACGTCGCACTCGTGCGGCTGGCCGTCGGGACCGGTCAGCCACCAGGTCATGCGTCGTACCCCTCGGGAAGCAGCTCCCCCACTGCCGCACGGGCCTCGAACCGGTTGGCGGCGGGGGCGAGGGGACAGACCCAGCGGTAGTCGTAGACACAGGACGGGTTGTAGGCGAAGTTGAGGTCGACCACCCAGCGGTCCTCGCCGTCGCGGCCCAGGTCGGTGCCCTTGACGGTGTCGAGGAGGTACCGGCCGGCGCCATACGTCTCCTGCCCCGCCGAGCCGTCGCGCACCGGGAGGAACAGCCCACCGCCGTAGGAGTCCAGCCACCACAGGTCGAGGGTGCCCAACCCGTCCAGCGCCACCCGGCCGGCGCCGCGGAACGGCACCACCCCGTCGGTCGCGGACCGGAACTCCCACGGCTCCTGCTCCGCCGGCTCCACCGGCACGACGAACCGGAACGCCGGGTCGTAGGGCGCGTGGCGCAGGCTCTGCCCCTCGCGCCGGGGTGACGCGGGGTGCTCGAGGAACAGCCGCGACCTCGTCCCGACCCAGAGCGCGTGGGCCGTCGCCGGGTCGGGTTCTGCACGGATCGCGAGGTAGAGGGCGTGCACCTCGCGTCGCCAGGACGCCGTGTCGAGCGCGTTCTTGCTGGGCAGGTCCTGCGCGTCCTCGATGTCGTCCACCCACCGATCCTAGGGACCGCCGCCAGGCTTGGCATTGGGTGCCCAGACGGGCGGAACTCCGACCGTCTGGGCACCCAATGCGCGGGTGGGGGGCACGCGCCCGGTGGGATCCTCCGCGGGCTACCTCGTGGTGCGCAAGGCGGGACTTGAACCCGCACGCCCGAAGGCACCAGCTCCTAAGGCTGGCGCGTCTGCCGATTCCGCCACTTGCGCGCGCCGGAAGTCTACGTCGTCAGCCGAGCAGGTCACGCAGGTGCGGGACCATGGCACGGAAGGCCTTGCCACGGTGGGAGATCGCGTTCTTCTCCTCGGGCGAGAGCTCTGCCGCGTGCCGGGTGTCGCCCTCGACGACGAGCACGGGGTCGTACCCGAAACCGTTGTCCCCCTTGGGCTCCCGCGCCAACGAGCCGGCCATCCGGCCCTCGGTCGAGCGCAGCGTCCCGTCCGGCAGGGCCAGCACCGCAGCACACACGAACGCCGCAGCACGGTGCTCGTCCTTGACGTCGGACACCTGGGCCAGCAGCAGCTCGAGGTTGGCGACGTCGTCGCCGTGGCGGCCGGCCCAGCGCGCGGAGAAGATGCCGGGGGCCCCGCCGAGGACCTCCACGGCCAGGCCGGAGTCGTCGGCGAGCGACGGCAGCCCGGTGAAGTCGGCGAGCGCCTGCGCCTTGAGTCGTGCGTTCCCCTCGAACGTCACCTCGTCCTCGACGACGTCGGGGGCCCCGGGGAAGTCGCCGGCACCGACGATCTCGAGGCCGAGCTCGTCGACGACGTCGGCGAGGATGGCGCGGAGCTCGACGACCTTGTGGTCGTTGCGGGTGGCGAGGACGACGCGGGTCACTGCTGACGCTCCCGCGGGGTGGCGGCGAGCGCCTCCTGCTGCTTGACGGTCAGGTCGGCACAGCCCTGGGTGGCCTTGTCCAGCAACGCGTTGAGCATGTCGCGGTCGAACGGCTCGGCCTCCGCGGTGCCCTGCACCTCGATGAACCGTCCGTCGCCGGTCATGACGACGTTCATGTCGGTCTCGGCGGTCGAGTCCTCGGGGTAGTCGAGGTCGATGACGGCCTGGCCCTTGACGATGCCGACCGAGACGGCGGCGAGCGAACCGGTGAGCGGCTGCGCGTTCTTGGCGATGAGGCCCTTGGCCCGCGCGTCCTCGATGGCGTCGACGAGCGCGACGTACGCACCGGTGATCGCGGCCGTGCGGGTCCCACCGTCGGCCTGCAGCACGTCGCAGTCCAGGACGATGGTGTTCTCACCCAAGGCCTTGGTGTCGATGACGGCGCGCAGGCTGCGACCGATGAGGCGGCTGATCTCGTGGGTGCGGCCACCCACCTTGCCCTTGCGGGACTCGCGGTCCGAGCGGGTGTTGGTCGAGCGCGGCAGCATCTCGTACTCCGCGGTGACCCAGCCGCTGCCCTTGCCCTTGAGCCAGCGCGGGACGCCCTCGGTGAACGACGCGGCGCACAGGACGCGGGTGCGGCCGAACTCGACGAGCACGCTGCCCTCGGCGTGGTCCAGCCAGTTGCGGGTGATGCGCACCTCGCGGGTCTGGTCGGGGGTGCGGCCGTCGTGGCGGGCCTGCGGGGTCGAGGCGGTGGAGTCAGTCACGCCCGCAAGGCTAACCGTCGTCGGTGGGCCGTCCTAGGGTGGACCCATGGCTGCAACGTTCCCCCTCGGTGCACACGTCGACTCGGCGGACCCGGTGTCCGCCGCCCAGGAGCGCGGAGCCGGGCTCTCGCAGTTCTTCCTCGGCAACCCGCAGAGCTACAAGGGGCCGGAGTTCGAGTACGCCGGTGGCGCCGAGGCCCTCAGGGCCGCCGCCGAGGCGGCAGGGGTCGACCTCTACGTCCACGCGCCATACCTGATCAACGTCGCCACGACGAACAACCGGATCCGCATCCCGAGCCGCAAGCTGCTCCAGCAGTTCATCGACGCCGGCGCCTCGATCGGCGCCAAGGGACTCATCGTCCACGGCGGCCACGTCGACAAGGCGGAGGAGGTCGAGAAGGGGTTCGACAACTGGCGCAAGGCCATCGAGGCGACCGACCTCAAGATCCCGCTCCTGCTGGAGAACACTGCCGGTGGTGACAACGCCAT
This sequence comes from Pedococcus soli, assembly GCF_054782575.1. NCBI lineage: Bacteria > Bacillati > Actinomycetota > Actinomycetes > Micrococcales > Intrasporangiaceae > Pedococcus > Pedococcus soli. Next base: position 20,481 of record NZ_BAAGSF010000005.1, on the reverse strand, counting down.
GGCCCGCACCCTGGAGCGCATCGCCCGGACGTGGGACGCCATCGGGCAGGCCGAGGGGTCCGACAACGTCGGGTTCTGCCTCGACACCTGCCACGCCCACGCCGGAGGCATCCCGCTCGCCACCGCGGTCGACCAGGTCCGGTCGATCACCGGTCGGATCGACCTCGTCCACTGCAACGACAGCCGTGACGAGTTCGACTCCGGTGCCGACCGCCACACCAACCTCGGCGAAGGTCTCATCGACCCCGACGAGCTGGCCGCGGCCGTGAAGGCCGCTGCCGCACCCGTCGTCATCGAGACGCGTGGCGGCCTCGACGGCCAGCGGGCCGACCTCGACTGGCTGCGCGCCCGCCTCTAGCCGGCAGGGTCAGTCGACCGTCGGGTGGCTCGCGAGGAACCGGCGGATCTGCTCGCGTGGCTGCTCGCTCAGGTGCGGCCCGTGCGTGAAGGCGGCGGTGGTGTACTCCAGCTCGCTGAGCCGGTGCGCCGTCCGCGTCGTCATCGCGAAGTTCGTGCAGAACGCCTTGATCGGCCAGCGCAGCCCGCGGACGTTGAAGATCGAGTCGCCGGTGATGAGCACCCCCGACGCGCGGTGCAGGTATGCCGCGTGGCCGGGTGAGTGCCCCGGCGTGTGCACGACCTCGATGCCGCCGGCGAACGGCACGACCTGCCCGTCGGTGAAGGTCTCCCCCACCGTCAGCGGTGCGAACCCACCGCCCCCCATCCGATCCATCAGGCGTCCGAGCCGCAGGGTGTGGTCCCGAGGAGGCGACGCCCCGGCCGACGCGAACCCTGCGTCGGCCTCGTGGATCCCGAAGTCGCGCCCGGTCTGCTCGGCGACGTGGGCCGCACCACCGGCATGGTCGGGGTGGGCGTGCGTGAGCATCAGCCGGGTGACGTCGCTGGGGCCCGACCCGATCGCGGCGAGCGCCGCCATCACCTTGGCACCGGACTGCTTGACGCCCATGTCGATGAGCGTCACCTGGCCGTCGTCGTCACGCAGCATGAACCCGTTGACGAAGTCACCGACCAGCGGGATGCGCCACACGTTGGGCGCCAGGACGACTGCCGGGTTCTTGGCCATGCCCGGAGCGTACGCCGGTCAGTCCGCGAGGTCCGGGGGCCAGGCGATGTCGAACCGCTCGAAGACGACCTCGAGCTCGTCGGAGAACTCGATCCCGATGCGGTCGCACTCCCGGCGGAAGAACCGGTTGTGGCCGTCGAGCCAGGACTCGAGGCTGCGGTCGTACTCGCCCTCGTCCCAGGCGAACTGGGCATCGACGGTGTGCAGCGGCCCCACCCGGAGCTCGCGGGTCCGCAGCACGACGCGGGGGCGTCCATCGCCGCCGCAGGCGACCCAGTGCGCGCCGATGCGCGGGAGCGGGTCGCCGTCGGCGGCATACGCGGCGACGAGGCCGGCAGTCGCACGCTTGGGGCCCTCGGTGACGAAGGCGATGAGCTCGTCGGCGAGCGCGGAGGTGTCGCCGAAGCACTCGATCGGGGGTTCCCCCTCGTCCGGGAGGCCGGGCCGGGAGGCCCGGTAGTCGTCCCACATGGCCAGCCCGGCAGCGCGGTCGATCTGGACCGCCCCCGGACCGTGGCCGCCGGTCCCGTCGGCCGTCCGGTCGGTCGTCCGGTCGGTCGTCCGGTCGGTCGTCCGGTCGGTCGTCCCGCCCACGGTCCACGTCGAGCCCGGCGCGGCGAGCTCCAGTGGTCCGTCCCACACCTCGGCCGCCTGCGCCCGGCACACCTGCGGGTCGTTCCACGGTGGGATGTGGGTCAGCACGAGCCGCTCCACCCCGCCGGCGGCGACCGCAGCCTCGGCCGCGCGACGCCCCGAGAGGTGGATCCCCTCGACGTCGTCACGCCCGTCGACGAAGGCGCTGTCCATGAGTGCGAGGTCGGCACCGGCGAGCAGCGGGCCGAGAGCCGGGGTCGCGTCGGTGTCGCCGGTGTAGGCCAGGACCGCACCGTCGGCCTCCACGCGGAAGCCGTAGGCCTCGACCGGGTGGTTGACGCGGTAGGAGGTCACGGTGAACGGCCCCACGGTCCTCACGCGCGCGTCGCCCAGCTCGTGCACGGCGAACTCCGCCGACATGCCGGCGTGCTCGAGGCCGTGGTACATCAGCGCGAACCGGTCGGCTGCCCCCGTGGGGGCGTGCACGTCGAGCTGTCCGGGCACCGCACCACCGGGCCGGTACTTGCGGGTGACGTACAGACCGCAGATGTCGACGCAGTGGTCGGGGTGCAGGTGGCTGATGAAGACGGCGTCGAGGTCGGCCAGGTCGACGTGGCGCTGCAACGGCCCGAGGGCTCCGTTGCCGAGGTCGAGCACGATGCTCCAGGTGCGTCCCCCGTGCTCGGCCTGCACCAGGTAGGACGACGCCGGCGAGTCCGGGCCCGCGAACGACCCCGAGCACCCGACGACGGTCAGCCTCACCGAGCACCTCCCCGAGGTCCAGCACCAGCAGCGGCAACCACGGTGCGCACGACGGCATCGCCGAACACCCCGTCGCCGTCAGCGCCCACCTCGGGCCCGAGGAACCGGCGCGCCAGGCGGGTGAACTCGGCCGCGTCACCCGTCGTCGTGAACCCGTGGCTCGGGGGTGGCAGGTCGGGCGGTCGCAGCGCGTCGGTGTCGGCGAGCACGCGGTAGACGTCCTTCGCGGTCTCGTCGGCGGACGACACCAGGGTCACCGACTCCCCCATCACGTAGGAGATCGCCCCCGTGAGCAGCGGGTAGTGGGTGCAGCCGAGGACGAGGGTGTCGACCTCGCCTTCGACCAGGGGGGCGAGGTACTCACGCGCCGTGACGATCACCTCGGAGCCGCTGGTCACCCCGGACTCGACGAACTCGACGAACCGCGGGCACGGCACGCTCGACACCGACAGGTGCGGGGCGGCGGCGAAGGCGTCGACGTAGGCGCCCGACTGGTGGGTCCCCCGCGTGGAGATGACACCGACGCGGTGGTTGCGCGTGGCTGCGGCGGCCCGGCGCACGGCGGGGCGGATCACCTCGACGACCGGCACGTCATACCTCTCCCGCGCGTCGTGCAGCACGGCGGCACTGGCCGTGTTGCAGGCGATGACGAGGACCTTGACGCCGTGGTCGACGAGGCGGTCCAGGCACTCGAGGGCGAACTCCCGGGTCTGGGCGATCGGTCTCGGGCCGTACGGGGCGCGGGCCGTGTCACCGAAGTAGGCGATCGACTCGTGCGGCAGCTGGTCGAGCACCGCCCGGGCGACGGTCAGCCCGCCGTATCCCGAGTCGAAGATCCCGATGGGTGCGTCAGCCACGGGGTCAAGGCTAGACGGGCCGGACCGGGCCGAGGCCACCGCCGGGCCGTCGGCTCGGTCACATCGTCCCTGCGCGTCCTCGTCCACCACGGCCGGGCGCGAGCAGGCGTCAGGGAGCCAGCGCGTGCGCGAGCGTCTCCTGCAGCCAGGTCAGGAAGTCGTAGACCGCGAGCGCGTACACCGCCGGGTCATCCTCCTGGAGGCTCGAGACCTGCTCCTCGATGAGCTCGAGGTCGTCGTCCTGCTTGAGGCCGAGTCGCTCCCCCAGCACCAGCCGGACGTCCGTCAGCGCGACGACGAGGGCCACCGCCTGGGCCTGGTCGAGGCTCACCTTCTGGTCGTCGAGGTGGGCGAGCGCGGCGATGGCGGTGTCGAGGTTCGCCGTCTTGCGGGCCCGCAGCCCCTGCTCGGTGAGCTGGCGGAACTCGGCCGCGATCTGGTCGTCCTGGCGGTTGGCCGTCGGGAAGATGCGGTCGAGCGCCGGGTCGCGCGGTGCCGGGACTCCCCCAGCCAGCTGCACCTGGTCGTCGGCGGCGAGCGAGATGCCCATGCCGATGCCACCGAGCCCGGCGACGATGCGGTCGAACTCGTCACCGCCGCCCTCGGGCGACTCGGCCACGGGCGCGGGCTCGACCAGCTCGCGGACCTGCTCCATCAGCCCGACGACGAGGCCACGTTCGACGGCGTCGAGCTTCGCGACATACGCGCCGTGCCGCTTCTTGAACCCGCGCGCCACTCAGTCGTCCTTCTGGAAGGTGGCCCACAGGCCGTAGCCCTGCAGCGCCTCGGTGTCGGTCTCCATGCGCTCGCGCGAACCCGTCGACACGACGGCCCGGCCCTTGACGTGGACGTCCATCATGAGCCGCTCCGCCTTGGCCTTCGGGTACCCGAAGTACGTCTGGAAGACGAAGGTCACGTAGGACATGAGGTTGACGGGGTCGTTCCAGACGAGCGTGATCCACGGGTGCTCGACCTCGGTGGCCTCGTCGGCGGAGACGCTCTTCTGCTCCACGGGGGCGATGGACACGGCAACTTGCACGGGACCACCTTAGGCTGCCCCGGTGGAGTCCACCGCACTGCTCACCGACCACTACGAGCTCACCATGGTGGAGGCTGCCCTGCGCAGCGGCGCAGCCTCCCGCAGGTGCGTGTTCGAGGTGTTCGCCCGTCGCCTCCCCGAGGGTCGCCGGTACGGCGTCGTCGCCGGCACCGGTCGCCTGCTCGACGCCCTGGAGGCGTTCCGGTTCGGCGACGAGGAGCTCGCGCGGCTGCGCTCGAGCGCGGTCGTGGACGCCGCGACGATCGACTTCCTCGCCGACTTCCGCTTCACCGGCGACGTCTGGGGGTATGCCGAGGGCGAGTGCTACTTCCCCGGCTCACCCGTGCTCGTGGTCGAGTCCGACTTCGCCCACGGGGTGCTGCTCGAGACGCTCGTGCTGAGCATCCTCAACCACGACAGCGCCGTCGCCTCCGCAGCCTCGCGGATGACCTCCGCCGCCGGCTCCAGGCCCTGCATCGAGATGGGGTCGCGCCGTACGCACGAGGAGGCTGCGGTCGCTGCGGCTCGCGCCGCCTACGTCGCCGGGTTCGCCACCACCTCCAACCTGGAGGCCGGGCGCAGGTACGGCGTCCCCACCGCGGGAACCGCCGCCCACGCCTTCACGCTGCTGCACGACGACGAGCGGGAGGCGTTCACCGCGCAGATCGCCTCGCTGGGCAAGGGCACGACCCTGCTCGTCGACACCTACGACGTCCCCACGGCCGTCGCGACGGCCGTCGAGCTGGCCGGCCCCGAGCTCGGCGCGGTGCGCCTGGACTCCGGCGACCTGCTCGTGCAGGCCCGTGAGGTGCGCGACCAGCTCGACCGGCTCGGCAACACCGGCACCCGCATCGTCGTGACGTCCGACCTCGACGAGTTCGCCATCGCGGGCCTGGCCGCCGGGCCGGTGGACCTCTACGGCGTGGGGACCTCCCTCGTCACGGGATCCGGTGCCCCGACGGCAGGCATGGTCTACAAGCTCGTGTCCCGCGAGGACTCCACGGGCACGATGGTCGGCGTCGCCAAGAAGAGCAAGGACAAGCAGTCGGTGGCGGGTCGCAAGTTCGCGCTGCGCCGACGCAACACCCGCGGCGTCGCCGAGGCGGAGGTCGTCGGGATCGGTGAGCCGCCGGTGGACGACGGCGACGACCGCAGGCTCCTCGTGCCACTGGTCCGAGGGGGCGAGCGCGTCGACCGTGACACCCACACCCTGGAGGCCGCACGGGCCCGTCACACCGCGTCCCGTGCCGAGCTGCCCGCTGCGGCCCGTCGGCTCCAGCGGGGCGAGCCCGCCATCGCGACGGTCTACGTCGAGGAACCCGATCCCGGACAGGCCTGACGAAGCCCCTGCGTCGTGCGGCAGGATGCGGTCATGGCTGACCACGACTACCGCGCCGAGGCGGCTGACCTCGATGCCGCCGACCCGCTCCGCGCCCTCCGCGACCGCTACCTCACCCCGGAGGGCACCGACCTGGTCGCCTACTTCGACGGCAACTCCCTCGGCCGTCCCGTGGCAGCCGCGGCGGACCTGCTCACGTCGTTCGTGCACGGCCCCTGGGGCGACCGCCTGATCCGCTCCTGGGACGAGCAGTGGCTCGACTGGCCCACGCGCATCGGCGACCGCATCGGCGAGCTCGTCCTCGGCGCCGGTCCCGGCCAGACCTTCGTCGGCGACTCCACGACCGTGCTCCTCTACAAGCTGTCGCGCGCCGCCGTCGACGCCCAGGTCGCCAAGGGGCGCGACGAGATCGTGCTCGACACCGACAACTTCCCCACCGACCGCTACGTCCTGGAGGGCATCGCCGCCGAGCGCGGCCTCACCCTGCGGTGGATCGAGGCCGACGAGCGGTCCGGCGTCACCGTCGAGCAGGTCGAGGCGGCCGTCGGGCCGAAGACCGCGCTCGCGGTGTTCAGCCACGTCGCCTACCGCTCGGGGTTCATCGCCGACGGTCCCGGGATCACCGCGGCCGTGCACGACGCCGGCGGCCTGGTCCTGTGGGACCTCAGCCACACGGGCGGCTCGGTGCCGGTCCAGTTCGACGAGTGGGGCGTCGACCTCGCGGTCGGCTGCACCTACAAGTACCTCAACGGCGGCCCGGGCGCGCCTGCGTGGGCGTATGTCGCCGAGCGCCACCACGGCTCCCTCCGCCAGCCGATCTGGGGCTGGATCGGACGCCGGGACGCGTTCGAGATGGGACCGGGGTACGACCCCGCCGACGGGCTGCGCTCGTTCATCTCGGGCACGCCGCCGATCCTCGCGATGGTCCCGCTGCAGGCGTCGCTCGACGTCATCGAGGAAGCCGGCATCGATGCCATCCGGGCGAAGTCGGTGGCCCTGACCGAGTTCGTCATCCGGATCGCCGACGACCTGCTCGTCCCGCTCGGCGTCGAGGTCGCCTGCCCCCGTGACCCGGCCATCCGCGGAGGACACGTCACGTTGCGGCGCAACGGTTTCCGTGAGGTGACGGCGACCCTGTGGACCCAGGGGGTCATCCCCGACTACCGCGACCCCGACGGGATCCGGATCGGCGTCGCGCCGCTCTCCACGAGCTTCGACGAGGTGGTCGTCGGCATGCTCGCCCTGCGCGACGCGATCGTGGCGCTCGACGCCGAGGGATAGCGTGGAGGGATGAGCCGCGCGCTGATCCTCGTCGACGTCCAGAACGACTTCTGCGAGGGCGGTTCGCTGGCGGTCGCCGGCGGTGCGGACGTCGCCGGACGGATCAGCGCGTACGTCGCGGCGCACCACGACGACTACGCGGCGATCGTCGCCACCGCCGACTGGCACGACGACCCGGGCGCACACTTCAGCGACGCACCCGACTTCGTCGACACCTGGCCGGCGCACTGCCGGATCGGCAGCGACGGCGCCCTGTTCCACCCAGCCGCGGAGCGGGCCTTCGAGCACGTCGAGGCGATCTTCCGCAAGGGCCACCACAGCGCTGCCTACAGCGGGTTCGAGGGGTTCACCGTCGAGGCCGACCACCGGGCGACGCTCGCCGACTGGCTCCGGGACCGCGCCATCGAGCAGGTCGACGTGGTCGGCATCGCCACGGACCACTGCGTCCGGGCGACGGCCCTCGATGCTGCGGAGGAGGGGTTCGAGACGACCGTGCTGCTCGACCTCACGGCCGGGGTCTCGCGCGAGACCACCGACCGGGCCGTCGCGGAGCTGCGCGCCGCCGAGGTGGACCTGCGCGGCACCCCCGTGCTCGGCTGACCGGACTTCTCACAGCCACCTCCGCCGCCGTGTGCGGCAAGTGTTACGGATGCTTAACGGGCATCGGTCGGTCGTGAAACACACTCTTGCCACCCTCCTCGGGAGAGGGCAGTCCACCCGGACCTGCTCCGACCCCGAGAAGGAGCACCGCCCATGTCCGCTCCCGCCCGCGAGCCGGCTCCGGCCCCCGCAGCACCCCTCACCACCTCTCAGGACTCGACCCGCACCTCCCCCGTCCCGGCCACCCCGGTGCGTCGCTCCGGCCGCTGGATCGACCACTGGGACCCCGAGGACAGCACGTTCTGGCGCGGCGGTGGCCGAGCCATCGCCCGGCGCAACCTCACCTTCTCCGTCTACGCCGAGTTCCTGGGGTTCTGCGTCTGGGCGCTGTGGAGCGTCGTCGTCCCGCTGCTGCCCGCCGCCGGGTTCAGCCTGACCCTCGACCAGCAGTTCTGGCTGATCGCGCTGCCCAGCCTCGTCGGCGCCACGGTGCGCATCCCCTACACCTTCGCCGTGCCGCTCTTCGGTGGGCGCAACTGGACGATCATCTCGGCGCTGCTCCTGCTCGTCCCGGCGTCGGCCCTGGCCTGGGTGGTCACGCAGCCCTCGTCGTCGTTCGGCCTGCTCCTCGCCTGCGCCGCCCTGGCCGGGTTCGGCGGCGGCAACTTCGCCTCGTCGATGACGAACATCTCGTTCTTCTTCCCCGAGGCCGAGAAGGGAAAGGCGTTGGGGCTCAATGCCTCTGGTGGCAACCTCGGCACCGGGATCGTCCAGCTGGTCGTCCCGGCCGTCATCGTCGTGGGCGCTGGGACACACCTCGAGCGAGCCGGCCTGATGTTCATCCCGCTGGCCCTGCTGGCCGCCGTGTTCGCGTGGCGCGGGATGGACAACCTGTCCGGTGTGCGGTCCGACTACGGCAGCTTCGCCCGGGCCACCCGCAACCGCCACACCTGGATCATCTCCTTCCTCTACATCGGCACCTTCGGGTCCTTCATCGGGTACTCGGGGGCGTTCCCGACGCTGCTCAAGACGCAGTTCCCCGAGACGCCGACGACGATCGCCTTCCTCGGCGCCCTGATCGGCGCGCTCTCGCGACCGCTCGGTGGCATGGTCGCCGACCGCTTCGGCGGGGCCAGGGTCACCATCGGCGCCTTCGCCACCCTGACCCTGGGCGCCGTCGGCGCCATCGAGGGCCTGAAGTCGCACAGCTTCGCCGTCTTCTTCTGCTCCTTCCTCGTGCTCTTCCTCGGCGCGGGCATCGGCAACGGCGCCACGTACCGCATGATCCCCGCTGTCTTCCGCGCCGGCGTCAGCGCCGACCGGCTGCCCGTCGCCAGGAAGACCGCGGCCGGCTGCATCGGGACCGCGGGCGCGGTCGGTGCCTACGGCGGCTTCTTCATCCCCCGCGGCTTCGCCATGGCCAAGGCGCACTACGGGACGCTCGTGCCCGCCCTCTGGGTGTTCGTCGCCGCCTACGTCCTCATGGCCGCGACCACGTATGCCGTGTACGCGCGGCGTGGTTCGTCCCTCGCCGCCGAGACGATCTGAGGTCGGAGCACCCGTGACCCGTCCCGTCGGCGCGACCAGCGTCCCGACCCACTGTCCGTACTGCGCCCTGCAGTGCGCCCAGTCCCTGCGCCCCGCCGGTGTGGCCGCCGACAACGGCACCGGTCCGACCACGGTCGAGGTCCACGGCCGTGACTTCCCCACCAACCGGGGAGGCCTCTGCCAGAAGGGGTGGACGAGCGCCGCGGTGCTCGAGTCCCCCGAACGGCTCACGACGCCGTTGGTCCGGGATCCCGGGGGGCGGCTGGTCGAGACGAGCTGGGACGCGGCACTCGACCTCGTCGCGGGACAGCTCCTGCGCATCCGCGCCGAGGACGGCCCCGACGCCATGGCAGTCTTCGGCGGCGGTGGACTGACGAACGAAAAGGCCTACCAGCTGGGCAAGTTCGCCCGCGTGGCGCTCGGCACGGCCAACATCGACTACAACGGACGGTTCTGCATGAGCAGCGCCGCCGCTGCCGCCAACCGGTCCCTCGGCGTCGATCGGGGCCTGCCCTTCCCCCTCACCGATCTGGCGGCGGCCGACGCCGTCCTCCTCCTCGGCAGCAACCTCGCCGAGACCATGCCGCCGTCCGTCGCCCACCTGTCCGGGGTCCGGGAGCGCGGTGGGCTCGTCGTCGTGGATCCCCGTCGCAGCGCGACCGCAGACCTGACGGAGGACGGACGAGGGCTGCACCTCCAGCCCGTGCCCGGCACCGACCTGGTCGTCCTCCTGGCCCTCGTCCACGTCCTGCTCACCGAGCACCTCGTCGACGCGGCATACCTCGACGAGCGGACCGAGGGACTGGAGGAGGTGCGCCGCCGGTGCGCCCTGTGGTGGCCCGAGCGGGCCGAGCAGGTGTGCGGCGTCCCCGCCGACGACCTGCGGGCTGCCGCCCGGCTCCTCGCCGCGGCGAGCCCGTCCCGCGGCGGACGTGGTGCGTTCGTCCTCACCGGCCGGGGAGTCGAGCAGTCGCGACAGGGCACGGCCACCGTGTCGGCCGCCATCAACCTGGCGCTGGTCCTCGGGCTGCCGGGTCGGGTCGGCAGCGGCTACGGCGCCATCACCGGGCAGGGCAACGGCCAGGGCGGGCGAGAGCACGGCCAGAAGTCCGACCAATTGCCGGGGTACCGCATGATCGACGACCCGGCCGCCCGCGAGCACGTTGCCGGGGTGTGGGGCGTCGACCCGGCGTCGCTGCCGGGCAGGGGTCGGCCCGCCGTCGAGCTGCTGGACTCGCTCGGCACCGAGGGCGGTCCCCGGGCCCTGTTCGTGCACGGCTCCAACCTGCGGGTCAGCGCCCCAAACGGCCACCACGTCGCCGCTCGGCTGGACGCGTTGGACCTCCTCGTCGTCTGCGACTTCGTGCCGTCGGAGACGGCCCTGCTCGCGGACGTCGTCCTGCCGGTCACGCAGTGGGCCGAGGAGGAGGGCACGATGACCTCGCTGGAAGGACGGATCCTGCGCCGCCGCAAGGCGATCGACCCACCTGCAGGCGTGCGCAGCGAGCTGTGGGTGTGGGCGCAGCTCGCGGCCCGCCTCGGCGCCCAGGGGGTGTGGGACACCGACCCCGGCCTCGTCTTCGACGAGCTCGCCCGCGCCAGCCGGGGTGGTCGGGCGGACTACAGCGGGGTCAGCCACGCCCGTCTCGACCGCGAGGACGACAGCGCAGCCGTCTGGTGGCCCTGTCCGGCACCTGCGCCCGGCGAGTCCGAGCACCCGGGCACGCCACGGCTGTTCCTCGACCGGTTCCCCACGCCCAGCGGTCGCGCGCGCATGGTGGCGACCGACCACCTCGGCCCCGCCGACGACCTGCGTCCCGAGGCGCCGCTCTACCTCGTCACCGGCCGGGTGCTGCAGCACTACCAGTCCGGGGCGCAGACCCGCCGCGTCGACCCCCTCGCCTCGGCCGTCCCCGGCCCGTACGCGGAGCTGCACCCGCTCCTCGCCGCCCGCCTGGGGGTCGTCGAAGGACAGCGCGTGCGACTTGCCACCTCCCGCGGGGCGGTGTCGGTGCCCGCCCGGGTCACCGACACCATCCGACCCGACACGGTGTTCGTCCCGTTCCACTGGGGTGGCACGGACAGCATCAACCGCCTCACCACCGACGCCACCGACCCGGTGTCGGGCATGCCCGAGTTCAAGGTCTGTGCGGTCGACGTGACCGCAGCCAGCCGCCACTCCCCCGCACCCCACCTGGTCGGGAGCCGACCCGACGGCTCGTCCGCGCCTCGAAACCCGTTGGAGGTCAAGGCATGACGCGGCTCGTGGTCATCGGCAACGGCATGGTCGGTGCGCGCTTCGTCGAGGACGTCCTCTCCGCGGACACGGCTGGCCGCTACGACGTCACCGTCATCGGCTCAGAGGGTTGCGAGCCGTACAACCGGGTGCTGCTCAGCGAGGTGGTGGCGGGGAAGCACGACTTCTCGGCGCTCACCCTGCCCACCCCCGACAGCCCACGACTCACCGTGCTGCGTGGCACGCACGCAGTGCGCCTCGATCGGGAGGACCGCCACGTCGAGACCGCCGACGGCGCCCGGGTGCGCTACGACCGGCTGGTGCTCGCGACCGGCTCCGATGCCCGGGTCCCCGGACTGACGGGCCTGCGCAACCGTGAGGGACTGACCTCGGGGGTGCACACCCTGCGGACCATCGACGACGCCCGCGAGATCGTGGCGGCAACCCTGAACGCCCGACGCGCCGTGGTGCTCGGCGCCGGGGTGCTCGGCATGGAGGCAGCCTGCGGTCTCGCGCGGCGCGGGGTCGCGGTCACGGTCGTCCACCCGGCCGCGGCCCTCATGGAGCGCCAGCTCGACGAGGACGCCAGCCGGGTCGTCGAGTCGGCCATGACCGGTCTCGGCATCGACCAGCGTGTCGGTCGCGGAGCCGTCGAGGCCCTCGTCGCTCACGGACGACTGACCGGCCTGCTCCTCGACGACGGGGAGGTCGTCCCTGCCGAGCTGCTCGTGCTCGCGACCGGCACGGTGCCCAGCACCGCGCTGGCCGCGGACGCCGGGCTCGCGGTCGACCGCGGGGTCGTCGTCGGGGACGACCTCTCCTCCCCCACCGACCACCGGGTGGCAGCCCTTGGCGACTGCGCGCAGCCGCCGGAGGGTGGCAGCGGTCTCGTGGCCCAGGGCTGGGAACAGTCCCGCCGGCTCGCTGCGCGGCTCTGCTCCCCGGCGCTGTCCGCGACGTTCGCGTCCGGGTCCGCGAAGGCCGTGCCCGACCGCGACCCGACGTCGAAGGTCAGCGACGTCGTGCGGCTCAAGGCGCACGGGCTCGACGTCGTCACCATGGGTGTCTGCGGGTCGCAGCGCACCGACGACCCGGCCCAGCGCACGCTGCACCTCAGCGACCCGGACCTCGGTCGGCACGTCGAGGTGGTCGTCTCCGGCGGCCTGCTCGTCGGCGCCACCTGTGTGGGGGCGGGGCCGGTGGCTGCCGAGCTAATCACGACGTACACCCGGCGCACCCCGGTCCCGTCCGACCCGGCACACCTGCTCATCTCGGCCCTCACCCCGCAGCCACGCGGAGCCACAGGTTCCGTCGCCGACCTCCCCGATGACGCCACCGTCTGCCGCTGCAACGGCGTGAGCAAGGCCGCCATCGTGTCCTGCGTCCACGACGGGGCCGCGACGGTCGACCAGGTGGCCGCCGGCACCCGTGCCACGACGGGGTGCGGGGGCTGCGTCGACGACGTTTGCGCCCTCCTGGCCGCTGTCTCGACGCCCGCCCCCGGCGAACCCACCGACTCTCCCACCACCAGCCGTCCGCGTGAGGACGACGTAACGAAGGGGAAACACATGATCCACAGCGCTGAAACGGCAGGCTCCTAACGTGGGCGCCATGGCCACGGACCCGACCCCGCGACAGCTCGTCGTCGTGGGCGGCGGCATGGTCGCGCGACGCCTCGTCGATGCGCTGCGGTCCCGCGACACCGACGGCCGGTGGGCGGTGACGCTGCTGTGCGAGGAGCCGCGGGCTCCGTACGACCGCGTGGCCCTCACCTCCTACTTCACCGGTCGCGACCCGGAGGACCTGGCCCTGGGCGGCCAGGAGCTGTGGGACGACCCGCTGGTCACCCTGCGTCGCGGGGTCGCCGCCACCGCCGTCGACCGCACGGAGCAGACCGTCACCACCTCCGACGGACGGACGCTCCCCTACGACTCCCTGGTCCTGGCCACCGGGTCGTATGCCGCGGTGCCTCCCGTCCCGGGCAAGGAGCTCCGCGGCGCCTTCGTCTACCGCACCATCGACGACGTCGCGGACCTGCGCACCTACGTCGAGCAGCTGCGCACCGAGCTCGGCCGCCCCCTGCGGGGTGCTGTCGTCGGCGGCGGCCTGCTCGGCCTCGAGGCGGCCGGCGCCCTGACCGCGCTCGAGGTCGGGACGACCGTCGTCGAGTTCGCCTCCCGGCTCATGCCGCTGCAGGTCGACGACGGCGGCGGCGAGGCGCTCCGACGCCTCATCGAGGCCCTCGGGGTCACCGTGCGCACCGGTACGGCGACCTCGAAGATCGCCGGCCGACTCGGCCGGGTGTCGTCGATGGAGTTCGCCGACGGCGACCGGCTGGACGTCGACGTGGTCGTCTTCGCGGTCGGCGTCCGGCCCCGAGACGAGCTCGCCCGCGAGTCGGGCCTGGCTGTCGGGGAACGTGGCGGGGTCGTGGTCGACGACACGTGCGCGACCGCCGACCCGGCCGTGTGGGCCGTCGGCGAGGTCGCCTGCATCGGCGGTCGGACGCTTGGGCTGGTGGCGCCCGGCTACACCATGGCCGAGATCGTCGCCGACCGGCTCCTGGGTGGCGAGGGCACGTTCCCCGGCGCCGACCTGTCGACCAAGCTCAAGCTCCTCGGTGTCGACGTCGCGTCCTTCGGCGACGCGTTCGCAACCGAGCCGGGCAGCCTCGAGGTGGTCATCTCCGACCCCGTCGCCGGGGTCTACAAGAAGCTCGTCATGTCCGATGACGCCCGGACCCTGCGCGGTGGCATCCTCGTCGGGGACGCGAGTGCGTATGCCGCGTTGCGACCGATGGTGGGCCGCGAGCTGGGTGGCGACCCGGCGGCATACCTCCTGCCCGAGGGGGCTGCGCCCGCCCCCACTGCTGACCTGCCCGAGGACGCCACCGTGTGCTCGTGCAACAACGTCACGGCCGGCGCGATCCGCTGCTCGGTCACCGACCGTGGGTGCACGGACCTCAGCGGGGTCAAGGCCTGCACCAGGGCAGGCACCAGCTGCGGCTCCTGCCTGCCCCTCGTCAAGCGCCTGGTCACCACCGAGCTGGAGAAGTCCGGCGTCACGGTGAGCAACGCCTTGTGCGAGCACTTCGAGCTCTCGCGGGCCCAGTTGTTCGACGTGGTGCGGGTGCAGGGACTCACGACGTTCAGCGAGATCATCGCCCGCCACGGACTCGGCCGCGGCTGCGACATCTGCAAGCCCGTCATCGGGTCCGTCCTCGCCTCGCTCGGCACCGGCCACATCCTCGAGGGTGAGCGGGCGACGTTGCAGGACACCAACGACCACGTCATGGCGAACCTCCAGAAGGACGGCTCCTACTCCGTCGTCCCCCGCATCCCGGGCGGTGAGATCACCCCCGAGGGGCTCATCGTGATCGGCGAGGTAGCCAAGGACTTCGGGCTCTACACGAAGATCACGGGCGGCCAGCGCATCGACCTGTTCGGCGCGCGGATCGAGCAGCTCCCCAGGATCTGGAAGCGGCTCGTCGACGCCGGCTTCGAGTCCGGGCACGCGTACGGCAAGTCGCTGCGCACGGTGAAGTCCTGCGTCGGCTCGACCTGGTGCCGCTACGGCGTGCAGGACTCGGTCGGCCTGGCCATCGCGCTGGAGCTGCGGTACCGGGGGTTGCGGTCGCCACACAAGATCAAGCTGGGCGTGTCAGGGTGCGCGCGCGAGTGCGCCGAGGCACGCGGCAAGGACGTCGGTGTCATCGCCACCGACAACGGTTGGAACGTCTACGTCGGAGGCAACGGCGGCTTCACCCCACGACACGCCCAGCTGCTGGCCGAGGACCTCGACACCGAGACCCTCGTCCGCACGATCGACCGGTTCCTCATGTACTACGTCCGCACCGCTGACCGGCTCCAGCGGACCGCTGTGTGGGTGGAGGACCACGAGGGTGGCCTGGAGGCGATCCGCGCCGTGGTGCTGGAGGACTCCCTGGGCATCGGCGCCGACCTGGACGAGGCCATGGCAGGGCACGTCGAGGGCTACGAGGACGAGTGGGCAGCAGCCCTCGACGACCCCGAGAAGCTGCTCCGGTTCGGGTCGTTCGTCAACGCCCCCGACCAGCCGGACGACACGCTGGCCTACGTCAGCGAACGCGGACAGGCCCGTCCCGCAACAGAATCCGAACGGTCCGGCGGCGGGGTCCTCATCGCCGGCACCACGTTGGAGGTCCGCAGATGAGCATCGAGACCACAGCAGCCACAGACCTCGGCGTGAGGTGGCACGAGATCTGCAGCCTCAAGTCGCTGTCCCGCGAGCGGGGTGCCGCGGCCGTCGTGGCGGGACGTCAGGTCGCCCTGTTCAGGACGTTCGACGACCGCGTGTATGCCGTGCAGCAGCTGGACCCCTTCAGCGGGGCCAACGTCATGTCCCGCGGCATCGTCGGCACCCGCGGCGACGTCCCGACCGTCGCGTCCCCGATGTACAAGCAGGTCTTCGACCTGCGCACGGGGTCCTGCCTCGACCCGGTGGGCAAGGAACCGCACTCGCTGCAGACCTTCCCGGTCCACGTGGTCGACGACGTCGTCAGCGTGGGCCTCCCCGGGGGGCAGGGTGCGGGATGACGACGCTGATGGGGCTGGACCTCGCCGGCAGGCGCGTCCTGGTCGCGGGGGGCGGGCCGGTCGCTGCCCGTCGTGCGCTGTCGCTGGTCGCCGACGGTGCGCTCGTCACGGTCGTGGCGCCGCAGCTGTGCGAGGACCTCGTCGACGCGGTGGTCGACGGTGTACTCACCTGGGTCGACCGCGAGGTCGCTGAGTCCGACCTGGAAGGTGCCTGGCTGGTGCACGCTGCGACCGACGACGTCCGGACCAACCGCCGGGTCTCGGCGTGGGCGACCGCCCGCCAGGTCTGGAGCGTGTGCGCCAGCGTCGTGAAGGACGGCACGGCGCGGACTCCGGCCACGACCCGGCACGCCGGGCTCGTCGTCGGCGTCGCCTCCGACGGCGGTGCCGACCCGGCCCGCGCGGGTTCGGTGCGCGACCAGCTCGCTCTGGCCCTCCAGACCGGTGACCTCGACCTGCGCCGTCGGCGTCGGCCCCGGACCGGTTGGACCGGAAGGGTCGTGCTCGTCGGCGGTGGCCCCGGCGCCCCTGACCTCGTGACGGTCCGCGGGCGCCGTGCCCTGGCCGAGGCCGACGTGGTGGTCACCGACCGCCTCGGGCCCACCAGCCTCCTGGCGTCCCTTCCCCCGGACGTCGAGGTCATCGACGTCGGCAAGGTGCCCGGTGCGCACGCCGTCAGCCAGGACCAGATCAACGCGGTGCTCGTCGAGCAGGCGCAGCGCGGGCGCGTGGTCGTCCGGCTCAAGGGTGGGGACCCGTTCCTCTTCGGCCGCGGGGGCGAGGAGCAGACCGCCCTGGCTGCCCACGGCATACCGGTCGAGGTCGTGCCCGGCGTGAGCTCGGCACTGGCCGCCCCGGCCGCTGCGGGCATCCCGGTCACGCACCGGGGCACCGTGGCCGCGGTCCACGTGACGCACGGCCACGGCACGCTCGAGGAGGCCGCCGTCAGGGCCGTGGTCGACGGCAGTGCCACCCTCGTGGTCCTGATGGGGGTCTCGATGCTGGGACAGCACGTCCGGCAGCTGCTCGATGCCGGCGCCTCACCCGCCCTCGCCGCCGCCGTCGTCGAGGACGCCACCCTCCCCACACAGCGCGTCACGCGGGCCAGCCTCTCCGAGCTGGTCGGGACGGCCGAGAGTCGCGGGGTCCGCGCCCCGGCAGTGGTCGTGATCGGCTCGGTCGCCGCGGCCGACCTCCTCGAGCCGATCCGATGACCCGTTCCGGTGTCCCGTCGCTGAGCCAGGTGATGGCGGGGTGCGTCGTGCTCGTCACCGCCGACCGTCGCAGCGGCGAGCTCGGGTCGGCGTTGACGAGGAGAGGGGCGACGGTGCGGCACGCCCCGTCCTTGAGCATCGTCCCGCACGAGCACGACGACCAGCTGCTGCTCGACACCAAGGCCCTGCTCGTCGACCCACCCGACACCGTCGTCGTGACCACCGGGATCGGTTTCCGGGGCTGGGTCGAGGCCGCCGATGCAGCCGGCGTCGCGGACGAGCTCGTCGACGTCCTCGGGCACGCACGCCTCATCGCCCGCGGACCGAAGGCACGGGGGGCCATCCAGGCTGCCAACCTGCAGGCCGACTGGGTCGCCGAGTCCGAGACCTCGGCCGAGATCCTCGACCTGCTGCTCGCCGAGGGCGTGGCCGGGCACCGCATCGCCGTCCAGCACCACGGGGCCGGGGCCGACGGGCTCGACACGGAGCTGGCCGCCGCGGGCGCCGAGGTGCACAGCCTCGTCGTGTACCGCTGGGGGCCTCCCCCCGACCCCGAGGCGCTGGCTGCCTCCGTGATCGCCGCAGCCGCGGGCGAGATCGACGCCGCCGTGTTCACGTCCGCGCCGGGGGCAGCGGCCTGGTTGGCCGCCGTCGACGCCCATGGCCTCACCGACCAGATCGAGGGACGGTTGCGGTCAGGCGCCATGGTCGCCGCGGCCGTCGGACCCGTGACGGCCCGGCCGCTGCTGGAGAGGGGTATCGAGCCGATCGTGCCCGACCGAGGTCGGCTCGGTGCCCTGGTCCGCAGTCTCGTCAGCCACTACGAGGTGGCGCAGACGTCCGCGGTCACGACCGTGGCAGGCCGACTGCAGGTCCGCCGCACGGTGGCCCTGCTCGACGACCACGTCCTGCCCGTCTCCCCCAGCGGCCTAGAGGTCCTCCGCCTGTTGGCCGACGCCGGTGGGGAGGTCGTCACCCGGGCCCAGGTCCTCGCCGTGCTCCCGGGTGACTCGACCGACCCGCACACCGCGGAGGTCGCCGTCGCCCGGCTGCGCGAGGCCTGCGGGGCCAAGACCCTGATCCAGACCGTCGTCAAGCGGGGCTACCGACTCGGTACCGACCGCGCCTGACCACCGGACGACTCGGTCAGTGCCGTCCGCCCTCGGCGGCGCCCTCGACGACGACAGGCTGCCCGTTGGCCACGAGCTTCCAGTCGTAGGTGGTGAAGGTCGCCGGGTCGATGACGCCCTGGGTCGTGGTCCAGTCGATGAGCAGCTGACGGATCTCGACCTGGGCGTTGTAGAGGACAGGTGCCGTCGTGACCCCGGGGAAGCCACCGCCACCGGACTGCCGGTAGTTGTTGATGGCGATGACGAACTGCTTCGCCGGGTCCACGGGCGCCGCGCCGTACGTGAGGTTGACGATCCGCTGGCCCACGGGACGGGCGATGTCGATGTCGTAGGCCAGCGAGGCGTCGAGTCCGCCCATGATGTCGTAGTTGTAGTCAGGCGTCTCGAGCCCGTTGGCCGGGTTGACTGCGTTCGTCACGTCGTCGGGAGCGAACGGACCTGCGGTCGTCCTCGTCTCGAAGTAGGCCGCCGAGTACTCGAGGTAGTCCTTGACCTGCGCCCCCGTGAACCGGATCCCGAGCAGCGTGTTGTCGTAGATGTAGAGCCCGGCCACGTCGCGCACCGTGACGTCACCGGCGGGGATGGCTGCCTCACGGTTGAAGGGAGCCGCGATCGACAGGACCGGCAGGTTCTCGTCCGCCGTCCCCGCCAGGGCCTTCTTCACCGCGTCGGCCTGGACGTGGTTGATGAAGTCGATCGCCGACGTGTCCTCGAACCGAGCGGTCCCCGCGGACATGGCCGCCTTGCAGGTCCCGATGACGGAGTTCACGTAGGTCCGGACCACCGCGTGGTCCTCGCGCACCAGCGCGGCGACGGTCGGGTCCTCCGGTGCCGTGTTGGCGTTGAGGAGGTGGGCGTGTGCCGCGGCGAGGGACCAGCGCCTGCCGTCGTGCACCAGGTCGAGGTCCATCACCGACAGCCGCATCCCCCACTTGAGCGGCTCGGTGATGAGCACCTGCTTGCCCGGGGTGACGGTGCTCGCGACGAGCTCCTCGGGGATCTCGACGTGGGCGTGCCCGACGAGCACCGCATCCACCCCGGCGACCTGCTCGGCCAGCTGACGTGAGGCGTTCTCGGGGTAGGGCAGGGCATCACCGTAGGACGACCCGGGCTTCGCGCCGGAGTGGCACGACACGATGACGACGTCGCAGCCGGCCTTCTTGAGCTTGGGGACCCACACCTTGGCCTGCTCGACGATCCCAGGGAACCTCAGCAGGCCCTCGACGTTCGCCTTGTCCCAGATGGCGACGCCGGGGGTGACCAGACCGAGCACCCCGACCTTCACCGGCTTCGGGACACCCTTCACCTTGTACGACCTGATGACGTAGGGCGCGAACGCCGGGGCGCCCGTGGTCCAGTCGACGGTGTTGGCCGACAGGAGTGGGAAGTCGCACTGGTCCTCGAACGCGCGCAGCGTCTCCAGGCCGTAGTTGAACTCGTGGTTGCCCAGGGCCGCAGCGTCGTAGCCGATCGCGTTCATCGCCTTGGCCAGGGGGTGGACCGCTCCGCCGGTGACGGGATCGATCTTCGCGAAGTAGTAGGCCAGGGGCGTGCCCTGGAGGGTGTCACCCGCGTCGAGCACGAGGGTGTTCTTCGCCCCACGCTCCTCGCGCATGAGCTTGACCAGGGTGGCGACCTTGGCCAGCCCGATGTCGTTGTGCGCCGAGTCGTCGTACGCCGTGTCCTTGAAGTAGTCCCAGTTGAGGATGTTGCCGTGGGTGTCGGTCGTGCCCAGCACGGTCAGCCGGAAGGTCCTGTCAGGTCGCCCCGGCTTTCCCGGCCGGCCCTTCTCCTGCGCCCCCTGGGCGCTGGCCGGCGCAGCGAACAGCGCGGCCGTCGCCCCGGCTCCTCCCAGGACCGCCATCCCGAGGACCTGGCGGCGCGAGCGGGCGGCCTCACCTTCGCGGGCGGACGACGGTCCGCGCTCGGGCTGATCGCTGGCGACAGGACGCGGTGACGACATGGTGGGCCTCCGGGCGGTGGGCCGGCGGTGCCGGCAGACAGGGAACCCAGCGGCCGCGCCGTTGAGGCCACCGGGTCCTCCACCGTAGAACAATGCCGTACAGGACAAAAGGGACCGGACGTCAGGAGTTGGTCAACCTCGGGCCTGGGGTGCGCTGGAAATGCCTGGGAATGCCTTGGCGGACGCGGGCATGCCAAAAGGGCCTTCCCGTGTGGGAAGGCCCTTTTGAAAGTATGTCCGGCTGCGTCCTACTCTCCCAC